>DATGIQ010000598.1:0-3073 GCA_035295665.1 Gemmataceae bacterium | reverse complement strand
GATGGATCCCAGCGGCAATGGTTCCTGGGTGGCGGCCAGCACCGCCGCCGGAGATCCCGCCATCGCTCAGGTCGTGCTCAACTGTGCCCCTGCCCTCAGCAACGACCAGAGCAGTCTCTATATCGCTGTCAGCAGCGGCGGCTTCTCCACGGGATACTTGGTGCGATTGGACAGTACGACGCTGAACACGCTCGGAGAAGTCTTGCTTCGGGATCCGAGCACGGGGACAGGGGCATCTCTACCCGACGTGGGCACGGCGTCGCCGACGGTGGGACCGGATGGGGATGTGTACTTTGGTGTGTTGGACCTGGTGGATGGAGCCTTCACCAACAATGATCGCGGCTGGCTGTTGCACTTCAGCGGCGATTTGACGCAAACCAAGACTCCGGGTGCCTTCGGCTGGGACGATACGGCCTCGATTGTTCCCGCCAGCATGGTGCCGTCCTACACGGGATCGTCGACGTATCTCGTCATGACGAAGTATAACAACTACAAAGAAGACGGCGGCGATGGCGTCAACAAAATTGCCGTGCTCGATCCCAACGCCACCATGACCGATCCCATTACCCAGGCGACGGTCATGCAGGAAGTCTTGAAGATTGCCGGCGTGACCCCCGACCCGGTGCTGCCGTATGTGCGCGAATGGTGCATCAATACCGCGGCCGTCGACCCGGCGACCGACAGTATCCTGGCCAATAGTGAGGACGGGACACTGTACCGATGGAATTTGGCGACAAATACCTTCACCGAGTCGATGCCACTGACCAGTCCGACGGGAGAGGCATATACACCGACGGTAATCGGAGTGGATGGCACCGTCTACGCCATCAATGATTCAACGCTATTCGCGGTGGGACTGGCGCAGAATTAATGGCCGCGGTTTGCTTAGAAACACGAAACAGGTGTTGGGAACTTTGATTCGAGAGTTCCCGACACCTGTTTCCTGTTTCCAAGCCAAAATGGACATGTACGCCCGGATTTCAACTGGTGGTCTTGGCCCAGCAGCGTAACACTTCTGCCACGCTCCACGCCTGGGCAATGCAACCGCGGGGCACGAAGGGTTCCTCGGCGTCGAAGATTTCGCTAATCGATCCGACGCAGGCTTCGCCCAGGTGCTCGACGAAGCCTTCGAGAAATCGCCGGGCGCCGTAACGGTCATCCCGATGAACTTTGAGCCAGGCATCGATAAAGGGACCGATGAGCCAGGCCCACACCGTTCCCTGGTGATAGGCGGCATCGCGGGCGCGCAGGTCGCCGAAATAGCGTGGCTTGAAATCGGGATGGCCGGGCGCCAGCGAGCGCAGCCCTACCGGCGTCAGGAGCTGCTCCCTGATCACGCCCAACACCGCCGGCCACCGTTCGGGATCCAGCACGGCATGGGGAAGCGAAATGGCGAACACCTGGTTGGGTCGGCACGCCGGATCGTCGCCCTTTTCGCCGTCGACCACATCGTAAAGATAGCCGCCGTCCGCATACCAAAACCGCCGATTGAAGGATTGCTGCACCTGCTCGGCCCGCTCGGCCAACGGGCGGGCAGCGCCGTCACCTTGCTGGCTCCGCACCCAACCTTCCAGCAGGCGCAGGGCGTTGTACCAAAGGGCGTTGATCTCCACCGCTTTCCCACGCCGCGGGGTCACGACCCAATCCCCCACCTTGGCGTCCATCCAGGTGAGCTGGTAACCCTCCGCCCCCTGGCGGAGGAGCCCATCCGCCGGGTCCACACCGATGCCGAAGCGCGTGCCTTGGATGTGCTGCTCGACAACATCCCGAAGCTTGGGCAAGAGCAGCCGCAGCGTCTCCCGATCCTCCGTGGCCGCCAGGTAGCGGTCGAGGGCGTGGAAGAACCACAGGGTTGCATCAGCGGTGTGGTAGAGGCCCTCCTTTTCCCCCTCCGGAAACATGTTGGGGATGAGCCCATCACGGATGTAGTGGGCGAAGGTGCGGAGGATGTAGCCGGCTTCCCGCTGCCGACCGGTCACCAAGGTGAGCCCTTCCAGGCTGATCATGGTGTCGCGCCCCCAATCGGTGAACCAATGTTAGCCGGCGATGACGGTGCGCACTTCGTCGCCGGCTGCCTGAGCCCGCGCCGCCTCCTCGACCCGGCCCGCCGGTTCGATCAAGAACTGGTCGGCCGCCAAGACCAGCTCGGACGCCGGCCCCGTGCGGACTTCCGGGTGCGCGGCCATGAGCAGCCGCCGCCGACGTTCCTGCTCCGCCGCCAAGGCCTCGCCGGGATGCAGTGCCAAAATCCGCTCCCACGATTCGGTCGAAGCGACCAGTGTGGCATCCATGTCTTGGGCCAGGTCCACGCGGAAATAGCCCGGGCTCCACAGGGCGCCCAAATGTTCGTATCCGCGGCTCTCCTCAACCCGGTAGAGGATGTCCTGCAAGTTCTTTCCGTCAATGGTGAACGCCCCGCGCTGGCCATGCAAAAACATGCGCAGGGGAGGCAGCGGGTCCTTGGCCAACAGCTCGTACCGGTTCTCGACCGCGGTGAGCGTGTACGGTCCGGCGTGTTCCTCGTTGACCGGTGCCTCGTGGGGGCGAAAATGGATCGACGGACGCAGCTTCAGCCGGAGCGGTCCGTCCCCGGAAACTAGGCGATAATTGATGTGGACGGTATTTTGCCGATGCGGCAGGACGATCCGTTTTTCGAAGATGAGATGGCCGACTTCATAGCGCCACACCGGCAGCCCCTGTTCAAGGCGGAACTCGGTGAGGTAATCCATTCCATGCAGGTGCAAATCGCCGCCGGCCCGTTCCTCTCCTCCGACCAAGACGGTGCTCCCGTCGGGAAGCCTGAGCCATTCCAAAAGGTGATTCAGCATCACGCGGCGGCCCAACGGTGCGGGCAGGGCGGCAATTAGCAGGCTGTGGTAACGGCGCGATGCGACGCCGGCAATCGTGCCCGAAGCATATCCCCCCAGGCCATTAGTCACCAGCCACTCATGCGACAACAACAGCTCCGCCTTGGCCGCGGGCGCCGTCGACCATGGCAACCGAAGGACCCAATCCTGCATGGCTGATCCTCCTCGGGTTTAGCGGCGGTTTGCAGAACCGCGCGGTTCTGCGA
>DATGIQ010000597.1:0-3427 GCA_035295665.1 Gemmataceae bacterium | reverse complement strand
CATCAATCCGAGAAGAATGCTGCTGCGCAAGCATCCAAACACGACTTGTCCCGCCGCGATCGCCAGAGCCAGCACCACCAGGAGCCGTTGCCGCTGCCAGCGTTCGCACGACCACGCACCCAGCAACGGTCCCACCGGAGCCAGCACGGAAGCAGCAGCATACAGGACCAGGGCCTCGTTGTGTTGCAGTCCCTTCTGCTCCGCCAGGACGACAAGCCAGTGCATGAAACCGTAATAACCTACTGTTTGCAGAAGATGAAAGACGACGAGCATGATCGTCCGCCCGCGATACCGCGATGACCAGATTTCCCACCAGGGGGATCGCGCTGGCTGCGGTTGTGCGGGCACGTGGACAGGCGGCAGCGCACAACCGGTCTGCCGCTCAACCTCGGTCTCGATCGCCGTCAGCGCGGCCACGGCTTGCTCGTGCCGGCCGATGGTGGCAGACCAGCGCGGCGACTCGGGAAGCCGGCGACGAAAATACCAGGTGAACAGTGCTCCCGCCGAGCCAATCACCAGGAGCAACCACCAGCCGTGTGGCGATTCTTGGGGTGCCAAGAGGCGTGCCAGCAAGCCCGCAATCGGAAGAGCCGTAAAAGCCACGGCATGGGTCAGCGCAATGGCGCGGCCACGCATCTGCCGCGGCATCACCTCGCTGACATAGGCGTCGATGATGACGTTTTCTGCGCCGATCCCTGCGCCGGCAATGAGCCGGCTGGTGAACAGCAGCATCAGCCCGGCCCACGTGCCGGCCGCGGCAGCAAGTGGATAGTAACCGGCTCCTCCGGCCAGGGTGGCCAAGGAATAGACCAGAAGCATCGCCACGAATGCGAAGCGCCGGCCCAGGTAATCGCTGGCAATGCCGAAGAAGAGCGAACCCAGGAACATGCCCAAGGGCAACGTGGCCGTGAACAAACCCACCGGGGAAACCCATTCGCCTGGTTGCGTCGGCGGCAAGACGCCGGCCCGTGGCAAAATGGCAGCGAGGCTCGCTGCGACAAAATTGTCGTAATAGTCGAACCACGCTCCCAAAGCGATCCAGGTGAGAAAGCGATAGTGAAACCAACCGACCGGCAGACGATCGAGGCGGGCAGCGACTTGATTTGGAGCCAGCGGAACGGCCATCGACAGAATTCCCTCCCTGGTGTGCCGTTCTTACACTATTTGCTTTCGCCCTCGATGGCCTGCAATACGTCCAGAAGCCGGGCGCGGTACGTCGGTTTCGTTACTCGAAGCAGCGCTTGCAAGAAATTCTTGAACTGCTGCTCATGGCTAATCCGGGTTCGCCGTCCTTCCCGCGCTCGCTTGCTGCCAACTTTCAGTCCATGTTCCTGCTCGTACAATTTCCCTTCCTGAATCAATTGACGGAGCCGTTGCCGGCCAGGCTTCAGCCCGTGCTCCCGTTCATAAAGCTTTCCCTGCTCAATGAGCTGGTGGATCCGGCGGGCACCCTTGCGCCCCGCTTCGGAATGCTGATTGAAAGCCGCATCGGGCGCGACCGTCGCTTCCGTGTTCTCTTGCACGGCTGGTTCCGGGGCGATCGCCATCTCGGGCGGCTCGTCACGCTGAATCGCCGGCATCTCCTCATGGCTGTGTTGCTGTTTTTCTTCTTCGTTGTGAATCAGAGTTGAATGGCTTGGTTCAAACATCTTTATTCCTTCGCGCTGATTGACGTTGATGAGCAGAAGTTTCTGTCCCGACTCGACGACAGACGGGGTATTTCGCAGGCAAAGCCGGCGCTCTGTCTGATATTTAGATGCGCCGCCATGAAGATAAGATTCGTAAGCCGGCTAACCAATTGTCGTCGCCTGCCTCAGGTGACCTGGGCACGTGGCCGGCCATCCTGGTAACCCCAACGTTCGAGATCGATGAGGTATTGCGTATGGGAGAGGAGGGGGCCCCGGCAAATACGCTCGGAATCGGCAGAGCTGTTCAGCTCATTCTGAAAGCGGCTCAGCAGCTCGGCGAGGACCCAGCTCGGGACCTGCGCAGGTTCGCTTGGGTAAACGAATCCGTGGAGAATGAGATGAGAAAACAGCACGCGCCAATAGCTGCCAAAATGCTGCAAGAGCCGTTTCCAATCCAGGTCCCGGCCCCGGGCGCGCAGCAGGTGGGCAATGTCCGCTCCATCGTACCGTTCCCGCTCCATGATAAATGCCTTGGACCAGATGATCTCCTCCGCCGGACAGAACCGGACCGGTACCCCGAAGAGTTCGCCTTCGGCGGCATGGTCGAACCAAACCTGATCCACCAGCCCCAGACCCTTCCCAGAAGCGAAGATGACATCGATAAAATGCTCGTCCGAGAACACTTTCGCCAGCCACTGGGGGTCCGTAAGCTCGGTTCGGTAGCCCTTGGCAGCGAGCTTCTCCAGGAGGCGCGCCGAATCTTCGAAACGCACGAAAAGATCCAGGTCCTTCGTGTGGCGGATGATACCAGTGTAGTAACGCAAGGCGAGCGCTCCGCCCACGAGAAACGGTAGGTTCGCCTCGGTGAGACTGACGAGTGCCTGGCGATAGAAGTCTGCGACTTCCGCTTTCAGTTCGCCAGGGTTGGGAATGGTCGATTGCATAGGGGCTTTCGTTCCGGAAAAAGAACGCCCCATCGGAGTGGCCAAGTGGCCTTACCATCTGAACAACCCCGAATAGGCGGAACAAAATGTAGCAACCGGCATGCCGTCTGGTATGAAGTTTGCCTCTGTATTCAAAATCAGTGACTTCAGAAGGAGGAAGCCGATGTCGACCGTGAACGGAAGCGTTCGCGTGGCAGCCGTCGCAGACATCCATTGTACGCGGACGTCCCAAGGCACGCTTCAACAACTGTTGGCAGCGATCTCTGCGAACGCGGATGTCTGCTTGTTATGCGGCGACCTGACCGACTATGGCTTGCCCGAGGAAGCTCAGACGTTGACCAAGGAACTCAAGGCGACAATGAAGATCCCCGTCCTTGCAGTACTTGGCAACCACGATTATGAGTCGGGAAAACAGGTCGATCTCCAGCACATCCTCTCCGATGCGGGTGTCCACGTGCTGGATGGCGATGCCTGTGAGGTCCGTGGCGTTGGCTTTGCGGGCGTCAAAGGCTTTGCTGGTGGCTTTGGCCGCGGTACCTTGGAACCGTGGGGTGAGCCAACGATCAAGCACTTCGTCCACGAAGCCGTCGATGAAGCGCTCAAGCTGGAAGGGGCGTTGGCCCGGCTGCATACTTCCCAGCGCGTTGCCTTGCTCCATTATGCGCCAATCGCGGACACCGTCGCCGGAGAACCCCTGGAGATCTTTCCGTTTTTGGGGTCGGGCCGGCTCGAAGAGCCTGTGAATCGCTATGCGGTCAATGTTGTCTTCCACGGCCATGCCCATCACGGCAGCCCAGAAGGACGGACGCGAACCGGAGTCCCGGTCTACAACGTAGCGGTCCCCGTGCTGCGCCA
>DATGIQ010000596.1:0-3573 GCA_035295665.1 Gemmataceae bacterium | reverse complement strand
GGATTAGGCCGCCGATGGCAAGCGTTTGACCATCCTCGATCTCTACCACGGTGCGGGCGGATTGCTCCGAGCGGCCGGGAACGGTTGTGCCTTGGATGGTGGTTCCCACCGTCGGATCGAGCTGACTGACAATGGTCTGGATATCGAGATGGATTTTGCCGTTGCCTAACACGATCGGCAGAAAATTGAGCGTAGTGCCAAAAGGCTCAAAGCGAACACTGATGGTCCCCAATCCTTGCGCTTCGGGGATAGCCTGGCGACCACCGGAGAGAAGCGACGCCGGCTGCCCGCTCAAAGTGACGAGCCGCGGCTCGGTGAGGAGCTTCAGCAAGCCTTCTTGCCGGAGTGCTTCGAGGAATCCAAAGAACGAGCCGCTCTTGGTCACGACACCCAAGAACAAATTGGCCGCTCCGGGAGCGGAGTTGATGGCTCCGCCGGTGATGAGCCCGGTCTGACTACTGCCGCCGCTGGAACCGCTGGCAGGAGCGGCACCATTGTTCGCAAACGTGGAGGGAGGCACGGTGCCGGCTGTCTGAACCGGTGCAATATTCCCAACCACATTGCCGAAGATGGCGCTGGGACCACTCTGCAGGAGGTTGAAGCCCATGCTGCGGAGCGCGCTGCGGTTCACCGTTGCCACCACCGTATCGAGCTGGATCTGCATCACACCGCCGACACGCATGGCGTTGATGACGCGCTCCGGAGCCCCCACGACGCTGGTCGTGGTCCGCATGATGACGTCGATGTCCTCCGCCCGGCCAACCGTACCGGTCAAGATGACCGCCCCGTTCGAGCCGGGAACCGGCTGCACAGCCGCGGTGGGCACGACTCGGTTCAGCAGCGTGCGGAGATACTCCACGTCGAACTGGACGAGGATCTCAATCTCCTCCTCACGGTTGCCTTCCCCGACCAAGGTGATCCGTGCCACCCCCGAGTCGAGTCCGGTAACTAGCACGGAGGTCGGATCGCCGAGGACTGGGCTGACCCGAACGACGCTGTCCTTGGGGTTGAGGACTTTCTCAATTCGTCCCTTGGTCGACATCTGCACGCGCTGCGTGCCGTTGATGGGGACGATCAAGACCCCGCTGCGCACGCCGCCCTTGGTTTCCTTGGCCGGAGGAGGCGGCGGCTGTTGGCCCAGTGCACGGTCGCCGAGCGCCACGCCCAGCAAGAAGCTCCAGAGCACGGTTTGGGGCACGTGATTGGTAAGGCGCATCCTTTCACCTCTTGGGAAGTGGAGGGTGGGGGCGTCACCCACGGTCACAATTGGGTTCCTCGTCCTTCGTCGTTCGGCCGTGGCCGGTAGTCCCTGCCCTGGAACTACCGGCCGCGGACGATGGGGATCTCGATCAGGGTTTGTCCGGGGCGGCTGGCGGAGCCGGCGGCTTCGGTGCCGGGTCCCCATCCAGCTCACTTTTCTCGATTCGCGTACTCGTCAACTCTGGTGTTTCGCCGATCGTGAAGATCGCCTGGGTCGGAATCTTGCCATTGTAAATCGTCATTTTGTGGACGACGCGGGGCGGCGGCGCCTCGGCCGGCTTCGGCTCGGCTGGTGCATCGGAGGTGGCGGCAGGCACTTCGGGAACCTTGGAGGCCCAAGCGGGCAGCCGCGTCCGGGGACTGACCACATCATTTTCCACGAGCTGATCGTCGGCCCCTTTGTCCCCCTTCAAAATGCCTTGCGGGGTCGCCCCAACGGTGGAAATCTTGTCATCGTCGCCGAAGGACCGCAGCGATAAGCTGAGCGTGCCCATCTTCTGGGCCAGGGCAAGGCGTTCGGCCTGCTCGGGCGTCACCTGCACGGTTACGGTACTGGCCACGATTGCCGACCGATCATCCGGGCGATTCGAGTTCTGATCGACTGCCAGGACGAGGATGTTCTGGAGAATGATCTTGGCGCTGCTCTCGCCGTCTTTCCCCGTGATGACCGAAAGGATATCCACGTGGGAGTGCGGCAGGACGAACCCGCCAACGATGCTGGCCGCGTTGACATTCAGAGCCACCGCCCGCATTCCCTTCGGCATCAGGGCGGCGAGCCCGTCCCTGTCCTTGTCAATCAAATCATCCGCGGTGACGAATTGTTCCGCAGTCAAAGGCTTATTCAACCGACGGCCTTTCAAATCTTCTAATTCACGAATGGCCTTTTTCGGTTCCTCGCCTTTGGTGAACTGTTTCTCCTCGAACAGTTTTTCCGGATCGGCGATGAGAATTCCCATGGCCAGGTTCTTTCGGGCCACTAAGACGCTCACCTTTTCCACGTCCGATTGGTTGCCGCGTTCTGCAATCACTCGGCTGGTCATATAGCTGGCCGCCAGGCCGCAACCGACCGCCACGATCATCAGGATCAGGGTCTTGGGTTTCATAGGTGCTTTCCTCAAGAGGGGAATCTTTACCGCATAAGCCATTGCCGCCGATCCCTGCCGTCTATTTCGACCGGGAGAAACGGCTAACTTAAACTTTTGCGCTTGTAGCTAAGAGAACAGCTTTAGCGTCTACAACGGAAACAGGGGAAAAATCGAACGTTCAGTCAAGTTCGGTTATTCAATCGGGCGCCGCAGTCCGCGCCAAATTCGTCGGCCTGGGAACGCTTGCTGCCGCAGACAGGCATGGTTCGGTGCTGCCACCCGGCAACGACCGGCGAGTCGCATGCCTGCCAGCGTAGCATCAGCCCTGAACAAACAGCAAATAGCCGACAAAGCCCAGACAAAGCGGCACGCCATAGGGCAACAGATGCAGACGAGACTTCCGCTGTTGCGCCTTCTCGTTGATGGCGCCCAACCCTGGCGCGTTCATCAAATCGGCCACGATCTCCCGCGTATTCTGCAAATTGCGCTGGAACTGGCGGCGGAGGAAAATCATGATGACTGCCAGGATTCCTCCGATGATCGCTGCCGCGCAAAAGGCGTACAAAACTACCTTCATACCTTCCCAGAGGCCGAAGAATGCGCCGACCCAGGAACCGAATCCCATCTGCATCTTGACATCGCCTGCGCCCATGCCGCCAATGGCGTACACTGGCAGGAGCAAGGCAAAGCCTAACGCCGTGCCGGCCAAGCTCGCCCCGAATCCGCCGCTGCCTGTCTCCGCAAACAATCCCACGTTATGGAGGAGCCCAAACGCCCAGCCGGAAAGGATCAGGGGAAAGGTCAGCCAGTTGGGGACTTTGAGCTTCCAGGCGTCAATGACCGCGGCCACAATCATGGCAACACTAAGAAACACCAGCGGCCAGTTCGCCACCGTGAACAAGGCCATGAGACATTACCTCCACACAATCCAAGGAACAATCCTCGTCCGGTCGCAGAGAGCCAGACGTGCTTCCCGCTGTCACAACCAGCGCACGTTGGGCGAGCCGCGAAGCGCTATGCTTCGCGGCTCGCCAACCAACTGCTAAGCGATGGTGGATCGCAACGCAACCTCACGAGGAGGAGCTGATCGCGGTGCCGACCGACGTGAATGTGGTGTTGGCGTTCTTACCCAGCGTGGTAATGGCGCCGATGCAGACCACGATGATCAGGGCCAGCATGACCGCGTATTCGACAGCCGTCGGGCCGTCTTCACGCTTCAAAAACTCGA
>DATGIQ010000595.1:0-7236 GCA_035295665.1 Gemmataceae bacterium | reverse complement strand
AAGAATGCGGCAGAGCATGGGAATCTCAAAATCGAAGGTTTGGATCAGCAGACGAATCCGGGCAGATCGGGCTGTGGACCAAGCCGCCAACGCTGCCTGGCCAATCACTTTTGCGTTGCAGAGGGCGGCGGCTTGGACTTCGACACGGGAGGTGGCGGAGCCGTATCCGTGGGAGTTTCAACCTTCTTGCTCCCTCCTCCACAACCTGCGAGTCCCATAAACAAGCCAACCAGCAAAAAGAGCGCAGCAAGCGAGCGCATTACGACATCCCCCCCAGATAGATTGCAACCGTTCGCTGAAAGGATGAAGAATGAAGGATGAGGCATGAAAAAAAGGCCAGACTAGCGATTTCTTTCATCCCTCATCCTTCATCCCTCCTACATGGCGTAGACCGGATTACTGCAAGGCATCGCCGGCGACGACCTGTCCGTCCTTGATTCCTGCCAGCGCCTGCAACGTGTACCAGTCGGGTGAGCAATTCGGCTTGCGGACGGTGGTGCGTCCAAACGTCAGCAAGCGGACCGAACCGTCGGCAAAGCAGAATTGGACACCGCCTGTATGCTTGCTGCTGAAGGTGGGCCAGCCCGCTCCCGGCAAGCTATTGCCATACGGCTGGCCGGGGACGCCCAGACCGAATTTCGTGGGCAGAGCACCAACGCCAAACCAGGACATGACCAGCGCCCGCAGGTTCAGCGTTGTGGAATCAAACCCGCCCAGGGTCTCCCCGAACATCAGCGTGTTGCTGGTGCCGTCAGGAATACTGCCAACCTTGTTGTTCGAGCGGTTGGTGAAGATACCTTCGTACTGCTTGAGGTTCACACCGCCGGTCGAGGGGAAGTCAGCCGGGCAAGTGTTCGGATCCGAGGCAGCCACCCAGGGAGCAGATCCCAATGCTCCGGCGACGCCAACGTAATTCGTGTGCCCCTTGGGGAAGTAACCCGTGCTCGTGGGATCCTGGGCAGGGCCAGGAAAATACCAGACCACAATCGTCACACCGGCAGGGTCGGAAGTTCCAATGCCACCCCACATCGAGATCCCAATGCCATTCGGCGCGACGCCCGTGCTGGCGGGATCATCAGAGACATTGTCCGAGGGGCAGGTGAACACTTTCAGCTGTGCCTGGGCCATCTGCCAGTCGTAGTATTTCGGAGGCGGATCGTATTTGTACCAGGCCGAGCTGTCCGACTGGGACATGGGCGGATTGGCGAGGGTGTAGACATTGCGGTCGAGATTGACTTTCAAAACGTTGTAGATGTTATTGGCTTCCAAGTATGGGAGCAGGTAGACCAGCACGCCCACGGATTGGAATTTATCCGGAAGATTCGTGCTATCCAGAGGCTGGATCGGCTTGGGGCCCAGATATCCCGGCGGCAGCGCTCCAAATGTCGAATCATAATTGTGGGCCGCCAGCCCAAGCTGCTTGAGATTGTTGCTGCACGCCATCCGGTTGGCTGCCTCGCGCACCTTCTGGATTGCGGGCAGGAGCAAACCGATGAGCACCGCGATGATCGCGATCACCACGAGCAGCTCAATCAAGGTGAAACCCGATCGACGTTTGAATCGAAACATACTTCCCCCCAAATGTGCAAAAGACTACGGGAATAACAGGAGAGGAAAACAAAGATACAGGCTATGAGCACTCGAAGTCGGCCGTTCGCCTGGACGGAGGATTTGGAACCTCCTTTCTGGATCCCGTCAACGACTACTCGTTGCCGCAAACAACCGGCGCCATCGCTCATGGTTCACGATCCCGTGCAGCTCTTCAAGGTTGCGCCGACTCGGGATCGTTCTGACGCAGGACTTCAAGCTCTGTATGCCTTTCGTCGAGTACGCGATCAATCGACCCAGCACAGCCATCGCGCTCTCCAGTCGGGTCGCCTGCTCCGTTCCAGCCTCTCGCAATCCATCGATGATTATTAGCTGAATGTCACGCAAAAGCAACAAAAAACTCCCCAATAGGCCATTTTTCCAGTGCTCTACTGTACAGACGTTCGCACTCCCTGGTTTTTTGGCATAACTGCGAAAACTTTGCGGGCAACCCAGTGGGTTATTGTATAAGCCGAATCCCTGGTTCGGCAGGTTGGGCTTCCCCTTCCAGCAAGCGCCAATAGCGATCGACCTCGAGGGCTTGGCCATCCCATTGTTGTTCCTGTCCACAAGGCCAGCAAACGGTGAGCCGTTCGACTCGCTCCGTCTTACCCAAACCAAATAAATGTCGCCGATCCGGCGCCGACAGATAGCTTCCGCCACCCTTGCTAAACGCCGTCAGCCGGCGTCCGCCCACCTCAAGGATGAGCTTGGCTCCGGTTACATCGCGATGGTCTTTGCCCCGAAGCTCGATACCCAACCAGTGATGTCCTACCGCGGCCTCATTGCGCAGCAGTGCGACCGGCTCATTCAAGTGGCTGATCACCAAATCCGGCAGGCCATCGTTATCGAGATCGCCGATGGCCAGCCCGCGGCCAATATGCTCGCTACGGAAGTATGAGCCGCCTTGCCGGGTGATGTCCGTGAATCGGCCATTGCCTTTGTTCCGCAGCAGCACCGGGCGTTGCCGTACACCGGAGGGGCCAGGAAAACGAATGACGTGGCCATTGGCGATGGCCAAATCCGGATAGCCGTGGTTATCCAGGTCAAGGAAGCCGGTGCCAAACCCCACATACGATTGGCCAATAGCCGCGATCCCGGATGCCGGCGTGCTGAAGAAAAACATGCCCTTGCCCAGGTTGCGGTACAGGGCATGCATCTCATTCTCGTAGTTGGTGCACCACAGCGAAGGCCGGCCGCTGCCATCGTAGTCGGCGGCGTCGGTCCCCATGCTGCCATTAGGTACGCCCCGCTCATCCCGAGCCACGCCGCTGGGCAGACCGACTTCCTCGAAGCGCAGCTTGCCCGGCGTGCTGTGGTTGATGTAAAGGAAATTGTCCACGGTGTCGTTGGCCACATAGATGTCCGGCTTGCCGTCCCCGTTCACATCCACGATCACGACGCCGAGACCTTTGCCGGCTTCCTCCTTCCCCGGCTCCCCGACGATGGGCCGCAGGCCGGCTTCCTTGCTCACATCGGCGAAGGTTCCGTTTCCCAGGTTTCGATACAGCCGGTGCGGTAAGCCGGTGAACGATTTCGGCGGACAGACATCCCTGGGAATGGCCTGGGAATAGCCGGTGCAACGGGGATCATTGGCGAAGGACCAGTTGACGTACTGGCAGATATAGAGGTCTGGATAACCATCGCCGTCGAGATCCGCCCAGGCCGCGCTGGTGCCCCACAGCGGTTCGGTCAAGCCGGCCTCACGAGTGCAATCCACAAAGCGCCGGCCACCGTTGCCGTCGGGTTCGTTGCGATAGAGGACGACGCGGCCCCAGCCGGTAACGAGCAAGTCAGGCCAGCCATCACGGTTGAAGTCGGCGACGGCGCAGCCATGCGAATAGAACCGTGGTTGATCGAGGCCGACTTCCTGGGTGACATCCCGAAACTTCCAGCCGCCCAGGTTCTTGTAGAGCCGGTTGCCGTGCCCCTGGATTTGCTGCCGGTCCGGACCGTTAAAATAGCCGCCGCCGGTGATGAAAATATCCAGCAGGCCATCGCCGTCATAGTCGAGCAATCCGATCCCGCCGCCCAGAGACTCGAGGATGGCAAAATGGTCCGCCTCCTGACCATTGCGGTACGTGAAATCAATGCCCGACTGCGGGGTCAGATCGCGATACAGATCGGGTACGATTTCGCCGCTGGGTTTTCGGATGAGCGTTTGCGCCGTCTCCGGCGGCAGATCGCGCAGAAACGCCGGAATCGACGCCTTTTCCTCGGTCTCGGGCGTGATTGCAAGTGGCGAGGCGGGATGGCCACAACCGCTGAGGAAAGCCAGCAGGAGAGAGAGCATTAAGAATTGAGAATTGAGACTGCGGCGAGGCCGGTCATCCGAACAGTAAGCATGGCGTGGTGCTTGCATGGCCAATTCTCAAGTTTTGATTTTCGATTTCCAATTTTCAATTCTGAATTTGCCGCCGATGCCAGCCGGCCAATCCTTGGTTCCCGACACGATCATAGTAATCCGCGAGGAGTCGATGGGCCGGCTCGTACCGCGGGTCTTCCTGCAACGCACTGTAAAGCCAGCGAAGTCCTTCCTTGGCCTGGCCGCTCGTCAAGAAAATCATCCCTGCCTCATGGCGAAGTGCAGGATCATGAGGCATTTGAACGATTTGCCGGGTCAGCTCGCGGAGCCGGCTCAGCTGGGCATCAATTTCTTGCAGCTTGATCCGATAAGCTTCTGCCGCTTCGGATTTGCCTGATTGTTGGAGACAAAGATACAGGGGGTAGACGATGTCGCGGTCATACGGGGCCCGGTCCGCCGCCCGTCGAAGCCAGCGCTCGGCTTCGCCGAATTGCCCGATTTCCAAAAAAAGCCGGCCACGTTCGCCCAACGCGGTCGCATCGTCCGGGGATCGCTCCAACAGCGTGTCCAACAACCGAGCTGCTTCCGTGGATTCGCCCAGCAGATGCCGGCAACGGGCGAGGCCCAAGAGCACGCCGGGATTGGTCGGTTGGCGTTGCCGAAGATGCTCGAAATGGGACACAGCTTCGGCAGGCTGGTGCTCCGTCGCCAACAGCTCCGCCAAGCGCAGCCGAGCCTGGTCTCGTTCGGGCTCCAATGCGACGACTCGGCGGTAGTCCGCGAGTGCTTCGGATGTACTGGAGCGCAATTGCTCCACCTCGGCTCGCCAAACCAGGGCTTGCACATCATTCGGCCGGCGTTTCAACCAAAGTTCCAGGCAATGCAACGCCTGGGAAAGGCGGTAGGTCTTGATGTATCCCTGGGCCAGAGCTTCCAGAATGAGGAAGCGATCGGGATGATCGTGCTCCGCAAAGCGGACCAGCTTCTCCTCCACCTCCGCCAGATCACCGCGCTGAGCCAAGGCCAGGTCACGTTCCAGAGAGAGTTCCTCGATCGGCCAACCCAGCAGTTGGCATTCCTTCAAGTGCAGCTCGGCATCGTCGTAGGCTCCGATCCGCCGGGCGGTGCGTGCAGCCAGGAGATGCACCTCCGCACTGGTGGGCCACACTTTCAGACAGGAGTTGAGCTGCGCTTGCGCCAGCGAAAGATCACGCCGTTCCAGAGCTCGGAGGGCTGCTCGGTAGTGATACCAGGCCCAGCCCTGCCAGCCGGCGATGGTCACGCCCGTACCGATTACTGCCAAGAGCGCGATGCTCAACAAAATCGGTACGAATCTGGAGTGCGGCGGCTCGACTCCGCTTCGGGTCTTGGAATTTGGCTCCGCTTCAGAGCGGCGTCGAGCCGCCGCACTCCAAAACCAGACTCGCCGCGCCAAACCGATCACCATGCGATCCTCAGAAGCAACGAAATGGAAGCTATCGTTCCATTAGATAACGCCCCTGTCCTGATTACAAGCGATGCCTGGCGGTCGGTTGTCTTGACAGGCTTGGTGTGGCTCGGCAGAGTGAAGATGTTCAGGGAGTTCCCGAGGAGACACCATGGAGCCAAAGAACGAATCCACGCCGCAGCAGCTCATTGGCAAGCGGGTTGTCTTCAAGGATGATCCAGAGCATCATTCCTGCTGGCATTACCAGGCCGGTCTCAAGGGCGGCGTCGTGCTCCGGCTGGGACAATCGCTTGCTCAGAAGGCGGAACTGATGGGCAGCACCGATTGCCTCTCTCCTGAGCTGCTCTCGGCCGAGCAGGAAGCCGTGCGGATTTGGGTCAAGGCCGATCCCTGCAGCACATTTCCCCGCGGCTGTGAGGCGGCCGTGGAAGCCGACTGCGTGCAGCTGCAATAGCCCGTTCGCGGATGGCCTCCGCTGCCTATGCCGTGAAGAAGGTGGAGCTGATCCAGGCCAGGATAACCAACAGGACGACGCCCAGGATCAGGCTCCAAGCGATCAGTTTTTTCTCTACGGGCAACAGCGGCTCATATGGAATGGCCGCCAACTCTTCGGCAAGGTTCGGCTCCAGTGAAGGAGCGGGCAGTCGAGTTGGTTCCATGATCTTAGCCACCTCCGTGGACAATCGGCGGATAGACGCCGTGGAAGAATAGCCAGGAAATTGCCAGGCCAATCCAGATGACGAAGCCGAACAAGCTCACCACATAGACCAAGGTCAGCCGGCCGATGCCCTCGGCCCAGAGCTTCTTGAAATTCGATCCAAGCCCAATCGTGAAAAAGGTCATGACGAAAAACAGGCGGCGGAAAATATCGCTTTCATCCACCGCACTCTTGAGGCTCTTTTGGCGATCGGGCCAGGCAAGCGCGACACTGAGAAGGATGATAAACGTGAGGAAGTAACCAAGCACGAACTTGGGCGAGCGCCGCCAGATATCGCTCCAGGGCACTTCGTGGCCGGGCTCCTTGGCGATGCCGTAGGCCCAGACCAGGGCCAACACGAAGGCCCAAATGCCGATGAAGATGTCGATGAATGTTTTGACGGTCGTGGTCGCCTGAAGCATCCACTTTTCTTCGTAGACGATTCCTTGTTCCTCTGCTCGGGCCCGGATAAGCGCTTCGGTGATGGTTCCGCTGGCCACGGCCGCTCCGTCGGTCTTAACCGCCAGCCCCATCCAGGCCCCAGCAACCATGGGCTCCGCGGAGAGAAACGTTCGCGCCGCAAACGGCAGGACCAGCAACTCGACCACGGAGAAGACGACCACGAGCGAGGACACCATGACCGGCACGATGGGCCTTGCACGAATGGCTGCCCCGGTGGTGATGGCAGCCGAGACACCGCAGATAGAAATTCCCGAGGCCAGCGGTGCAGCCCATTCGCGGCTGAAGCCGAAGACTTTCCGGGCAATCAAATACACCAATGCCCAGTAGATCAGATAGGCCTCGATGATGGCTGCCAGGCCGCGGAACAGGATCGCCCGGGTCAGCCCGGCGGCCCCCGCCGCCTGAACGCCCAGGGTTGCCCCCAGGATGATGATGGCCGTCTTGATATACCATTCCGGCCGGGTGGCTTCTTTCAGCCAGGCTGCCGCGGGAGGAAAGCCGTTGCCGATGAGGAGCCCCGCCAGCAGGGCGACCACGTAACCCGCTTCGCCCGTGAGCCCCAGGGACCAGGCGATGCCAAACTGCGTAAGTTTGTTCGGCGTGGCGGCGATGTAAGGGCCCGCGAAAAAATAACTTCGTCGATTTCTAGTGTTTGCGGGGAGTAATGACATAGTTCCAATCGCCATGAAAATCAGCGGGCTTCAATTTCAGTGTTGCCATCTGTTCGTCACTGACCTT
>DATGIQ010000594.1:0-13051 GCA_035295665.1 Gemmataceae bacterium | reverse complement strand
AGGCGCGTGGCGGGTGGTAGTTGGCGGAGCCGATGGTTTTTCCCGCCTCTCACCACGCGCCACCCGCCACCCACTATTCTCTACGCACGGGTCTCCGTACTGCGTCGGCCCGGAAATCTCTGCCTGTGGGAGCGGTTGTATCAAAAGCTCCGAGAAGACGGCCTGGTGAAACTTATCGGCATTTGACGCCGCCCGCATGAAACCATGCCGAGTGCCTCCGCGGAAAGCCCGCAGCGCAGAACGACCGCGGAGGTTTGGGGTGTTAGCGGAGCATGGGCGGGAAGAGAACGATAAAAGGGCAATGCCGAGTCTCTTTTCATCCTTTATCCTTCTCTTCTAGCGGATGGTCAACCATTCTCCGGGCTTGAGGACAACTGGCTCGGCTTTCGTCTCCTGACGCACTCGGGCTGCCCAGGCAGCGGTGTCCTGAGCGATGATCTCCCAGGTGTTGTAGTGGATCGGCAGGACCTTCTTGGGTTCCAACATCGTCACGGCACGGACCGCATCAGCGGGGCCCATCGTGTAATTGTCCCCGATCGGCAAGATGGCCAGATCCAGCCGTTCCTCGCCGATGAGCCGCATGTCCCCGAACAGTCCGGTATCCGCGGCATCATATACCTTGGAGCCGTCGTTGAACGAAATCAGGAATCCACAGGGATTGCCGCCGTAGCTGCCGTCAGGCAACGCGGAACCGTGAAAGGCGAGTGTCAGCTTGACTCGGCCAAACGGAAAGGCATGGCTACCGCCGTGCTGCTGCCCGTGGACCTTCTCCACGCCCTGCTTCTTCAGCCATTGGCTCATTTCGTAATTGGTCACTACCATGGCCCCCGTTCGGCGGGCGATCGGAATCGTATCGCCCAGGTGATCTTCGTGGCCGTGCGAAACAAGGATGTATTCAGGATTGACCGCCTCGGCGGTGCAAGCGGCAACGGGGTTTCCGGCCAGGAAAGGGTCCACGAGAATTTGCCGGCCGTCGCTCTCGAACAGCAAGCACGCATGCCCCAACCAACGCACTCGAGTGGACATGGCGTTCCTCTCCAACAGGTTCGATGGACGCACTACTCCGTTTTTATAGCCCGGAAACGCTTCCTGCGGAGAACATGAAACCCGACCCTGCGCAGCAAATATTCCAGAGGCACGGCCGAATAGTTGATGGGAAGGGGGTAGCTCTGTAAGATACGTCGGGTACGGTTCCCTCTGCAGCCCGACTTGCTCCCACCAAGACAACCAAGGCAGCCGTTGAGGCCCTGTCTGCGCGTCGTCCCCCTGCCAGCACCAGACAGGACCCGGGCATCAGGTCCGCACTCCCGAACGGCTCCTTTTACTTCGACGCGGACCATATCTCCCAAGGAGGCGTAGACAATGGGGTACCTCTCTCTGTTCCGTTCCCTGAAATGGGGAAGCCGAAGCCGTCCTGGAGCGGTTCATGGTCCAGGACTGCGCCAAGTTCCGGCCGGCCGGCGGCGGTCCTTTGTGCCCACTTTGGATATCCTCGAAGATCGAACGGTGCCAAGTACTTTCACAGTCACCAACATCAACGACAGCGGTGCCGGTTCGTTGCGGCAGGCGATCATCGATGCGAATGCCCACGCGGGGGCCGATCAGGTTGCCTTTGCGAGCGGATTGCACGGTACGATCATGTTGACCACCGGCCAATTGAGCATCACCGACACCCTAACGATCAATGGGCCCGGCTCCAGCCGCATCACGATCACCGGTCGTGACACCACCCGCGTTTTCGATATTGGCCGAAACCTGACGGTAGGCATCAACGGCCTGACGGTGACGCACGGCAAAGCCGCGGACGGAGGCGCTATCCGCAATGCCGGCGTGCTGACGCTGTCCGGCGATGTGGTCTCGCTCAGCCAGGCCAATGGCGCCGCCACGGCATTGCTGGGTGGCGGCGGCATCGAAAACCTTGCCGGGGCCAGTCTGATCCTCTTTCAAACCACCGTGTCCGACAACAAAGCACTCGGCAACAATTTTGGTGGCGGCATCCTGAACGAAGGTCGAGCCACGCTGGTGCTCGCCCAGAGCACCCTGTCCAACAACCAGGCCTTGAGTCACATGGCGGGGGGCGGCGGCCTCGAAAACCTGGGCACAGCTACGATCACCAACTCCGTGGTCTCGAACAATCGATCCCCCGATGGAGCGGGTGTCAGCAATGATGGGACGCTCAACGTGGCCGACAGCTCGTTCATCGGCAACGTCTCGGATGCAGGAATGGACGTCGCTGTGGGGGCGGCCCTGATCAACTCCTCCATTGCCAGCGCCTACAACTCCACGTTTAGCGGCAACGTGGCTTCCGGGTCGGACGTGGAAGGGGGCGGCATTGCCAACTTCGGCTCCCTCACGCTTACCAATTCAACGGTCAGTGGCAACGTGGCCACGGCAGCCAAGGGTGCCGATGGCGTGAACACCTATGGCCAAGCGATCGGTGGGGGCGTCCTGAACTTCGGCTCGCTGACCCTGGACGGCAGCAGCGTGGGCGGCAACTTGGCCAAGGGGGGCGACTTTGGGAACAACGATCCCAAGGGAACCGGAGACGATACGTTTGTCGGCGCCGGTGTCGGTGGCGGGATCGCCAATGTCGGATCGCTCACCATTACTAACAGTGTGGTCTCCGGAAATGAGTCGCTCGGCGGCAATAGCGCCAATGGCGACGGGGGCCTGGCGCAGGGCGGCGGCGTTTGGCATGTGAACGGCACCCTGTTCATTCAGGACAGCACCGTAGCCGGCAACTCCGCCATCGGCGGTAGTGGGGCCGACAATTTCCGAGGTGGCATCGCTACGGGCGGCGGCATCGATGAGGAGGGAAGCGAGCTAGTGGCCACCGGTCTGGCATTGACCGGCAACTCCGCCATCGGTGGCTTGGGCGGTGCCAACACCTTTGGAGGCACCGGCTTTGGTGGAGGGCTCAGCCTCGGCTTCGGTGCCACCGCCAGTCTCAGCGGCTCCACGATCCAGGGCAATCTGGCCCGTGGCGGGGACGGCGGATTCTCGCTGGCACCCGACGGTTCCGGTGCCGGGAATGGCGCCAATGCCTTTGGCGGGGGCATCGGCGTGGGTGAGGGCACCCTGTTCGGTCTCACCACCGATGCTTCCTCCATCACCGTCGACACGTCGATGGTCAGCGGCAACGTCGTCCAGGGAGGCAACGGTGGATTCCTGGACGGCAACGGCGGCAACGGCCAAGGCGGCGGCGTCTTCGCCGACAAGGGCACAAACGTCATGATGTTGCAGACAACGGTCTCCGGAAACGAGGCGGACGGCGGGTTTGCCAGCTTCCTCGGGACCAGCGATGGCAAAGGCCAGGGCGGCGGCGTTTATGTCTCAACGACGGCCACGGTCCGCGATGACCTGCCCGCGCTGATCAGCGGCAACAACGCCACCACCAGCAACAATGATGTGTTCGGTCCTATCGGAGCGCCGTGACAAGGTAGAAGGAAAAAGGCAAAAGGAAAAAGGAGGCACGCGACTCCGATTCCTTTTGCCTTTTTCCTGCCACATTGGCAGAGCCCGCCGATCACACTGGCAGCCTTCCGCTTCCCCTGAACCCTCCCGATGCCGGTCTTGCACGTTCCGAATACCCATGCTATGAAAGAACTTGCGCCGCTCAGAGCGAACGGCGCAGGCCTGGTATATGATTTGCTAGAAGGTTTGGCCTGCGGGAGGAAGCGCCTCTTGGGTTGCCGTGCCGCGGGCTAACCCTTCAAGTGGAGGAGGATTCATCGGTTGAGGTAAGCGGCATGAAGGCCACGAAGGAAACCAAGTATTTGATCCTGATTGCGGATGACGATTTGGGTTGCCGGGAGGCCTTGCGATCGATTGTCGAACCGCAAGGATATCGCACCGTGTTGGCCGGCTCCGGCGAGGAAGCCCTGGATATTGTCCACGAACAATCGGTGGATTTGGCCTTCCTCGATCTGCACATGCCCCGGCTGAGCGGGCTGGAGACCCTGGAACTGGTGCGGCAATTTAATGCGTTGCTGCCCTGCATCCTGGTCACCGCAGATGCGACGGAAGGGATCCTTCGACAGGCGTTTCGGGCGCGGGCCTACAGCGTGATTCCCAAGCCGGTCAGCAAGAATGTTGTTCTCTATACAGTGGTTCGCGCCCTGGTGCGCGTCTACGGCGGCCCCCAGGGTGATCCAAGCTAAGAATCGCCGAGTCTTTTCAATCTTCGAGGAGAATCCACGGCATGAAAGTCGTACCGCTCAATGACAAGATCGTCGTCAAGCGCCTGGAAGCCGAAGAGAAAACCGCCGGCGGGATCGTCCTGCCGGACACCGCCAAAGAGAAACCGAAGCAGGGCAAAGTCCTCAGCCCCGGCGATGGCAAGCTCCTGGACAACGGCAAGCGCGCCCAGTTCCAGGTGCGCGAAGGGGACCGTGTCCTGTTCACCTCGTATGCGGGGAGCGAAGTGACCCTCGATGGCGACGAGTACCTGATCATGACCGAGGACGACATCCTCGCCGTGATCGAGTAGGCAAGCCCCCAGATTTCACAGCAAACCAACTGCGCACAAGTGCGGCCAGGCAACCTGGAACGCCCAGGCGCCTGGCCGCCAGCAGGGTCGTGGATGCCGGGGCTGCGGAAGCCCCGGTGGACGCTCACGAATTGGCGCGTCGTTCCTCCACGAGCGATTGAATGCGCTCGGCGAGCAAAGCCACATCAAAAGGTTTCTTGAAGGCTTCGCTGAATCCGTAGTTCACCAGCGTGTCCGGGGCCGCCTCATCTTCACTGGCCAAGGCAACGATCAATGTCTGCTCATATTGCGGGTTGCGGCGCAGATTCTGGGCAATCTGAAGGGCTTCGCTGCGGCCCATGGCCAGGTCGATGATGATCGTATCGGGATGAAAGCTCTCGGCCTGGATGCCGGCCTCGAAGCCACTGTTGGCAACTTCGTATTTGTAGTCCTCGGCTTCGGGAAGCAACTCGTGAACGCGGTCGATAAAGAGTTTTTCGGCGCCGACAATCAAGATTTTGTGCCACCCTTCTTCCTCGAGTTCCCCCAGCGGCATGCCGTGCTCTTTGAGGAACTTGATCAGATGCTCACGCGGGATGCGGCGATCCTGACTGCCGGGGATGCGGTAGCCACGCAGTCGGCCGGAATCGAACCATTTACTCACCGTGCGCGGGGCCACCTTACAGATTTTCGCGACCTGGCCGGTGGTAAAAACTTTCTTCATGGCAGGCACTCCAATTTGTGATTCCTGAGTTCACTCCGGCAAGCGAAGCGGGCACGCCAGCCGGGAGCCATACCCACTCACTGCGGCCATCTCGGGATCCGCGCGAATGCAGGAGCGACAGCGGCAGCATCCTGCCAGGGGTCAGCGCGGGTGAGCCAGTTCAGGGCGGGTTGACCAGAGGGAAAGACACGTCTCACGCCGTGCTGGAACGCCAGCCGGCCAACCAGGGAGCGGGACTCCCGGGAGCTGTCCTCCACCTTGGCTAAATGTTAAATCGGCTGGACGGCTCACCAAGATGAGAAAAAGGCCACAGCTTGGGGAGGTTCTACCGGTTCCTCATCCTGTGCTTTTTCCGCTCCTTCGCCGGATTGACTGGGGCGATTCGAGCCCGCAAAGTCGGGCGATGCCGAAACGGGCGGATGTGCGGGACATGTCTTCGCTCCTCCATTCCGTTTGCATTGTAGAGCGATGGACAAGAGACCGCCGACGCCTCCCACGCCGCGGCCATTCTGCACAAATGGCGACGCGTTCTGCGCCCAGAGCGACGGGCAGGATTGGATAAAATATGCGACCGTAAACAGATTTTGACGCGCTTATGCAACCATCTATAATGCCCATGTCCCGCCGTCAGCAGCTTCGGTGATGGGCGACACCGGGGAGGTTGCGGCGGGACATTTGTTTTCGCTCCAAGCGAGTCCGTTCGGAGCCCGGCCTTCCAAAAAAAGTCGCGGCCATGTCACACCTCTGCGGTTCGCCAGTAGTTGATGACGGAAATTGCGTTTCATCGTTCCGTCAGGCCCCATATAATGAGAGAGTCCTAATCTCCTGGTCACTGCCTGCGTTGCAAAGTTTGGGGCTCCATCGCCTGTCGCGGCCTTGATACAGGGCGGGTGTCATGAACCAGCACGAGCCGCCACCAAGACATTTGGATCCCGTGGCTTCCGTCGATCCGGCGGGGAGCACGGTCGATAGCGAGTTCATCGGCGCGGAAACCGACTCGCAGCCGGACAGTGTCTATCCTCCGCTGGTATCGCCCATCCAACTGGAAAAGCCGGTCCGGCACTCGGACACGACGACTCCCCAGACCATCGGCAAATACCTGGTTACCGCGGTGCTGGGCGCAGGAGCCCAAGCGGTCGTTTACCGCGCGGTT
The DNA here is from genome assembly GCA_035295665.1 of Gemmataceae bacterium. GTDB lineage: Bacteria > Planctomycetota > Planctomycetia > Gemmatales > Gemmataceae > DATGIQ01. The sequence goes on along the minus strand of DATGIQ010000594.1, from coordinate 6,706 downwards.
CATCCCGGGCTCAGCAAAGAAGTCGTGATCAAGCTCGGCCGGATTCCCCTGCTCGGAACGGAACGCGATGCGCTTTCGGCAGAGGGGAAGCTACTGGCGGAGCTGGATCATCCCAATCTCGCCCGTGTCTTCGATTCTGATCTCCACGAGGGGCGCCCGTTCTTGGTGATGGAGTATGTCCGTGGCTGCAACCTGGAGCAGCTGGCCAAGCCGCGCCGGCTGACTCCCCGTGAGTCGGCGACCCTGGTCGCACGCTTGGCACGGGCACTGGCGGCGGCCCACAGGCGCGGCATCATCCACCAGGACATCAAGCCCCGGAACATCCTGATCGATGAAACAGGCCAGCCGCGGCTGATCGATTTCGGCCTGGCGTGCTGGCGGCACACGTGGACGGCCGAGTTGGAATCGGGTTCGATCAGCGGCACCCCGGCTTACATGGCCCCGGAGCAAGCACGCGGGGAAAGCGATCAGATCGACCAGCGCAGCGATCTCTTCGCGCTGGGAGGGGTCCTGTACTACCTGCTGGCCGGCAAGGCCCCGTTCTCCGGCAAAGGGATCCAGGAAACGCTGGAACGGGCCGGCCGTTGTGATTTCGACAAGGCATCGCTGCGGAGCCGGGCCGGTTCACGCCGTTTGGAGCGAATCTGCTTGCGGGCTATGGCGGCCGAACCAGCCGACCGCTATGCTTCCGCGGAAGCGTTTGCGGCAGACCTGGAAAAGTTCGTTCGCCGGCCGCGACCCGTTCTGTGGCTGGCCGGGGCTGGCCTGGTTGGCGTCGCCCTGGCGGGAATTGGCTGGGCGATGTTTCGTACCCCCACCTCCCCGGACCCCGGGTCGCCGCAATACCTCATCAAGCTAGTGCAGCGGCGGGTGCAGAAAGAAGATCGAATTTTTAGTGACTTGAAGGATGTTTTGCCTCTGCGGACTGGGGATAAATTGCGGGTTCAGTGCGATTTGCCGCACGGTCTGCACCCTGCCCTGTTCTGGTTCGACACGGATGGAAAACTCGTGCAACTCCAGGGATCCGCGCAGCCTCTGGGCTCTTTGGACCAGTTCGAGTATCCGCGCGGTGGCCTCGTGCCTGTCGATGGCTCACCGGGTACCGAAGTGGTGCTCGTTTGTGCCGGGCGCGGGGCAGCACCTCGACTCGAAGATTTGGAGAAATTGTTTGATCAGGGACACCCCTGGCCCCGGTTGCCCGCCCAGGCGCTCGTGCTCCTGAATCGGTACACCGTGGAAATCAAGGGCGCACGCGGTGTCCGGGACCAGCCCGAGGCCGTCGCCGTGACTGCCGTTCAGGACCGCATGGAGCAATTGCGTCTGAAGCTGGCGGGTAAATACGAGTTCTGGACTGGCATCGCCTTCTCACACCGGGAGTAGCCCGACTGGACGTGCTGGCCGCGTAGGGATCATGCTGGCTCCGTGGAATCGACAGCAAGGGCAAGTACCTGGCCAATTCGGCAAGCCGGTCCTCGGTGCGCTTCTTCTGGCGATCGCGATCAGTCCTAAATGCCCGGCCCAACCTGGTGGTAAGGGACCAGCAGCCCCGCCGTTGCCTGCTTCCATTCGTCAGCAGCGACTCCAAGAGCGCAACGCCTATGCTGCCCAGGTGAACAAATTCCGCGCCGAGGGCAAGTGGAAGGAAGCCATCGCCTTCGTTAATAAAATCCTTGCGATCGAGCGGGAAGTGTTTGGCGAGAATCACGAGGAGCTTACTGGCTCGTGGCGTCAGCTCATCGATTTGCAGGAAGCCGGCGAGAACTGGGAGGCTGCTCGAAAAGCCGGCCGAGAGCTCCTTGCTCTTCAGACGACCCTGCACGGGGCCACTTCCTGGCAAGCCGCCGATGCCCGCTGCATCCTGGCCCATCTGGAACGAATGGCCGCGTTGGACGTCCCGGCACGCCGCCGGCTGACGGAAGCGATGCAGGGCCTGCAGATGGCCAGCCAGTACTCGGCACGGACCGACTACGCACATGCCGAGCCTCTCATCCGGCGAGCTTCCGAAACCTTCCATGCGGTCCTTGGCGAAGAGGATCCCCTCTATGCCCAGAGCCTGAACAATTTGGGCGTGCTGTGCCAGGATACTGGCGACTACGCCCAGGCTGCTCGGCTCTTCCGGGAGGCGCTGCCGATTCTGAAAAAGGCACGGGGCGAACTCCACCCGGTGTATGCGACCACCCTTCATAATCTGGGTGATGTCTACGCCGACGCCGGGGACCTCGCTCAGGCAGAGCCGCTCCTGCGGCAGTCTTTGGAGTTGGTTCAGAAGAGTCTGGGGCAAGACAATGGTCTCTACATCCAGAATCTGGCCAATTTGGCCAAAATCCAACGACGGAAACACGACTACGCGGCGGCAGAAAAGACGTATGGCACGGTGCTGGAGACCACGAAGCGAGCCCTGGGCGAACAAAGCCGGATGTATGCCGTACAACTGCAAAACCTGAGCAGCCTCTATTGGGAAACCGGCGACTACCAAAAGTCCGAGCAGTACTTGCGCCAGGGTGTTGAGCTTGCACAAAAACTGGGACGAACCGATTGGCCTGTGCCTGGAGCTACCGCGACCCACTGGGGTGAGCTTTACTTCGCGCTGGGAAACTACCGCCGCGCCGAGGAGCAGCTCCGCGAGGCCTTGGACATTTCCCGCCACCACCTCGAATTGACCTTCGCCGTCCAGTCGGAGCGCCGACAGCTGGTGCAAGCCCATTTCCTTCGTGGCCGCCTCGATTGGTATCTATCCCTGGCGCTCCAGGCCGGGTTGTCGGGCGAACAAGCGTATCAGCAAATGTTGACCTGGAAAGGGATCGTCTTTGCCCGGCAGCGCTGGCTGCGGCTCGAGCGAACACGGGCAGGAGCGGATCATCCCGAAGTGGCCCAGCTCCTCGCCAATCTCCAACACACCATCAGCCAATTAGCGAATCTTGCCTTCACGGGATCCGGAGCAGACCCGCAAGACCCTCGGTCGCGCCAGATGCGACAACTGACAGAGTATAAGGAGCAATTGGAAAGCCAGCTCGCGCGCCACAGTTCCGATTTCCAAAGCTTGCAAGCGCTAACTGGGCAAAGCCCAACGCGCTTGCAAGCGGCTCTTCCGCCGAGCACCGCTCTGATTGACTTTTTGGAATATATGAAGGTGAGTCCGCCACCTGGCGGCAATGGACCGATGCAGAGAGAGCGGCACGTCATCGCGTTTGTCGTCCGCAAGGACCGGCAAATTGTGGTCTGCGACCTCGGGCCGCTCCTACCGATCGCCAGTGCCATCGATCAATGGCGCGAAACGGTCACCGCCAGTACGCCGGGACCGGAAAAGCTGGATCCGGCGGTAGAGTTGCGCCGCCTGGTGTGGCAACCCTTGACGCCGTCCCTGGATGGCGTTCGTGCTGTTCTGGTTTCGCCCGACGGAGCCCTGAACCGCTTTCCCTTGGCCGCGCTGCCGGGGGCCAAGCCAGGGACTTACCTGATCGAGGAGATGCCGGTGGCAGTGGTGCCAGTACCGCAGTTGCTGCCCGAGCTGCTTGCCCACAACTCTGGTGGGGACGGCGCGGACAAGGCGGCAGGGTCCCTCTTCGTCGTGGGCGATGTCGATTTCGGCGCGCCGGCCCCCGTTCGCCAGGTGGCTCAGGCTTCGGCTGGTCCCAATAGCCATGCGGCCGCGCGGGGCAGCCAGGGACTTCAATTCTTGCCCCTGTCGGGAACTGCGGGCGAGAGCAAAACCATTCAGGCGGAGTTTGCGCGGAGCCATCCGCAAGGGACGCTGACCGTACTGAGCGGCGCAGCCGCGACCGAGCAGGCCTTCCGCAGCCAGGCGCCGGGCAAGAGGTACTTGCATATCGCCACCCATGGTTTCTTCGCACCGTCCGAGTTGAAGTCGGCCCTGGACAGCCGATCCACGAGCCTGGCCGTCCAGGATGATGTAACCGGGTACCACCCCGGACTTCTCTCGGGTCTGGCGCTGGCGGGGGCCAACCATCCGCCATCGGTTTCCGACGCCCATGTATCTCCAGGCGACGACGGCATTTTGACCGCCCTGGAGGTCGCGGAGATGGACCTGAGCAATGCTGAATTGGTCGTGCTGTCCGCCTGCGACACAGGGCTGGGGCGTGTGGCAGGCGGAGAAAGTCTCCTGGGGCTCCAGCGTGCCTTCCAGATCGGGGGCGCTCGCTCCGTGATTGCGAGCTTGTGGAAAGTCGATGATGAGGTCACGCAGAATCTAATGAGTATGTTCTACCACAACCTCTGGCAAACGCGGCTGCCGCCCTTGCAAGCGCTCCGGCAGGCCCAATTGAGTATTCTGAATGGTGAATCCCTGACGAGCCGGCCGCGCGGCGTTGGACCGGTCGAGTTCGGACCGGTAACCGCCAAGAAGGGCCGGGCGGATCCGCGCTTGTGGGCAGCGTGGGTCTTGAGCGGCGATCCGGGGGATCTCACTCCGGTCGATTCCAGCCCATCGCCGCCTTCGGGGAGTGCGATGGGGGACGTTGGGGTGGAGATGCCTGAGGGAGCGCGGGGAACTGGTATGCCTCGATGGGTTGGATACGGAGCGGCTGGATTGCTGCTGACCCTGCTCCTGGCTACCGGCCTGGTAATTTATCGCCGAAGCCGTCGGCTCGCCGGCTGAATGTTGTTCAGGAGTGATTCGCATGCAGACTGACCGATGGGATGAGCATCTAAGTCGAATCTCGACGATGTGGACGAAGCTGCGCCGAGCCCATGAGGGTTCTCACGAAGCTGCTGTCTCCGCCCGCCAAGAGCTGATGCAACGCTATTGTGGTGCTGTGTATCGGTACCTGCTGGGTGCCGTTCGCGACCCACATGTGGCAGACGATTTGACGCAAGAATTTGCTCTGCGGTTCATCAGCGGCCGTTTCCGCGGGGCCGATCCGGAGCGGGGCCGGTTTCGCGATTACGTAAAGCGCGGACTCTTCAACCTGGTGCATGACTACCGCAAGCGACAATTGAAAGAACCACGGGCCGTTTCGTTGGAGCACAACGAGCCCGCCGCCCAGGGCCAGGACGTGGACGCTGAAGAAACGTTCCTTGCCAGTTGGCGGCAGGAACTCTTGGCCCGCGCCTGGCAGGCGCTCACTGAGGTCCAGGAGAAAACGGGCCAGCCGTATCAATCCGTCCTTCGCTTCCGAGTCGAACACCCTGATCTGCGTTCGCCGCAAATGGCGGAACAACTCAGCGCCCTCCTTGGCAAGCCATTGACGGCCGCCGGTCTGCGGCAGCTCTTGCATCGCGCTCGGGAGAAGTTTGCCGAAGCGCTGATCGAGGAGACCCGCCATTCCTTGGGAGCGGCAACGCAGGAGCAACTGGAAGAGGAATTGGCGGACTTGGATCTGTTGAAATACTGCCAAAGTGCGCTCCACGAATAGCCGGACGTGTCCTTTTGCTCGATCGTCTACACGCTTTTTGCACGATCTTCTGAACTTCACACAATTCCAATCGCGATCGTTTCTCGTTGATTGCAGCCCTGTGCTCGCGATCCTCCCGGTCCCGGTGTGGGCAAAGTCCTGAAACCATCGGTTCGATGCGAGCGTGGCCGATCGGGTGGAATTTGGCGGCAATTCTCCGGATTCCTGGTTTCTTGGGAAATTTTGTTGCTTCGGTGATTCTGCCTGCTTAAATAGGGCTGAGTATCGTCTGGGATTTCCCACTCGGGCTGGGGTCGCAATTGAGAGAGCGATGCTGAAGGTTTCTAATCTCGGTCGGCCATAAACTCTCGGCGCTAGCCTGGCTGGGAAAGACGTCGGCGTTGTTTGTGCGGCTTTTCGTGCAGTTTTCTTCAGAATTGGTTCTGGGGATTTTCGACCTGCACGTGTTTTTCGCGAAACTAATGCCGAGTAGAGAGGAAATTCCCGGCGGTAAATGTGTCCGGTAGACTCGCCTGAGTCATTGATTCATCGGCAAACCGGAACAGATTGTCCGTGGGCGCTTGCCGGCAAGAAAGGCATTTATTGGCCGGCAGGGCGTCAGCAGCGAGTTTGCGTGCCCTGATCGTCAGGCTTTCCAGCGTATCGAGAAACGCCCCAAGAATGGAGATTGCGAACATGGCATTGTCCTCCTGGTTCCGTTCCGGGAAATCCGCTTCCGATCACGACCGCTCTCGGCGTAATCATGTGCCTCGTTCCCGCAAACAGAGGGGCTCTTCTCGGCTAGGGTTGGAACCACTTGAAGAGCGGACCGTGCTTGATGCGGTTCACTGGATCGGTGGCTCCGGCAATTGGAGCGATCCGAGCCACTGGGGCAGCCATGTACCGGGTGGCAACGATGTGGCGATCATTGACGCGACGGGACCGAACTACACCGTCACGCTGGATACGAGTCCGACCGTAGCTGGCTTCATGCTGAACTCGGCGACCGCTACGTTTTCTGCATCGAGCGGGGCACTCACCGTCAACGGGGATGCCACGCTTTCCGCTGGCGTAGTGCTCTGGACCAATTCAATTTGGACCGGGAGCGGTAAGCTAACTAACAGCGCCAACATGATTTTCCAGGGGTCCGACACCATCAACAACTCATTCACGAATGCGGCGGGGGCAACGCTGCGGGTGCAGGGAGCGAGTATCGGCTACGGTAGTCTGAGCAGCGCCAACGGCTTTACCAACAACGGCACGATCGAACTGACCAATAACATCAGCGGCGCTGCCTACGGCGCTTCTTTGACGGTCAGCAGCGGCACGCTGGTCAACGCCGGCACCCTCAACAT
>DATGIQ010000593.1:0-12878 GCA_035295665.1 Gemmataceae bacterium | reverse complement strand
GTCCACTGCGCGCTCCAGCCAGTGCTTCGCCATCGTCGCGCTCATCCACAACGAGTTGCAAGGGCGCGAGGTATGGTTGGCCTTCGTCTCGGGAAACCGATCCCGTGCTGGTCGCAGTCGAAGGCTGCGACGCCAGGCGTCGAGTTGCAAGCTACTGGCAAGCCCGGTGTCCATGATTTGGATTTCATCGAAGACCCACAGGCAATCGCTATTCAAAAACGCGAACTCCAACGGCCAGCGGGCGCGACCAGCTGCGTAGCCGCGGTTGAGCGCCCGCGAAATCAGCATGTCCTGGGTGCCGATTAGGATGGCGTCCCGTTCGGGCCACAATGCCCAGTCCGACTTTTCTTCGCCACCCAACAGGAGGTGAACGGCGATTGGGTACTGTCCGAGATCACCACTGGTGGCCGCCCAGCCCTTCTTGTCGTATTCCGCATCAGGTTTGGACAAGTAACCTCGACCTTGCCCGTTTACGCTGCGCACTAGCTGGGCCCACATGGTTGGCAAATGGTCTGGCCCCCGCTCCGTCCATTCGGCTGATCCTGCCAGCAATCCGAGTCGATCCAGCCATTTCACCGCTTCGGTGAAGGTTTGCTCGACGAGGACTCGCATGGGCAGACAGTAAACGAGACGGCGAGGAGTATCTTTCTGAGCGAACCGGCGTCGCCACGTCCAAGCCAGGATCGCTGCCGCCGTCTTTCCAAGACCAGTTGGTACATCGAGCAACGTCGGAAGGGGATCCCCGACAGCAAGCCGTTCTTGGTATGGCAAGCACTTCGGCGCACCAGTCGCACGCTGAAACAGGTTGTCGAAAGTCAGATTCATCAGGTTACAATCACCACATCCTTGGCATCGTGTTTCTCCACCGGCCGGCCCAACGCCTCGATCCCATCCGCGCAGCGATTGCACAGCGGGATAAACAAAACCTTATCCTCTTGCAGATCGATGATGTCATACAACCGGCTCTTCAGTCGCACAAGGTTCGCCGCGGTAAGCCGGCAAAGAAATACCGAGTACTGCCGGCGAAAGCCGAAATCCTCGCACGTCTGGGCCACCTTCCGCAGCCGTTTTGGGTCGCAGATATCATACGCCACCAAGTAGCTGTCCATCATCCGAACTCCGCAGTCCGTGACCCCAATCCGCGCTCCGTGGTGGCTACGGACTACGGGCCACGGACTACGGTCTCTTTGCTCAGCGCACCATGAAACCCGTGTACGTCGGAATATCGCCCCGAACATGAGCCGCCAGCATCCGCGCCTGAACCTCGAGCATCCTCCCGTAGCTCATCTTGTATCCGAACACCGGATGCGTCACCACGGTCGCCTTCCGCTGCTCATAGGTTTGGAAGAAACGCTTCCGGCCATCTTCGCTCAATTGGCACGCTTCGCGCCATGCCAGGAAATCCTTGGGCTGGAGCGTGCCGTTGTTGATCAGCGTAAGAACTACCGAATCGGCAATGACGGCTCGAAACTCCTCCATCAAATCCAAAGCGAGCGACGGCTTGCCATGCCGGCTGGTGTGATAAAAGCCGAAGTACGGATCAAAGCCAACCGTGCAGAGCGCCGAGAAGCAATCCTTCAGCAACATCGCATAAGCAAATGATAAAAGCGCATTCACCGGATCGCGCGGGGGCCGCCGATTACGCGATTTGAAGTCGAATTCCCGGCCCGGCGCAGACGTCTTCAGCATCCGCCCAAACTGGCCAAAGTACAGCGCGGCCGCCTGCCCCTCCGTGCCCAAGAGGACAGCAGGGTCGCAAATGCGGTCGAGTCGGTTCAAGAGCTCCGCCATCTCTTGTGCGGCCGGCTCGTCGCTCCCGCGAACGGTCTGGCCGCCGTTCGGTTCATCCAGGGCGCGGGTCCGCAATGAGCGCATCAGGAGCGTGCGCTGATTGTTGATCTTGGCTTTTACGACCGCCTTGGCCAGGGTGAGCGCTTGCTGAGGATCGCTGAACCGCTTGATTTGCTTGACCCGCAGGTTGACATTCTTGGTGGGGGCCGGCATCAGCGCAGCCACAAACTTGCCGTAGGACGTCAAGTAGACGACCGCAATGTCCAGGTTGGCCAGGCATTCGAGTGCTTGCGTGGACAGTTGCACGTTGCCAAAGACCACTACCTGGCGGAGCGCTGCGATCGGTGTCCGCTGGATCTCCGTGCCGTCCTTGCGAATGACCAGATGCTCGCTCCGTTTGCCGATATGGGAGCCGGGCTCCTGAAGATAAAGAACGGCCCCTTCATCGCTTTGCGGAAGCACGCGGGTAATGCCCCCGGCAGATTCCTGGGCCGGCGCGAGCGGTTGCCGGTCCAAGCAGTAGAGCGTCTCTTCGGGCTGACAGACCGTCGCCAAGGAGCAGCCAAAGCAACGATGGCGAAGCTCCGCCGGCAGCGGCTCCGGCGGCGCGTCCTGGTCCGAAAGCTCACGAACCGTCTGGATCGCCTTCAGCGTCCTGGCCCGGAGGTGATCGTCCAACGGCACGTCCACCCGGCTCTTGCTGCCGATGTAGTAAAGGATGCCACGCGGCACCGGCACGCCGAGTTCTTCTTCGAGGAGCAGCCCCTGGGCGCAGAGCTGCACGGCATCATTGTCCCAATAAGAAGCCACACCGTCGCCACCCGGCGGCCCACTGCCACGCTTATATTCGATCGGATAGACGGCTCCTTTCTTCTCCTCAATGAGGTCGAGTTTACCGGAGATCCCCAGCCGTTCGGAACTGATCTGGACGCTCCGCGTGTGCAGCGCGTCGCCTTCTTTCCGAGGACGACTCTGGAGGTTCGGATCATCGATGCGGCGATGCTGAAAGAGGCCGTCTTCGACATGCTCGTTGAGCGGCATGATCGATTCGACGTACTCGAGGTAATACAGCCTCGGACAATAGGTCACTTGGTTCAGGGCACGAACCGGAATCAGGTCATCGCAGTTGGCCATGCTATCTCCCGATCTCAAAATGGTGAACTCTCAAGAACGGCATGGACCGGCTCGAGCGCCAGGAGATCAGAGGTCACATCGAAAACGGGGGCTTCGAGATTCGCAACATGGGGAAAGCCCGGCCCGAGCATGGTGGCCAGGTGTTCGTACAGGCCAACGCTATGAAGGACGGCTTGTTCGAGCTGCCATTCACGTTTTGCCCACTGTCGGTGCATCATTCGTTTCTCGGCTTCCAGGTCATTCTTCAAGGCGATGAAGGCGTCCATCATCATTTCGATGCGCTGGCGCAGCGGTTCCCCAATCGGAACAGAGAAGGCGCTCGGCGCTTCGACCGGAACCTTGCAATGAGGGCACACCAGCGACTCGGACATCTGCTTCCTCCATCATCTTGGGGAAGCGTTTCCCCACCAGTACCTTCCCTCGTAGAAAGGCAAGTTCGACACGCTACGCAGATTTCCGATAGAACACGATTTTTTTCGGCGGCGCTCTTGATCACCCCGATCGAGATGGTATACTGTTCACGCGTTCAGATATCATTGGGATCAGCCAGTCCCAAGTGCCGGGGTGGAGCATGAAGAATCCTTCGCAGCAATCCCCCCAATGCTTGCCCAATCGTGAGCAGGAGCTGGAGCTACACCGCCGTCTCGTCGCGGGCGATTGCACGGCGAGTGCCGAGCTGGCCCAGGCATTTTTCAATCCTTTGATCGAGTGGCTGGTTAGGCACAACTGCCGGCTTGAAGAGGATCTTTGCAATGCGGCTGCGGTCGAAGCGCTGTACGCACTCATGAAGAATCCGCGATCCTACGATCCCTGCCGCGAAAAGGCCATCGGCTTGTTTGGATACTTGCAACTGTCTGCCCAGCGAGATGTGCAGAATCTGCTGCGGCAAGAACGAAGGCATCAGCGCGCCCGAAAAACTTGGGAAAGTGTCGAACAATCGCCGTTGGCAGAGAAGTATTTGGGGAGGGAGGAGGATCCTTCGCTCCCGCTTCAACGGAAGGAGTCGGCGCAGTGGGCCGCGGCGCATGTCCTTCCCGCTGTGCGTGCGGGATTGACGCCAACGGAGCTGCGCGTTCTCGACCTTTTGTTGCAAGGGGAGCGGAAGACCGCGGTGTATGTCGAGGCTTGTGGTCTCGGCCATTTGTCGATTCCGCAGCAGCGTGCCCTAGTGAAACGCCTCAAGGACAAATTGAACCAGCGGATAAAGAGGACCAAATCCGGCCATGAAGCATCCTCTTGATCCTTTAGCCCGCCGTGTCGAGGATGACCCAGCTTTTCTTGGCTGCCTGCTTAGGCTGTACGCGCAGAGCGAAGGGTTGGCCGAGGAACGGTTGGTCGAAGTCCTCGGATGCCAGCGCGATACCTTGAACTTGCTCCGCCTTTGCCGCGCTCCGGCCGAAGAGGCGAGGGCTTTCCAAAAGGGAGTGGAGGAGATCTCAAGAACATTCACGGTCCATCCCGATGCACTGGCGGACGTCCTCCGCCGGGGACAGGCCCTGATCCAACTGAGTCGCCCCGGTCCAAGCCAAGGCACCCTCACGGCCGCGCGCGATGCAGCCATCCCAACCGAGGATAAGAGGTAAGGAGGAGGTGATCCGTGAACGTCCCGGTTTGGGTAGCCGAATTGTCGGCTGCATTTTGGAAAGAGGCAGGAATCTCGCCGGCATTTCCCTGTAACCTGCGCCGGCCAATTGCCAGGGCCGTGCCTTTGACGGTGGTGTCACTTCCCGGGCTCCGTATCGCCACGGTGCGACGATGGCTGCGCGATTGCGGGATCGTCTGTGAGCTGGAGACTCCGGATCGACCATTACGAGCTTGCCTGGTTGCCAGGTTTGGCCACGGCGTCTGTTTTGTGGATGGTTCGGATGGGGATGCGGAAGAGCGTTTTTCGCTGGCTCACGAACTGGCACATTTTCTCCGTGATTATTGGTACGTCCGTCAGCAAGTCCGCTGCCGGCTCGCGCCCACGGCCATTGCAGTGCTGGATGGAGAACGTCCACCGACGGTGGCGGAACGCCTCCAGGCTCTGCTCCACAATATACACCTGGGATTTCAGGTCCACCTGATGGAGCGCGATGACCGTGGCAATCCAGCCAACACAAGAATTGCCGCTGCGGAGGAGAATGCCGATCGGCTGGCGTATGAGTTACTGGCACCGGCGGCGCATGTGCTCCGACATCCGACACGCCCCAGCAGAGGCGCACTCGCTCAAACGCTCCGCGCGTCCTATGGTCTCCCCGGACGCCAGGCGGCGCGCTATGCCCAGATCTTGTTCCCTGCTGCCTACGTGGATCCGCTTCTCCTTCGTTTGCGGAACCACGTGTAATTCGGCCCGGATCTTGATCCGAACGTGTGGGAGGACGATCATGGCTGACCGCGGCGCTGGAACCACCAATGGCGAGTGTCCGGCCATCACGGAACCGGATGGATTTCTGCCCAGCGAAAATGAGGTCTTCCCCATTTCGGGAAGGAGATTCCAAGAGGAGTTCGACGAGGATATTCGCGCGACCCTGGACCTCAATACCTGGTCTGTCGGGAGCGATCTACATCAGGAATACCGCCGAATTGAACGCGAAGTCGGCGAAGCCGAGCGCCTGGAATGTATCCAGGAAAAGAAGATCCGACAGGAACTCTTTCCCCTGCTGGCCAAGTTGCCGAATATGCCGCCAAACGCGGGTGCACATCAAGCGGACCCTGAAGCGATCCGCGCGATTCATCGCGGGCTGCTCTTCAACGGCGGAGTTGAGGCATGCGATGGAACCATTCAGATTCATGATTCGCTTCCCCTGACGATCTACCAGATTGGTGTTAGCCTGGTTTCTTATCGGGGTGACCAAGGCACATGGGCCCAACGTCTTTTTCGTCGCGACTTGCGCCAAAAAGGGGCGGAGGTCGAGGAATGGATCGAATTCCTGGAGCGTCGGGCGAATCGTGATCCATCCACTCGGCCACCGGGTGAAGAGGGACTCGGTGCGCTCGTTCAGAAAGCTCTATTGGACTACGCGGAACGAGCAATCCTGCTTCGCCGCTCGCAAAGCGTGTGGCGTATCGGGCATGGCAATCCAATTACCTATGAGTTGTTGACCGGTGGCGGCAACCTGGAACTGATGGTGGAAGCCACCCGGATGCTTCGGGAGCTGCTCGAGAACCATCAGAAAGTTGTATTCATCAGCAATGAGCCCCGTGACCGGCTGTTCCTGACCATCGGACAGGCGTTGCGGCCAATGGAGTACGCCATCGTGGGTAGGTTGGATGACCGTCTCAAGACCTGGATCCATCAAGAGCGCTTCACAGCGGGCCCGTCCGCGATGCTTTCCTGGGATGAGGAATGCGTTTCCCCCGCCGAGTGGATCCCCCGCTTCCTCGAGCGCGTGGCTTCCAAGATTGTGGTGGGAGTATTCCGGGCGACCCTGCTGGCGCCCACTCAGGTCTTTTACGCCCACGAGGATCATTCCGAAATCGCGGCCCACCTTGCCTTGGCGGACTGCATGTTGCGAGAACAAGGCACCTCCCTCCTTTTGGGGATTGCCCGCCACGTCTGCGATTCGGTCTTCGGCGATAATTTGGAAATGCTCGCCAGCTCCGCCTATGCCGCGGCAGGCGCGTACCGCCGGGGTTTCAGTGCACGATCTCGTCGCATTCGATGATAGGAGAGGGATCATGAGTCGTTTTCCAGAACGTGATCTTGGACGGCCAACCCAGACGGCGAACTCTCGTGTTGGGCATTCGACGCCGAGTCGATCCGGCCTACAAGAACGCTTGGCGGCCGACATTGCTGCCGCCGGCGGTGAAATACCTCCAGACCCTGAGCTGGAAGGTGCGATCGGCACGACCATGTTTGATTTGCCTCGGAGCGTCGACAATACGGTGACGGTTCTCCTTCCTCAGGAAAATGCGCAGCGAGCTGCTTCGCAATCCCTCGTTCGCATCAAGAGCCGGAAGACTGGGGATGGGCGAAGCTACCTGGGAATGGTTACAGCCGGTCCCTTTGCCGAGCCCAACAGTTTGCGCGGCGACTCCTCCATGCTGGTCACGGTGGCGACGCGAGGTGGAATCTATCAGCCGCCATATCACGGGCGCATCCAGTTATCGATCCTTGGCGAAGAACTTGCCAACGGGACTCTCTGCCCACCGCGGTTGCGTCCGTTACCCAATAGTCCGGCATTCGCTCTGAGCGATCAGGAGTCCGCAGCGGTTCTCAAAACCGACGGGGACATTCGCCTTGGACTCGTGGTCGGTTATAAACGTGTGGTGCTTGGAATCCCTTCGGATAGGAAGTTCGTGCTTCCGCGCCATACCGCGGTGCTGGGCACCACGGGTGGGGGTAAATCGACGACGATTGCCCGATTGGTTCAGCAAGCACAGCAAGCGAACATGGCCGTCATTCTGCTGGACGTGGAAGGCGAGTATACCCACCTTCATGAGCCAACGCGCCATCCCGAGATGCTGGCCGCACTCCAAGAACGCGGACTGCAAGCGGCCGGGCTACCGGATGGAACCATGACTCTCTACCACTTGGTAGGCCGCGGAACGGCCAATCCGGATTACTCCAACACGCAGCAGTTCTCGCTGCAATTCGCACGGATTTCTCCTTACTCCGCCGTCGAGATTCTCGGCTTGACCGAGCCGCAAGAACATCGGTTTCTGAGGGCGTACGATATCGCCAAGGAAGTGATGCGCGATCTGGGAATCTTCCCAGCCAAGGGCAATGCGGACCAGGAACGGTTCGCCATGGAGATCGATGAATTTGAGCGTGGCTACCCGCGCTTGACGCTCTCCTTCTTGATGGACGTGGTAGCCGCCTGCCTCAAAGTCGCCGAAACGCCCAAGCGGGAGGAGCGCTCCAAAGACAACGAAAAGGCGCTCGAATTCGCTCCGTGCAACGATCGGCTCGCGACGCCGGAGGGGAAGCTTGCGTTGCGGACAAGGATTTACGCAGGCCCGCGTCCGGATAGTGCGGTCTCGTGGCGTGCACTCCTGGGAAGGCTCTCGCGTTTGAGCCGGCTGAAGGTATTCGATAGCACTTCCCGAGCGAGTATGCCGCTCAATTACAAGACCCTGCTCAAGCCGGGTAGTGTCTCGATCATCGATCTTTCGGACTCGGGGATGTCCGAGTTGACCAATCTGGTCATCGCGGATTTACTCCGCGGGGTTCAAGAGGCTCAAAACGATGCGTATCAGCAATATGAGAATGCCAAGCGCGTTCATCCTCAGGAGGCACCTCCGACCCGCACGCTGATCATTATCGAAGAAGCCCACGAATTCTTGAGTGCGGAACGAATTGAGAAAACCAAAATCCTCTTCGAACAGGTCGCACGGATCGCCAAGCGCGGACGGAAACGCTGGCTCGGGCTGGTTTTTGTCACTCAGCTACCGCAGCATTTGCCCCGGCAGGTATTTGGACTCGTGAACTCCTACATCTTGCACAAGATTACCGACTCCGAAGTCGTGAGCACCTTGCGCCGCACGGTCAGCGGGATCGACGATGGTCTCTGGGATCGGTTGCCTGGCCTTGCGCCCGGACAGGCCATTGTATCTTTCCCGCACATGACCCGGCCGCTGTTGGTCTCCATCGATCCAACCCCGGCCGAGCTGCGTTTGTCCGATTGAACGAGGCACAGGTCTTGCGGAAGCATTCCCAGGCCACCTGATTGGTCCTGCGGGAATTGCCTAGACAAACCTGAAGCGCCAGCGAAAGTTCTTCGCTGGCGCTTCAGGTTTGTCTAGGCGCATTTTGCCCGGTGAATTAGTTATTCCCCCCTTGCGCTCTACCCTGCTGCACCTCGTGCAGCCGTTGCCGATACCGCTCGTACAACTTCGTATGTTTGCTCACCGGCTCCAGTGGCTGGCCATCGATGAACAGGGCTTTCACCTGGGTCGCGGCTTGCAAAATGTCGCCATCGGCCAGGACCAGGTTGGCCCGTTTGCCCGGCTCGATCGTGCCGAGCTGGTCCGCCACGCCGAGGATTTGCGCTGGATACAGCGTCACCGCCTTGAGCCCTTCTTCGAGCGGTAAGCCGTAGGAAACGGCCATCGCGGCCTCATAGGGCAAGTTGCGGGTGTTGGTCGTGCCGGCTGAACGGATGCAAAAACGTACTCCTGCCTCCTGGAGCCGAGCCGGGCATGCGTAGGGCGCGTCGTACGGATCATACGTTTCCTGGGGGAGTGTCATGGTCGGGCCGACGATAACCGGCACGTCGCGTTTCTTCAATTCGGCGACCACTTTCCAGGCGTCGATGGCGCCGCTGAGGATCACCTTGAGTTTCAATTCATCGGCCAGCTTCAGCGCATCGAGAATCTCTTGCCGGCGCTGGACCTGGATGATGACCGGCTTTTGGCCCCGTGCGTAGGGTGCCAGTGCTTCCAGCCGCGGATTGACCGATTGGTCCGAACCCTGCCGCCGCGCGTTATCGTAGGCCACCGCCTGCTGGAACAGCTCCTTCAGGCGACGCATCTTCTCCTCACGCTGCTTGCGGGTAATCGCTTGGCCGAGACGTCGCATGCTGGGGTCGCCGCCGGTAAACATGCGGGATGGCGATGGGAACTCGACGTGCAGTGCCAGGGGATCGACGACCGCCATGTCCTTCGGGACCCAGCCCACCAGATTGATCAGCGCACTCTGGCCGGCAATCAGGGAACCCGTTGGCCGGGTGAGTACCGTGGTCACGCCGTTGGCGCGAGTAACGGGAATCAATTCCGAATCCGGATTGATGGCCACGCTGGCGCGCAAGTCGGGCTGGAAGTCGCCCCCCTCGGCATAATCGTTCGTTTCGCGGGCCGAGCCAAGCTCCGTCAGCCCCAGAACCGTGGCGGCGTCGATCATGCCGGGGTAAAGGTGTAAGCCGGTGGCGTCCACGACCGTACCGCCTGGAGGAAGCGGACCATTTTCTTTCTGGGATGCGCCCAGGAGCGCCGCGATTTTTCCTTTCTGGATCACAACCTGGGCATTCGCCACCGCGGGGGAGGCGACAGGATGCACCGTGACGCCACGCAGCACATAATCGCCCGCGCGATTGCGAGGAATGGCGGCGAAGACGCCGGTTGCCGTGGACGGGCCAGCTGACGCTCCCGGACCGGGCTGAAGCTGCTCGGACCGCTGGAAGTACACCTCCCCTTCCACCAACGTCAGCTCTGGCCGGGCATAACTGTTCAGCGGGTGGCCATTGAAGATCACCAGATCCGCATCCTTACCGACTTCGATGCTGCCCAGCCGTTTCTCCAGACCGAGCTGCTTCGCTCCGTTGAGGGTAATCGTCTTGAGCGCCTCCTCTTCACTCATGCCGCCGTACTTGACGCACTTGGCCGCCTCCTGATACAGGTGGCGCATCAATTCGTTGCTGTCGGATTTCACGCACACGGTGACGCCGGCCTCGTGCAGCAACGCCGCGTTGAAGGGAATGGCATCATAGGCCTCGATCTTGTACGCCCACCAATCGGAAAACGTACTGCAGCTGGAGCCGTGGGCCGCGATCTCCGGAGCAATCTTGTACCCTTCCAGAACATGTTGCAACGATTGCACGCGGAAGCCGAAACGCTCGGCGACGTTCATGAGCATTAGGATCTCGTCGGCCCGGTAGCAATGGCAATGGACCTTGAGATCTCCCTTGAGGACATCCGCCAGAGCTTCCAGACGCAAATCACGGCGCGGTTCGGGGAGGGGTTTACCGGACGACTTGGCTTTTTCATAGGCGTCCCAGGCTCGGCGATACGCCTGGGCTTCGGTGAAGGCGCGGATCAGGACCGCTTCAACGCCAAGGCGAGTGTTCGGAAACCGGCCATCGGTGCGCTTGACGTTTTCACCCAGGGCGAACTTGACGCCGCGCGGTGCATCGGCAATCAACAGCCGGCTGGCCGGCTCGCCGTATTTCAATTTGATGACCGCATCCTGTCCGCCGATCACATTCGCGCTGCCGTGGAGCAGCCGCGCCGTGGTCACGCCGCCGGCCAGGGCTCGATAGATCTGTACATCTTCGCTGTCGATGACATCGCGAACTCGAACTTCGGGAACCACCGACAAGGAGAATTCATTCACACCGCCGGCCACCGCGAAGTGACAGTGCGTATCGATGATCCCCGGCATGATCACCATTCCTTCGGCGGGAAGGAGCTTCACGTCGGCCGGCGCCTCGAGATTCTTGCCGAGCTTGGCGATTTTGCCGTTCAGCACCAGGATGTCGGTTTGTGGCAACCGGCCGTTGGTAACGGTCAAGACGTCCCCGCCCCGGATGAGCACATTGCCGCGGGTGTGCAGCTTCGGCTTGCGGTCGGCTTCGATTTCGGTGGCCTGTTCCACCTTGGCATCCGCGGCAGCCCGGGACGCTGGTGCCTTGCTCTCCTCCGGATTGGTGACCGGGGTGCTTTTCTCTGCTGGCTTCTTCGCTTCCGCTGACTTGCCGGCCGTCTGCGCTTTGGAATCGAACGTAAAGCGAACGCCATCGGCGAAAACATATCGGACCTGCGTCTGGACATCCTGGAAATCGCCGTCCGTGACGATCAAGTGAGCGGCTTTGCCGGCAGCCAGGGTGCCGAGCTGTTTGCCAACGCCGAGAATGCGTGCGGCATCCTCGGTAAGCGCTTTTAGAGCGGCCTCGGGGGACAAGCCGCCTTCCTGGATCGCTTTTCGCAAGTTTTCGCGGAATTTGTCAGCCGGCTTGTCGGTCGGTTGCCCTTGCGTACAGAAGGCAAAGAGGATCCCGTGCTGGTGGAGCAGGGCGGCATTCCGCACTTCTTCCTTCAGCTGCTGCTGCCGAAACTCCTCGATGCGCTTCGGCACCGCCGCCTGATCGGCTTCAGGGGCAGGACCTGCACCGAGACCGGCCGGCGATGGACCACCGCCCCGCCGGCCGAAGCGGGGCTGCGGCTTATCGCTGAACGTCAGCCGTAGCAGCACCGGCACGTTCAGGTGCTTGATCCGTTCGGCTGCTTTCCAGGCATCCCGGCCACCATACAGAATCGGTCGCAAGTGGAATTCTTCGGCGAAGTCGAGCGCTCGATGGATCTCGTCCTTTGAATCCGCCTCGAGAACGACGGGTAACTTGCCCGACAGAATCGTTCCCAATTCTGCCAAGGCCGGGTCGAGGGGAGGCCGCCGGCCAACGCGCCCAGCCCGCTCGAACATGGTCCAGGCGCGTTGATAATGGCCGGCGTCCAGCAAGGTCTGACGGCAGTGAGCAATGAAGCCCATCAGGACGCGCGGGTAATCCGGACCGGTATCGCGGAAGGCAGCGTGCAGCGCCACAGGGGACCGCAGCACGGCTTCACGGGGTGGGGCATTGCTCAGACTGACCATCGCACTCTGCCCGGCAAACAGGCCTCCATCCGGAGCGACCAGGTGGGCCGTGAATCCAATTTGCCGCCAGGTATCGGCCTTGTCTTCCTCGGCCTTCAAGGCGGTGGCGACCTGGAATTCCGGAGTCATGCCTTTGCGGTTGTCCGGCTTCGTGGTGGCCAAGGCACCGCTGGCGTAATCTTCGGGGGCTGGCGGTCCCGACTCCGAGCGGCGTAGCGCTGGATCGAATCCCCAATTGCTCAGCGCGTCCAGGAACCCCGGATAAACGGTCAATCCCTTCCCGTCGATGACCAGCGCCTCGGCGGGAATCCGCACATCCGGGCCGACTTCTTCGATCAGGCCATCCCGGATCACAACGGTCGCCCTGGTGAGCAGCTTACCCGCTTCGGGAACCACACGGGCATCGCGGATGGCGAAGACCGTGGGTTGCAGCACCGGAGTTGGCTGAGCCCCCATCGGCGGCACCCCCGCAAAAAGCGCGAGGACGAAAACACCGCCAAGAAACGCACAACGCTTGCACATGGATGCACCCCATCGATGAGAGAACAGAGCCTCTCGAGAACTGGAGGACAGCATAGCGGGCCGAACGCCAAAAGGCAAAGCTGCCGATCGGGCGGGCCGGGGTGCTTGCTGTGCGTAGAATCCGTCTCTTTCCGTTCGTTTG
>DATGIQ010000592.1:0-3612 GCA_035295665.1 Gemmataceae bacterium | reverse complement strand
TTCGCCGGACGCGGACAAGACGCTGTTTGGCGGCCACATCATGGCGATGCTCGGGAGCAAGATGTTTGTCGAGGGCGTCGAACTCAATCGCATGGGTCAGAACATGCATCTGGCGCGGTATCCGATCCACTGGCATCTGATCGGCGACGGGGGCATGGGGCAGTACATCAAGAACTCCGCCATTCACAACACCTACAGCCGCTGCGTGACCGTGCATGGCACCAATTACCTGGACGTTGAGAATAACGTGACCTACAACAACATCGGTCACTGCTTCTTCCTGGAAGACGGCATTGAGCACGATAACCAGTTCGTGCACAACCTGGCGATCCTCACCAAGTGTCATCCGGACGCGCCGTGCGTCCCGACCAACCTCGCCCCGTTCGGAGCAACGGGTGCCAGCAACTTCGATTCCACCGGCCAGAACGCCAAGGATATCCTGCTTCCTTCCGACAACACGGCGTCGACTTTCTGGATCACCAACCCGGACAATATATATAGGGACAACGTGGCTGCGGGGTCAGACGCGACAGGTTTCTGGTTCGCTATGCCAGAGCATCCGACCGGTAAGTTCGAAGGTACAGAGATGAGCAAGACAACCTGGCCGCGACGCATGAAAGTGCGGGAGTTCAAGGGCAACACCTCCCATTCGAACTTTGACGGTTTCATGGGTGACCGCGGCCAAAGGGCTGATGGCCATTTCGCCGTCGGCGGGTTTCAGGCCAACTCCAATCCCGCTGACGCGAACAGCCCTCTCGTGGAGTCGGTCTTCGAGAATTTCACCAGCTACAAAAACCGCAATAGCGGCATCTGGGCCCGCGGTGAAATGCATCTGTTCAAGGGTCTGAAGATGGCCGACAATGCCATTGGCTACACGCATGCGTCCGGCAACAGCGGGCGTGCCCCCTATACATCACGAGTGGTGGATTCGCTGTTCGTGGGCGAAACCGAGAACGTCGGCAACCCACAGACGGACGCGGAGAAGGCTTACGGCCGCAGCTTGCCGGAGCCCAAAGTCCCGGATTTCCCGATCCGCGCCTACGAGTTCTATGACTACCATCATGAACTGGTCAATGACACTTTCGTGAATTACCAGGACAACGCCACCCGCAAGACGGGAGCGATCTCTTACCTGCTGTTTACCAGCTTCGGAATGAGTTCCAACAACACTGTAGAGGGCGCGAAATTCATCAACGCCAAGCCGGTGTATTTCCCGCCGATGGAGTATAGGTGGAGCAACGATGATTACGGCAGTGGGAGCTACCGGTCCTCGGTGTTCCACGACAAGGATGGCTCGGTCGGTGGTGTACCGAATTCCTTTATCGTCATTAATGGCGGAATCGCACTCGACGCCGCCTGCGAGGAGAAGCCCACCTGGAACGCTGCTGTGTGTAAAGGCGATGTCGGGCGGATGACGATTGGTGCGGGCGGTGGCGGCGGTCGTGGCGCGGGTCGCGGCGGTGCTGGTGGAGGTCGTGGAGGGCAGGGCGCGCCCGGCGCACAAGCTGCTGCTCCTGGTGCGGCTGGAAGTGGCCCGGGTGCCGGTCGCGGGGGTCCTGGCGCCGCTCCCGCCGCAGCCGGAGGCGGAGGAGGTCGCGGCCCTGTTGTTGGTGCAAGGACTGGTCGCATCGGAGAGCCTCCGCCGCCGGTAGCCGTTCTCAGCCTCAACGGCAAGGACTTCCCCGTCAGCGGAACAACTAACGTACGAGCAGGCACGGAGTTTAAGGTAACCACCGAAAGGCCGTCTCTGAACCTCAGCGTGTCGGAACTGGATAAGGGCTCGTGGGTGATGTTCGAGCTGCCGGGATTCACCACTGCAGCCTCGGGAACGGAGCAGAGCAGCCTGGATGCACTTCGCAAGGCCGATGCCACCTCGTATTACAAAGGCAATGGTGAGCTTTGGGTCAAGCTTGTCTCCAGTGGTGACGTACTTGGCAGCGGCCCTACCAGCGGCCCTAGTGGCGGAGCCAGCCTCCAGGTCAGCAGGGATGCTGCCGCTGCTAGTGTTGCGGCCCGATAGGCAAGTTGCCGCCCTGTGTTAAGGAAGAGCCCCCGGCGCAGGCCGGGGGCTCTTTTGTTTCGTACCGCAATGCTGCGCAAGCGTGGGGAATCCCGGGCAAGATGAACGCGATTCCGGGATGAAGGTGAAGACCGGTTCCAGGATGAAGCCGAACAGTTTCAGGCCGATTTCGTAACTGCGCTCGGCTTCGCCGGAATGATTTCCACAGGCTATTAGCGGCGCTGGACAACACAATGGCAGGCAGCCTCCCCTCGAAAGGCAGGACCAGCTTGCCAGCCAAATCCACGAAACAGCTTCTCGCCGGCCTTGTGCTCCTGCCGCAGCACCACATCCTGTTTCCGGCGCCAGCGCTGGTACAGCTCGCAGAAGCGGCTGTACTGATAGCCGTCGGGGTTGGCTTGCCGGTACTCCTCCCCGAGCAACTGCTGGGTCAGGTGTGCATGACGCTGGCGTTGCTGGTGAAGGTCGGCAAAATCCGGTATCGGCAGCACGGTCGGGCGGCTACGCGGTGGTCCCCCGAACAACGCGGCCTCAAGCCGGCACGTGATCTTGGCCGCTTCGGCTCGCTGCAAATACTCGTGTCAGTGCCGAGGTCAATCGAGCAACTTCGGGCGATCTGCCGCCGGCCCAGGCGCACGTCAAACTTCAATCGAAGAACTTCTTTGATCTTGCGCACGGATAATCTCCCAGCACGCACGAGAACATCTTCGTCCTTGGGCCAACCGGCGTTGGTAAGAGCTTCATGTGCCTGCGCTCTCGCACAGAAGCATGCTGCGATGGATACGCGGCACTCTACACTCGCACCCAGTCGCTATTTCGTGATCTCGCGATGGCGCGGGCCGACGGGAGCCTACGCAATCTGTTAGCTCGACTGGCTCGTATTGATGTTCTAGTGATCGACGACTGGGCGATGGCTCCGCTGTCCGAACCCGAGCGTCGCGACTTCTGGGAGATCTGCGAAGACCGCTACCAGTTGCGCTCGACGATCCTCACATCGCAACCCCTGTGTCGCGCTGGCACGAGCAGATCGGCGAGCCCACTCTGGCCGACGGCATCCTTGCGGCGACGTCGTCGTGCCAGATGTACGATACGATCACGACCCGTCAAGCTGGATGCGTCAGCAACTTCTCTACCGAGATTCTCGCGACGCAACATGAGCAGGGAATCCTCCAAGTGTCCGCATACATCCGCGGTGCTACCGGAACGGTCCCGGAGATGCGACTCGATGTGTCGGGCATTTGAAATTTCCATTTGCGGGACGCGTTACGATCGGCGAGAGGCCGTCAATAGCTGGCGTTCCACTTTCGGACGACTCATCCCGAAATCGATAACTGGTTGACCGCTCCGTTGAATGGAATCAAGCATCTACAGTCGGAAGCCAAGTTGCACTCAAAGACAGGAAACCCATGCGAGGCATACTTGAAGACCTCCGGTACGCGGCGGCTGTCCTCCGCCGGACGCCGGCCCTGACTGCAGTCGCAGTGCTCACTTTGGCGCTCGGTATTGCCGCCACCACGACTGTCTTTGGCTGGATCGACGGGATGGTCCTGCACCCGTTCCGCGGCGCCGCAGATGACGGACAACTTGCCGTC
>DATGIQ010000591.1:0-7047 GCA_035295665.1 Gemmataceae bacterium | reverse complement strand
GGCCAGGCGGTGGCGCGGGTGCTGCGTTCCGAGCGGTTCTTCGCCAACGGCACGATCGGCCGTCGTGTGCCAGGGCCGGTGGAGTGGGCGGTGGCGGCCGTGCGACCGTTGTTGTCGCTGGACGCTTCGCCGAGCTGCGTGCAATTGAGCGAATGGGCGGCGCGCATGGGACAAAGCCTTTTCTACCCGCCCAATGTCGGCGGCTGGCCTGGCGGCCGAGCCTGGCTCTCGCCGCTGGCGCTCCTGGGTCGGGCCAATCTGGCCGCGGATCTCGTGGCGGGCCGATTAATGCGGCCAATGGGCAAGCCGTTGGACGTGCTGGCCCTTGCCCAGCGACACGGCCGCGATGGTGGCCGCAAGGAGTTAATCCAATTTTTGACCGAGCTGATCCTGGGTGCGGCTCCGGCCAAGGACTGGGTCGACCGAGTCTGTGCTGCCGTGGGCGTGAATGGCAACCTTGCCGAGTTCGCACGCCGGGTGGTGGCAGCAATCCTTGCCTCGCCTGAGGCCCAGCTCGCCTGAAAGCCCGTGCGAACAAGGGGTCTGCACGTCTCGAGACAAAGGTCCAGACCCCTTGTTCGCACAAGCTCTGAGCCAGCGCCATCGAGATCTGCCGCTCTATTCCCTTCATGGAGAACGCACATGTTT
This sequence comes from Gemmataceae bacterium, assembly GCA_035295665.1. GTDB lineage: Bacteria > Planctomycetota > Planctomycetia > Gemmatales > Gemmataceae > DATGIQ01. The sequence continues at coordinate 6,399 of DATGIQ010000591.1, read as the reverse complement.
AAATACACCCGCCGCCGATTCCTGCAGGCTAGCTTGGCCGCGGCCCCCCTCATGGCCCTCACACCCACCGTGCCGCTCTTCGTGGCCCGCGTGGCCCGAGCCGGCGCGAAAGCCATTCCCGGCCGCATCCTCGTCGTCGTCGAATTGGTAGGCGGCAACGACGGGATCAATACCGTCGTTCCGTACGCCGATGAGGGCTATGCCAAATATCGTCGGTCGCTGCGGTTGCCACGAGACCAGCTCGTCCGCCTGGACGACCAAATCGGCCTGCACCCGGCCCTCAAGCCGCTCGCAGCAGTTTGGGAGGCCGGCCATCTCGCCATCGTTCAGGGCGTCAGCTACCCCAACCCGAGCCGGTCCCATTTCGTCAGCCGGGGCGTCTGGCACACCGCCCGCCGAGACTTCGGCCGTGAACCTGGAATCGGCTGGTTGGGACGTGGCCTGGATGAAGCGATAGACCGCCTGGCACCGGCCGTATTCGTGGGCGACGCTGTCGTGCCGGTCGCTCTGCGTGGCCGCCGGCGTTCGTGTGTCTCGCTGGGCCGTCCCGAGGATTGCCGCTTACTAGCCGAGGTACCATCCGGCGGCCCGGCCGCATTGGTGCCGTCGGTTGGGCCCCAGGGCGACGATTTGCTGGCTTACGCTCAGCGGGCTGCGGTGGACGCAGCCGGCGCCGCTGATCTATTTGCCCGCACGGGGTTGGCCGCGGGCGGACCGCGCTATCCGGCCACGCCTCTGGGCAGGCGATTCCAGGTTGTGGCGCGAGCGATCAAGGCAGGACTGAGTGCGTCAACGTACTACCTGACGCAGGGAGATGGCGACGTCGGCGCAGGAAGCTACGACACGCATGCGGGCCAGCTGAGCGTCCACGCCGGGCTTCTGGCGGAGTTGGCGGAAGGATGGGTCAGCCTTCTGAGTGATCTTCGGACATCGCGTCTGGAGGAACGGGTTGCCTTGATGGCCTTCAGCGAATTTGGCCGTCGCGTGGAGGAGAACGCATCCGGCGGCACCGATCACGGGACGGCCGGGCCAGTTCTCCTGGCGGGCGGGTCGATACGAGGTGGATTGATTGGGCCGACGCCGCGGCTCATTGACCTTGAAGGCGGCGATTTGAAGGGCGCCGTGGATTTCCGGCAGGTGTATGCGACGGTGTTGGAGCACTGGCTCGGCGTTCCGGCCAAGGTAGCGCTCGGGGGCTCATTTGATGCACTCCCGCTGTTCCGGGTAGTGCCCTGATCCGATCGACCGGTCGGCTCCAGGTTTGGAGACGCTAAAGAGAGATGCCTGGAACTCCGCAATCCGAGTTCCAGGCACCTTCTTGTCAGCGTTTCTTACTGGTAAACGATCGTCAGCGTTGGATACAGCGTTGGATCATCGCCGCGGTCGGCGTGGAAGTGCAGGCCGTTGCCTTCCAAGCCGGTGACCAACATCCCATAGTTCGGAGAAGTGCCGGTATACCATTCATTCACGAGGGCGGTCACGTCGATCGGGAAAGGAAAGATTCCCGGAGAATTATCATCCAGACCCAGCACAGCATCCGCATAAGGATCCGAGCCGTCCGTAAGCCCCTGGATGCCCACGAAATCGCCACCGGGCTGATCCCAAGGGACGCCATTCGAAGTCCGGTATCCCGAAGCGCGGTTCCAGGTCACTTGCCATTGCACCCAGGGCTTGGCCACGCGGAACACCTGCGTGTCCTCGAAATTATCCCCGGTGGGATAGATGGCGGTATCGTGCATCAACGTCAACGTCGCAGTCGTGATCTTCTTGCCGGCCGGAAGCGAACTCAGATCGAAGAGGATCAAGGAGTTTTGATCGTTGCCGCCGCGGTGGTACACGGAAACGATGTCCTGCAACACGTAATTCGTGGTCGCTCCGCCGGACAAAATGCGAACGGCATTCGCACCGCCCTCGGCATCGCTAGGGTACAAAACAACTTGATCCGCGCGAACAGTAGCCGTGCTGATCCAAGAATAGGCCAGCACAACACCAACCAGAGCGAATCCCTTCCATCGTCGGTCCATTGGCATCTCCTTCTGAACAAGGCGTTCCATGGGTACGTGGTCCGAAACTCGGCGGACGACCATCGTCCCCGATCAAGCAATCCGGGCCACGGCACGCGCACGTGCCGAAGCAAGGCACGTCGGGATAGCCAAGTGTAATCAGGAGTTGCAGAAAAGGCGAAGAAAAAATCGAAAATCTGGATGAGCGAACCGCTCATACCATCCATTGGATCTTGACAATTTAACTTTGCATCGTAAAGTACTTTGCAAATGTGAAGCCCATACCCATCAGGATGGAGGAACTTCGATGCGGTCGCTCTGGATCCCACGCGAATTGAGAGTCGCGCCTTATCTCGATCCCGACGTTTGGCCCCAGTCGATCAAGCCTCGCTATGCTCTGCTCATCAATCCCTTCTATCCGAAAGACCCGCATGCCAGTTTCGGCAAGCATGTCCTGACGCCGTCGCTTGCCTTGACGAGCATCGCGGGGGCGACTCCGCCGGATTGGCACGTCGCCTACTGGGATGAAAACTTGCTCCAGGGGCCGCCGCCCTGGCAGCCGTTCCCCCAAGTCGTCGGCATCACCATCCATCTCACCTTCGCCAAACGGGCTTATGCGCTTGCCCATTGGTATCGCAGCCGGGGCGCTCGGGTGATCCTGGGCGGTTTGCATGTCCTTTCCTGTCCCGAGGAAGCAGCCCCTCACGCGGATGCCCTGGCCTTGGGCGAAGGCGTCCAGCTTTGGCCAGGCATCTTGCGCGATGTGGAACGAGGGACGCTTCAGCGCGTTTATCGGGGTGATTACCGCGTTCCCTACCGGGACGATCCACCGCCGCGCCGCGAATTGCTGCCGCGGCGCGATTTCCTGACCACAACCAGCCTGATCGCAACCCGGGGTTGTCATAACCGCTGTGGCTTCTGTTACCTCTCCACGGACGGCCTGCACATGCCCTACCTGGTGCGCGATGTCGAGCAGATTGTGGCGGAGTTTCAAAAAGATGGCCAACCCTATGCCGTCTTCATTGACAATAATCTCGGATCGAAGCCCGAGTACTTGCGGCGGCTTTGTCGTGCCATTCGGCCAATCGAGAGAATCTGGAGTGCCGCCGTGACGCTTGATATCACCGATGATCCGTCGTTGGTGCGCGAGATGGCACTGGCGGGCTGCACGGGAGTCTTTATTGGATTCGAGTCGCTTGCCGACGATAATTTGGTGGCGGCGCGGAAGAAAAGCCCCCGGACCGAGGACTACGCCCGCCGCGTGGCCATTCTTCACGATCATGGCATTCAAGTGAATGGCAGTTTTGTCTTCGGATTCGATGCGGACTGCCCGGATGTATTCGCGCGGACGGCCGCCTGGATCGAGGACAACCGGCTGGAGTGCGCCACGTTTCATATCCTGACGCCCTATCCGGGCACACCCCTTTTTCGACAGCTGGAAGCGGCAGGCCGGCTCTTGCACAAAGAGTGGAGCCTTTACGACACGGCCCATGTGGTGTTCCGGCCGCGGCACATGTCGCCCGACCAACTGGCGGAGGGCTACGCCTGGTGCTATCGGCGGCTCTTCTCCCACCGATCGATCTGGCGGCGCCGTCCGGTGGATCCCCGTGCCGTTCTGCCTTACCTGGCCATGTCGTACCTCTACAAGCGCTCCAATCGACTGTGGCACTTGCTCATTCGGCACCGCTTGACGGCCACGGTCTGGCGGCCACTGGTCGAGTGGACCCGTCGCCGGCACGTTCGGTTTCGCCAACGGTTAGAGCGTGTTCCCGTGGTGCCGGGTGAGGGACAGGTAGGAACGGTGCTGATGGCCGGGGTTTGATCACCGACTTCAGCCTGGCCAAGATGGAGTTTGGCGTTATGATCTTGATGAATTCGTTCCACCCACGGATGAAGGAGAAGAACGATGCGACTTTCGCGACATTCCTTGCACCCGATTCTGCATGAATTGCCCGCTCACCGGTTCGATACGAGTTCGATGGTCAGGGCCATTGCGGAAGCGCTGCGACGGCGGATGCCCAAAGTGCCTTCGCAAGTCGTCGCGGATAGTGCCGTGATTCCGCTCACGACGGTTTCGTTGGCTTCGAACTTCGACGCCTACATCAACATCCTATTCCGAGGACAGACCACGGGCGGCTTCACCTCGCTCCTGGTCGATTCCGGCAACTCGCTGCTGATTGTGCCGTCGTGGGAGGATCTCCAGCATCTTCCTGCGTACACCGCAATCGGCGATGGTACGGAGCCGTGGGGCAGTCCGGCCAAGATTGTCCGCGGCCCGATCGACGTGCCCACGAAGAGCGGAGCGGTCCACACGCTGGAAGACTGCGTTTTCTATGCCTGCACGGGGGCCCCGCGAACCGCGAACTTTGGCGCGGGATGCCTGCGGCCTTGGTCGGCAAATTCCTGGGCCACGCCTCCCGGGGTGAGCGTTACGATGCAGGCTCCTCTCTCCTACAATGCTCAGTATCCTTTCGCGGAGTTCAACTACGCACCCGCTTCGGCCCTCCTGGCGATGCAGAATTCGCCGCGCGTCGCCCAGGACTCGGAGCTCGTCATTTACCGCGCGCAGCCGGCGGGCTATTCGATGTGCGATATCCTTCCCAACGTCGAGTGGATGGCGCTTGTGCCGAAGAGCCTGACGATCGGCGATACCCTTACGCAGTGGCCGGGCACCGTGGATTCGCCCATTGCCATGGTTGACACCGGCGGCGGCCCAGTATTCTTGAGCGATCCGAACGGATATATCTACCCGCGCACTTGGCCGGAGGCCACTTCCTGTCCCTCGTGGACGTCGACCTCGGATTCGTGCCAATGCGTCCAGGGAGAGATCACCGTTGAACTGGCCAGTCCCGATTCGGCTACGTCGCTCCGCTACACGATCCGCGCGGCGAGCTTGCCCCCGCCGGCACAGGGTTTGACCTTGGTCATGTGCAAGAACAACGCCTACATGATGGGTCAGCAGGGAATGAACATCGGTGGGTTGTCCGCGCTGTTTAACGCCATCCTCATCGATTATGGTCAAGCGAAAGTTGGGCTCAAGCCGAAGTGAAGCGGCGCAAAACGGACCGGGAACGTCTAGGTCGGCACCCGCTCCATACGGGAATAGCCCAGCTTCGCCTTTTGCCAAAATCTTCCCCTCTTTTCCCCTCAGAAACCTCCAAACTCGAAGAGACCGCAAAGCCGTTGAAGACAGTCTCGGATAATGACCGACATTGCTAACCGGAGTCGAAAAGAGGCATGAGATGGCCGGGGGATTACCCGATGCGTAGGTTGATCGTGTTGGCCTTTCTGACAAGCACGGGCTGCACACACCTTCAGCTAGAGCGGTTTACGACGAAGCAAATCGCAACGCAAACCGACATTTACTACACAGAAATTCTGAATAACCTGGCGATGGTTGCGAAATATCCAGGCTCCCTGCCTCCGTTTACGCTTCTGGGCACCGGACAGATTCAGATCACGGACTCCGGCTCCAATACCGACCTGGTGAATCCAAATAGTGTGATGCAAGGGGTGGTCAGTACCAGTTACGGCGTTACCATCAGCCGCGCCGACCAGCTCAACTGGACGATTTGGCCCATTAGCGATCCCGATCGGCTTGCCCTGATGCGCTGCGTGTATCAGTTAGCACTGGGCCTGTCTCCTTCCGATTGCGATTCGTGTTATGAGAAGCTTCGCAAGCTGCTGTGTCCAGAGAGTGCTGGCAAAACGAGTGGAACGCCGGCGCACCTTTCCGAAGACGAGTGCCTGTGCTGTGCCATTCCTCATGGCTGGATGAATGTCGGGTGCAAACGCGACGTACCGCATCACGCCTGTTACGTGGGACACTACCGGGATACGTATGTTTGGGTGACGCCGGACGGCCTCGAAGGGCTCACGCGATTAACGCTCACGATTCTCAACTTGGCAACGATTTCGTACACTGCGTCGCTCGCCGGCCCCCCTGGACCGCTTCCCGCACCGGTGCCGCCGCCACCGGCTCCGTCCATTTTGAAGCCACGGATCACGCCATTCATTCTGAGTCCGAATGTCCCGGCGGTGCCGCGGTAGTGAGGATGCGCGGAATGGCTACCTGTCACCGTCTCGGTGCCCGAGGCAGATTCCCCATGTTGCCGTTGCGACGTGAAGCGGAGCTGTTAATCCAAGAGATGGACAAAGAGACATTCGTGTACGATCAGCGGCACCAGAAAGCGCCCTGCCTGAACCCGGCCGCAGCCCTGGTTTGGCGGAACTGTGACGGGCGGACCTCCGTCGCGGAGCTGGCCCGTCTGCTGCACGAACCGCTCGGCGTCCCGACCAACAAAGAGTTGGTATGGCATGCGTTGTACGGCTGGAGAGGGCGAGGTTACTCGCGGAACCGCTGCTTTTGCCCAGATCGCATCCTCGGCTGTCTCGG
>DATGIQ010000590.1:0-7711 GCA_035295665.1 Gemmataceae bacterium | reverse complement strand
TCCGATCGGGGTCAAGGTGACCAAGGAGCAATACGCATCCATTAACCTGCAACGTGCGGACTTTCATGGCGATTGGAATTACACCATCACACCACACTAAGTCTTAGGGTATTGGCAAGATTATTTATGCGCTTATCCTATTTATTGCCCGGAGGGGACTCAACGGATTTATTTTTTCGGACCCGCAAGAAGATAGGGAAAAAGGGCAAGACTCGCAAGACTGATGCAGCCCAGTGGAGCGGCAGTGGGAACGCATGGAGGAAAGAGGTCTGAGGGAACCCGACTAGCCAGGTGAAAGCATGATTCCGGCAGCCGGAACCGCGGTTCGGGTAAGAGCCCGGCAGCGATGTCCGGAAAATCGGCGAGGCCGCCGGGCGGCTTCTGGCCGGGGAAAAGCCAGTCGCTCACGGGGCAGCCATCCGGGAAATGTGTCCCGCAGGGTTTCATGGTGATAGCCGCATCCAACGATCGTCGAATCGTTTGTTCGCCGCAAACATCCATTATGTAGCGTTCAGTCATTCAGACAAGGAGATGACCATGTTTGCGATCCGGTCGGCGGGTTGGGTTCTCGGAGCAGCGGTGGCTGGCCTGCTGGCTGTGGTGCACTTTGCGCCGGATGCATCGCTTGGCCAGGACGCCAAGGCGGGCAAGGGGAAGCAACCCGATTTCGTTCCTGCCGGCTACGATGACTATCACGATATGCTCGATCAGCTCGGCACCACAAAGTTGTGCAGAGGACACAATGCGCAGGTGAAGGATACTTCCGATTCGAAGTCACCGTTCAAGCCAGCTTCACCATGCCCAAGCATGCCGCGGGTCGGTTACCGATCATCGTGCAATTCGAGTTCGGAGGCCGGCCCGGCGGCACGGCTGCCCCGAACTCGTGGACCCACCAGGCGCTGGCCAAGGGCTGGGCGTACGGCACGATCCATCCCGCGAGCATTCAAGGCGACAATAATCGGTTACGCGAAGGCATTATCGGCCTGACGAACAAGGGCCAGCCCCGCACGCCCGAAGACTGGGGCGCGTTGCGCGCCTGGGCCTGGGGCGTTAGCCGCCTCGTGGACTATTTCGAAGCCCACCCGCAAGCGGGCGTCGATCCGGCGAAGGTCTGCATCACCGGCATCTCCCGATACGGCAAGGCGGCCCTGGTGACCGCGGCCTTCGATCCGCGCATCGCGGCCGCGTTCGTCGCTTTCTCGGGAGCCGGCGGCGCCAAGCTGTTCCGCCGTGACTTTGGCGAACTCCTGGAAAACCTGGCCAGCCGGGGCGGTTACCACTGGATGGCCGGCAACTTCCTGAAGTAGGCGGCGGACGAAGCCACCTTCGGCAAGAAGACGGTCGCCGACTTGCCCGTGGACCAGCACGAACTGATCGCCCTGTGCGCCCCCCGCCTGTGTTTCATCAGCTACGGGATTCTTCCGCGAGATCCGACATGTGGATGCGACTTGGGGCAGGGGAGGGGCCGGGTGAGAGTGCCTACTGCCCCATCACCTGGACACGAGAAGGAATTCGGCTTCGGTCCTCTTCCGCGGCTGCAGCAGCCGGGCCGTTGAATTATGCTAGACTTATGAGCAAAGGCTCACGTGTTCATTGTTCGAGAGGCTTCCGCCAGGATAGCGTTATGATGGGCAGCAATGGTCTACGCAGGCGTCCGCTTACCATCCGGGAAATCTTGATGTGGGCTTCCGCTCACCGAGAGGCTACCGGCAAATGGCCGAAGACTTCCAGTGGGGCGGTCCTCGGTGCGAAATTCGAGTCCTGGTCGGCAATCGACAATGCGCTTCGCATGGGTTTGCGTGGCTTGCCGGGTGGAAGTTCGCTGGCCCAGCTTCTTGCCGAACACTATGCGGTCCGGAATCCCCAGAACGTTCCACCGCTTTCCGAGAAACAAATCCTGCGCTGGGCCGACGAGCACCACAAGCGAACCGGATCATGGCCGAAGGACCACTCGGGGCTGATTCCTGGTTCAGGAAGAGAGAAATGGAGCTCCATCGACAGCGCCCTGAGAGCCGGGAGCCGTGGTTTGCCGGGCCGGTCGTCTTTGGCCAAGTTGCTCGCTGCGCATCGAGGCGTGCGCAATCACAAGCAGCTACCACCGTTGACCGAAGCACAGATTTTAGCTTGGGCCGATGATTTTCATGCGCGCACCGGCATTTGGCCGACGAGCCATTCTGGCCCGATCCTCCGCGCACCCGGCGAAACCTGGACAGGCGTGGAAATGGCCTTGCGAAATGGGTTAAGAGGCATGGTTGGAAACTCGTCTCTTGCCCTGTTATTGGCCCAGGGGCGCGGCGTCCGCAACGTGTGGGGCCGACCCAAGCTGTCCATCAAGCAGATCTTGGCGTGGGCAGATGCGTTTCATGCACGGATGGGGAGCTGGCCAAATGTTGAATCGGGTCCGATCTCCGAGGCTCCCGGAGAGACCTGGGCTGCCGTCAATCACGCTCTGAAAAGAGGATCGCGGGGTCTGCCGGCGAGCTCATCTCTGGCAGAAGTGCTGGCTTCGCAACGCGGCTTCCGCCACCGCTACAACCGTCCGAAGCTAACCCGCAAGGAAATTTTGCGCTGGGCAGACGCGCACCGTCGCCGTACCGGGAAGTGGCCGACGCAGGACTCAGGCCCGATCCCTGAATCCCCGGGCGATACCTGGTCGGCCATCGATGCAGCCTTGAGGATTGGCGGCCGTGGACTTCGGCCCGGCTCTTCTTTGGCGCGATTATTCGTCCGGTACCGATGGAATCGCTCCGGCGCGCAGCGCCTCCTGAAGAAGAAGCGTGCCGGGGCCGGCCAGCCTCGCGAACGCACCGGCAAGCGCGCCGCCGCCAAGTCCGGCCGGGTTGTGGACGCACCGGGCGAGAAATGGAATGTGACCGATGCAGCGCTCCGGCAGGGTCGGCGCGGGCATCTTGGTAGATCGCCACTTCGGTTACGCTTCGCTAAGAAGGGGAACGTCACAGATTCCTTGAAAGGAAGAAAAAAGGAAAAAGCGAAAGGGGACATCCACCTTTTCCTATCAAAGGACAAGTAGAAGTCCCCAGGCTGCCGGAGACAGGACTCGAACCTGCACTGGGTTGACGCCAACCAGGCCCTCAACCTGCCCAGGCCCCTGTTTGCCTTGCGATGAACTTGTATGGCAAACGCACGGAACCAGCTTGTCGGTCAACACTTCGGGCTGACCAGATAACGCTCTTACATTCTATCAGCGTGGGTCCTGGATGGGCAACAAAGTGGCAACGACCGCCACCAGGCTCGTGGATAGATCCCCTTTGCCACTTTTTGCCACATTCGTCAGGCTCCAGGCCGGTGTCATTTCACTGGACAAATCAGGGCGTGTTCGCTGCCCTACGGTGACACGTTCCAGACTTCGATCAACCGCCAAACCTTTCCGACCTGCGCCACGACGCCGCCGATGTCCCAGCCCGGTTCGCAAAGCGCCGTCGCTTGCTTCGGCACCGAGATCGGCCCAATGACCGAGTTGCTCGCCGTGATCGGCTTCAGCCAGAGTTTGCCCGGCTCGATGCGGTCGATCCAGAAGTGGTCCTCGATCTCGCCGCCATGCCTCACCGGCGCAGTCGCATCGCAGTAGGCGTTGAGCAGATCAACGACTTCCGTGGCCTTCGGCAATTCTTTCGCTGCCGCACGAGCTCGCTCCTGCTCGTACTCCGTGTCCTCGGCGTAGCCCTTCTCGGCCAGCCACTTCGCCAGCTTCTTCGTGACGGTGCCAGCGGCCTGCATGGTCTCCTTGCCGCACATCACCTTCCTGGGCATGAAGTAGCCGAGGAACTCGCTGTATCCGGCGGTCGCATCCTCTGGGCCGAAGGTGTCGCAGAAGGTGCCGCCCGCCTTCGTGATCTTGTCGTACTCGCCGTAGTGCCCTGGCCAGTAGCTCTCCAGGTACAACTTGTAGAGGTCGATGATGCTCTTGTATTTCAGGTAGGTCTTGTGGCTGATCCGGTCCTTCTGGTCGGCGAGGAACTCCTCGAAGACCTGGGCGATGGTTTTTCCAGCCTTTGCTGTACTCATGGGGCTTCCTCCTTGAGCGGGTCGTTTTCCAGATTGTACCCGATTCCTGGTCAGCCGCCTCTTCTCCGGCACGGGTAGGCGTTTCTTCTTCAGGGGGTGGATCGCCCGATCATCGTCTCCTCGATGCTCAGTGGCCGACCATGACCGCTCGGGTGCGGCGATGATGCAGCGTTTCCGTCACCACGGCAACGCCAGAGTCGCTCGCCTCCAGTTGTACCAGTAGTTCGCCCGTCGCCGACCAGATCGCACTGCGGCCCGCCGACCTGAGACCCCCGGATGGACCCCCGAAGTTAGCGAGAGCCGTCATCATGCCATAGTGCACAGCGTAGCGGCGCAGTTTCGAGACTTCGCCTTCAAGATCGGAAGGGATGACGAACATGCTCGCCAGGTAGGTGTCAGCGTTTCGATCCGCCGCCCGTTGTGCATGGGCTGGTCTGCCGATGTCGGCGCAGATGGCCACGGCAGCCATGTTGCCGCCGAACCGGATGAGCGGATCATGCTCGCCGGGTTGAAACACGGTCGCTTCTGCGGGAGGCACGGTGCCGTCGCAACTATCGCAGCCTGCGCTCGGCGGGAACGCCCCTAGATGGTGTTTCGTGTAAAGCCCGCTCGTGCGATCAGGAAAAAGGATGAATGCACCAATGTGGAGAGACGATCCTACTCGAACGGGTGCGCCGGCAATCAGCGTGATCCCTTGGACTGCTGCGACGTCCAGCAACGGAGCCAGCCGGGGATCGCCCTCGGAAAACGCCAGATCAGCGGCAAGCGTCAGCTCATAGCCGGTGAGCGAAAGCTCGGGAAAGACGACGACTTCCGCTCCCTCCGTTGCAGCAAGGCGAGCCAGACGAACGTGTTCATCGAGGTTGGCCTGTACATCGCCCGCCACGGGGCAAGTCTGGGCAACCGCAATCGAGCGAGAATGTGGCATGGCGATCCCTTCACTTCGGAGGCAGCTTTCCAACAAACTTGATCGCTCGCTGAACCCAGCCGTTCAGCAGGTCGTCGCTCTCGACGCCCTGCGCCTCGACCAGTACCCAGCCCTTCATCGCCCGCCCCGTGATGTCGAACGGCTTGACGTGTTGTTCGAGCAGCGCCTCGTCGCCATCGTCGAGGCCGAGGCGGACGACCAGCGAGTCCTTCCAGACGCCGACCAGCATGTTCCCGTTGAGCAGGAAGCCGACGCCGCCGAACATCCGCTTCTCCTCGATGTTCTTCTTGCGGGCCAGGGCATGGCGGATGCGCTCGGCCAGGTTTTCGTCGAAGGGCATTGCCGCCTCCTGCTGGTACAGTCTTGGGGTCAGGTAGGGCGTATTCTATCTGCATCGGCTTGATGGGCGCTGCCCCCCAGGTGACGAGATGAAGGACGAAGCGAGCTACCAGTGCGATTCCTGCGGCGAGGAGATCGTCGTGCCCATCGACCTGGGGGCTGGATCACGCCAGCAGTACGTCGAAGATTGCCCAGTCTGCTGCTGCCCGAACGTCATCCACGTCGAGATCGACGATGCCGGCGACGTGCGCGTGTGGGCAGAGAGGGAGTAGATGACGCCGCTCTATCAAGACGCCTGGTACACGTTCCGGTTTGCCGATGACCGGATCGTTGCTCGATTCCACTTGGAGGGCGTAGAGGCCGATTGTTGCCGCCTCGCCTGTTCTGCCAGCGCAGCGAGTCCGCTTGACTTGTAGACCGTTTCAGCAAGCCGGGCCTGCCGAGCGGCGTCGGCACAGATGAGCGATAAAACCGAGGGGCCTGGACTGGGCCGCTGTTTGACAATCTCTCGTGCACTAGCCGTCGCCTGTTCGTCTCCCCCGCGCAGGGCTTCCAAGGCTTCGTGTATGTCTTCGCCAGCCGGACGGTACTTGCGCTCCTCGGCATCTTGTTTCTTGATTTTTTCCGTCTCTTGGATCGCCTGGGGCGGAACCTCCGCAGTCAGGTATTCGTTGGCATGCTTGAGGAACTGCTGCGTAGAGTACGGGGAAGACTGAGGTGTAGCCGGTTTTGTGGACAGTCGAACTGCTTATTTTTACATGGCCTGAATGCACCTGGAGTCAAGTGGTTCAACGATGAATAGCGCCGCTTACTGCCGCTCTGGCCCAGCTATTCACCATCCTCCCGTGTCGCATTGACGGAGCCAGCAGGGTAGCAACCGGCTCCATCTGCGTTCGGCTGGGGACGCGTCAGTGGAGGGCCTATCGGAGCGGCTGGAGACAGGACACCTGAGACCGCGTGCGGTTCAGGTGCCCAGATCGAGTGGCGGGAGATGCCAGGGCAGTGGTGAGGCGGCTCGCAGGCGCCTGTTCGATTCGTACACAAGTTTGGAACGCACCAAGCCAATTCAGCAATGGTCAAGGGCCGGGGCCAACCGTGATGGTGACGCTGATGGTCATGCCGCTTACGGTATCGGTCGCGGTGAGGGTCTGATTGCCCACAGTGATGAGTGTGACCCCACGCGAGAAGGTGTGCACACCGTTGTCGCCGCCGCCGGTGGTGAACGTGTAGTCGGCGGGCAGCACCACGCCGGAGTCAGGGTCGAAAGTTGAGAAAGTCACGGTGCCCTGATAGGTGACATCGGCGTTGCCGTTGGGGTCCAGAGCCGTGACCGTGACGTCGAAGGGCGTGCCCCCGACAACTGTTGGCGCAGCCGTGATATGGAAGCGGCTGATCGGCACATAAGCCAGGGTCGTCGGATCGGTGTTTCGGAAGACGAAGCCTTTATTGTCTGCTAGCCCACCAGCGCCGTACGGAACGAACTCGTCGATGAAGGCTCCCGTTGTTCCATCGTAGCGCAAGACAGCGCCTGAGTTTCCATTGAGGCTCCTGACGTAGAGGTTGTCGTCCGGCCCGAAGAGTGGACCCGTCGGAAGATACAGTCCAGCGCTACCTTCGGAGACGAAAGCATCAACCAAAGTACCCGTCGTGCCATCGTAGCGCAGGACGCTGGGGTGGATATTGGGGTAGCTGCTAACGTAGAGATTGCCATCCGGCCCGAAGACCAAACCGCGGGAACTACCACATGTGGTTTCGCCAAAAGGATTGCTGCCTGCAGGTACGAAGACGTCCATGAAAGTACCCGTCGTCCCATCGTAACGTAGGACAGAGCCTGGGCCTGGGTCATTGGAATTCACGTAGAGATTGCCATCTGGGCCGAAGACCAAGCCTCGGGGGCCCGTCAGCCCACCACTGCCGGCAGGGACGAAGGCGTCGATGAACTCCCCGGTGGTCCCATTGAACCGCAGGACGCTGCTGGAGGCGGAAGGAGCGCTAATTCCCCCGCTCGTGGCATAGAGGTTTCCGTCCGGCCCGAAAACCAACCACGCACCACCGGCATTGAGCTTCAGCCCGCCGCTGCCAGTGGGCACAAAGGTTGCCCCGATATTACTCGGAGACGGCAGAGGGGCTCCGGTGATCCCGTCGTAGCGGAGGATGCTATTGGTCCTCACACTGCAGACGTAGAGGTTGCCGTCCGATCCGAAGATCAAGCCGTCAGGGGCGTTCAGCCCACCGCTACCTGCCGGGACGAACTCACCGAGGAATTCCCCGTTCCTCTCGTCGTACCGCAGAATATTAGTCTGACCGCTGCAGACAAACAGGTCCGCATACGCGTAAGGGCCCGCGAAAAAATAACTTCGTCGATTTCTAGTGTTTGCGGGGAGTAATGACATAGTTCCAATCGCCATGAAAATCAGC
>DATGIQ010000589.1:0-10903 GCA_035295665.1 Gemmataceae bacterium | reverse complement strand
CGCGCCCAGCAGATGTTCGAAACGGATCACGAGACGGAAATCGCCGCGGAAGATCAAGGCTTCCGATTCCAAGACGGCCTTGCCATTGGAGAAACGATCGCTGAACTGGACGGTGCAGTCAACTTGCGATCCCATGAGTTCTCCTCGGACATCGATCCGTGATGATTCGTGCGGTCAGAGGATTCTCCGCGCCTCGGTTCAAGAGAACAAATCCCGTTGATCCCCGTTCGGTCCGTGCGCAGCCCCTTTGTCCCCGTTTTTCCCTTCGACGGTCTCCCAATCCACCAGCTCGATTGGCGGCGGCACGACCCGTACAAAGCGAGTCCGCTTCACCGCCTCGAACCCCTTGCCGCCGCGCGATGTCACCTCGTATTTGCCACGCCGGAACTCCAACGTCCGGCCGCCGGTTGTTTCTACCTGCATCATGTCGGATCGGCCGGAGATGAGGGCCCCACCCAGGCAAGCATCGTCGTCGGCCAGCTTGATCCCAATCACGCCCTTGCCCGCGCCGGCGAGAATATTGACCTGCTCCACCGGGAAGTGAAGGACGTGCCCCGATGCCGAAGCCAGGAACAGGCTCTCTTCCCCCTTGAGCACGGTGGCCCACACGACCCGATCGCCGTCGTTGAGCCGGACAAAACGGCGACCCAGCTTGGTCGATGCCGTGCGGAAAGGGGCCAGCGGTGTGCGCAAAGTTTGGCCCTGGGCTGTCACCACCAACAAATACGGTCCGGGCGCGTCCCCATTGTGGGGGGGTTCATCCGCAGCGGTGAAGCGCTCATCGGTGGTGATGGCGTTGATGATGTGCACTTGATCGCCCAGGCGGAAGAATTTGGCGAGCGGCTCCCCATACCCGGAGCTGGCCGGCACTTCGTTGATCCGCATGGTATATGCCGTGCCATCATCGGCGAGGAAAATCACATGATCGAGAGTGCTCCCTGGAGCGACGGCAATGACCTGGTCCCCTTCGCGGACCCGGGTGCTTTCCACAGATGCCAGCCGGCCGACCCGCTTGATCCAGCCATCGCGGGTCAGCACCACATTCGTATTCTCGCGGATGATGTACGCCTCGGGATCGAAATCCAACGTATCCTCGGTCGATCCCATGCGTGTCCGCCGGCGGTCGGCAAACTTCTCTCCCAGGGCATTCAGCTCCGTCTTGATCACACCCCAGAGTTTCTTGTTCGAGCGGAGAATGTCTTCGATCCGTTCAGCTTCGGCTTTCTTCTCCTTCAGCTCGTTGAGGATTTTCTTGATTTCCATTTGGGCGATGCGATAGAGCTGGGCATCGAGAATGGCCTCGGCCTGAGCCGCATCGAGCTTGAACGCCTTACGCAGCTCGGCCGCCGCTTCGGCCTTGCCGGCGCTTTCCCGGATGAGGCGGATCGCTGTATCCAGGGCGTTGAAAATGATCCGGAAGCCCTCGAGGATGTGAATGCGGCGCTGGAGTTGCTCCAGCTCGTACTCAAAACGCCGCCGCACCGTAACCAGGCGGAAGTCCACAAAGTGCCGCAGCATCGCCTTGAGTCCGAGCCGCTCTGGCCGAAGTTTGCCGTCCGACCCCGGCACCAGGCAGGTCAAGTTGTAGGCAAAATTCTCCTGCAAGGCTGTGTGTTTGAAGAGATAAGCCATGACCAGGTTGGGGTCCGTACCCGGCTTGATCTCCAGGGCGATCCGGATTCCTTCTTTTTCATTCGATTCGTTGACCAGGTTGATGAGCTGTGGCAGCTTGCGTGCAGCGATAAGTTCACCGATCGCCGATTCCAGGCTTCCCTTGTTGACGCCGTAGGGAATGGAGGTAATGATGATCTGCTGCCGTTTGCCGGCCTCTTCGAACTTCCACTCCCCCTGCACCTTGATGGTGCCGGTCCCTTCCTCATAGATGTGGCGCAACGTGGTGCGGTCGGTAACCACTCGGCCGCCCAGGGGAAAGTCCGGACCCTTGATCCGGTCCAGGAGCTGAGCGCAGCTCGTATCCGGGTTATCGATCAGATGCACGGCTGCTTTGAGGACCTCGCCCAGGTTGTGGGGCGGAATGTTGGTGGCCATGCCCACGGCGATGCCCGAAGCGCCGTTGACGAGCAAATTGGGAAATTGGGCCGGCAAGACGGTTGGCTCTTCGCGGGTGCCGTCATAGTTGGGTCGCATTTCCACCGTTCGCTGGCGCAGCTCAGCCATCAAATGCTCGGCCAGGGGCCGTAGCTTGGCCTCCGTATACCGCTCCGCCGCCGGGGCGTCACCATCGACCGAGCCGAAGTTGCCCTGGCCTTGGACCAGGGGCATGCGCATCACAAAATCCTGAGCGAGGCGGACAAGGGCTTCGTAGGCTGGGATCGTGCCATGGGGGTGGTATTTGCCGGTCACTTCGCCATCGATGCGGGCACACTTGGCCGGCCGGCCATCGGCGTGGAGGTGCAGCTCGTGGTACATCGTGTACAGGATGCGGCGCTGTACCGGTTTCAGGCCATCCCGCACATCCGGTAAGGCCCGGGAAGTGATGACGGAAAGAGCGTAATTGAGATAGCGATGCCGCGTTTCCTCACTGATCGAGACCGGTTGAATATTTTCGGGCATGAACGACCATCTCCACGGACGAGTAGAGTGCTGCCAGCGCGGATTGTAGCACGAAAGGGCGGACGAACCCAGACCAGTTGGCACATGAACTCATCATCATAAGCACTTATATTTCAGCAACTTGCGGTTCATCTCAATTTGGCCCAGCAACAGCCAGCCAGTCGGATACTGATCTTATGTATACTATCATTCGGAACATTCTGTGACAAGGTGTCTTTGGCTCGCGGAACACCATTTAACTGGCGGATGCCCTGAATTGAACGCGAATCGGCGCGGATTCAACCTGCGATCATCTGGCGAATCGATGTTCTACCGCATTCAATTCCGTGATTCCCATAATCAACGACTTCGGTTTGGTCAAGTTCCGGCGGCGGATCCGGCAACGATCTCGATCGTCCTTTGAACGCGTGAATGAGAACTTTGGCACTTAGTCCGGAAAGGACGCTTTTTGCTTGACATCGCGACCGGGTTTGTTAATTTAGGAAACTGCAACGGTTCGTGGAGATACGCCTCAATCGCTATTCCCGTTGCTGGCCTCTCTGCGCACCTCTCTTTTTCGTCGTCGGGATCTCTTGCCGGGAATGAAACCGAGCCCTTGCGCACCTACCGGCTAGAGGTGCTTGGGCCGTTTGTTTCTCTACCGGGGCAGGTCATCGGATCAGCAAAACCGGAAACTCAACGAGGAGTTGTCTTATGTCGCAGTCTGCCGCGCACCATTCTCCAGAAAAATTCGGGTTTTGGCATACCCTCCTGATCCGCGCTCGGATCGGGCAACCTGGTTCCGGAAGACCCAAGAAACGGCGGCTCTTCCGGCCGCGACTGGAGGCGCTCGAAGATCGAACACTACTGACAGGAGCGATGCTGAGCATGGGCAACTCGGGGCCCGTCGCGCTCGACCTGCTGCGGCTGGGCGAACCGGCGGCCGCGGCCTCTAGCATGTCCTCGGCAGGCATGAGCATCGGCCTCAGCTCATCCTTGATCGCGCACGACCATGCCGGCCGAGTCGGCGTCACGATCGACGCCGCCAACCCGGATGCCTTGGTCGGTCGCCTGCAAGCGATGGGTGCCGTGGTGACGGGTGTTGCCGAGAATCTCCATACCCTGGATGTATTCGTCCCGGTCAACCAGATCCCGAACCTCGCTGCCCTTACCGCCGAGGGAATGACGTTGGCGATGGCGATGGGCAAGCCCCTGACCAGCGCGGTGTACGATCAGGGCCAGGCCGTACTCGAGACTGACCGGCTCCAGGCGGCCAACGGCCTGACCGGAGCGGGACTAAACGTCGGGGTCCTCTCGGACAGTTTCAACATCAAGGGCGGTGCGGCCACCGACGTCGCCCAAGGCGATCTCCCCGCGGGCGGGGTGAATGTTCTCCAGGAAGGCCCCAACACAGGCACGGACGAGGGCCGGGCGATGGCGCAGATCGTTCACCATCTTGCACCCGGCTCGGGCATCGCCTTTGCCTCAGCCGACTTTGGTCAAACCGCCTTCGCCCAGAGCATCCAGGATCTCGCCAACCCGACCAAGGGGAACGCCAAGGTCATCACCGACGACGTCTTCTATTTTCAGGAGCCGTTCTTCCAGGATGGCGTCATTGCCCAGGCGATCAACACCGTGGCCGCCGCCGGCGTCACCTACACCACCGCGGCGGGGAACTTGGGCAACAATGCTTACGAGAACACCAGCCCGACGTTCACCTCGGATTCAATCTTCACGGCCAACGGCGCGAACTTTCTCAATTTCGGCACCGCGGCCAACCCAAGCTCCCGCCAGCCGCTCACCCTAACCCCCGGCCAAGGGGTGATTATCACCCTCGAATGGGACAACCCGTTCTACAATGCCTCAGGAGATACGTCCAGCAGTGGCATCTTCCTCGTCACCGCGGGTGGAAGCTCTATCCTCGCAGGATCCGATACCAACACCTTGAACACCGGCTCGCCCGTCCAGACCGTTAGCTATCAGAACAACACGGGTGTGAACCAAAATGTCGACCTGATGATCCTCAACGACTTTGGGACGCGACCGGGTCGGATCAAGTGGGTCAACGAGGGGGCGAACGAGTTCGGCCCTGTGCAGGTCAACATGTTCGCCACGAACAGTCCGACGCTCGTCCCGCACGCCGGCGCCACGGGCGCAATCGCGACCGCAGCCGCTCCCTACTTCAACCAGGCCACACCCGAGAACTTCTCGGCGTTTGGGCCACAGACGATCCTGTTCTCCCCGGATGGCAAGACCACCCTCGGCCCCCCTCAGGTTCGCGCCAAGCCCGATGTGACAGCTGTCGACGGGGTGTCAACGTCGTTCTTCCCCTCGGCCGCCAACCGGAACTTTTTCGGCACGTCGGCGGCCGCGCCGCACGCCGCGGCGGTCGCCGCGCTCTATCTACAGGCGAACCCGGGGGCGACGCCAGTCCAGGTCAAGGCCGCGCTGGTTTCCTCGGCGCATCCCATGTATGCAAACTCAAATAACGTGGCACCGCTGGCCAATGTCAACCAAGTCGGCGCTGGCATCATCAGCGCCTATCGGGCCGTCAATGGCGCGCCCGTTCCGGTCTCGCTCAACGTCAACTCCAACTTCGACTCGAACACCGCCCTGTCCAATGCCTGGACCAACTCCAGCCGCTTCACCGGTCAGGTCCAGGTTGGCGGCACCTTTGGTTCGGTCAGCCCGGTGACGTCGCCTAATCAGCTCGTCCTCAACGAGATCGACAATACGTTTGGGTTCGGTGCCGCTTCCGAAGCCAACCTGAACGTGGCCGCCCCCTCGGCGACCGATGGCAACGACGTTGGGATCTCCTTCGAGGCTTCAGCCATCGGCGGGCTGCCGAGCAATTTTGCGCTGCCGGCAACGTTCACCACGTTCACCAACGGCACCGGGATCGCCATCTCAACGGACGGTATCAACTGGAAGCGCGTGATCGACCTGAGCGGCGTGGGAACGTCTTACGCCCTCTCCCGGCTCAACCTGTCGTCGATCGCCAGCGCGGCCGCTCTGTCGTTGACCTCGAATTTCCAGCTCCGATTCCAGGCGGTCACGCTGAGCACGCTCCCCAACCAGGGCCTGGCGTTCGACAACCTGCAGATCAGCCGGCTCAGCGCGACCGGGAGCGGATCCGGCATCACGACTCAGGAAGGCAGCAGCACAGGCACCCTCACGAACCTCGCGACCTTCACGGACGGCGCCAGCCCGGTTGGGTCGTACACGGCATCGATTGCCTGGGGAGATGCGGCGAGTTCGTCGGCCTCTGTGGCGATCAACGGTGGACAGCTCGCCATCAGCTCGACCGGCCACACCTACGCGGAGGAGGGCACGTTCACGTACACGGTGACCATCACGGATACGATCACCGGGCGGACGGCAACCACCACCGGCCATGTGACCGTGTCCGATGCCGCCGTTGTCGCCCTGGCCGGTAGTCCCAGCCCCACAGCCGGGGCGCCCTTTGCCGGCGCGGTAGCGACCTTCACCGATCCCAATGGAGCGGAGCTCAATGATGGCACGCACTATTCAGCCAGCATTGCCTGGGGCGATAACACCCCCGCCACCACGGGCACGATCACGTTGTTCAACGGTGTCTTCACGGTGAGCGGCACGCATACGTACGCTGCGGCCAACTCCTTCTCCATCATGGTTACGATCAATCATGAGCTAACCACAACTCCCCTGTCCGAAATGGTCAGCGTGACCAGTTTGGGTCAGTTCGTGCAGCCGGGATTGATCAAGCCCATCAGTTTCTGGGCGGGTCTACAAGGGCAGGAGCTCCTGCGCCGCTTTGGGACGACTGCAAGTGGCCAAACCTTGGGCCAATGGCTGGCGACAACGTATCCCAATCTCTATGGCGGCCAGAACGGCGCACCGAACCTGAGCCCCTTCACCAATGGGCAGATCAGCAGCTATTACCTCACCCTCTTCCTGGTATCCAAGGGAACAGGATTGGATGCCGAAGTCCTGGCCACCGCGTTGGAAGCCTTTGCCACCACCACTTCCTTGGGCGGCAGCGTGGGACAGAGCTATGGCTTTACGGTCAACAGCAATGGGCTGGGTGCCTACTCCTGGAACGTCGGTGCCAGTGGCCAACCCTTCGGCGTGAACAGCAATACCGTCCTGGATGTCTACCAGATTCTGCTCGCCGCCAATAACTCCGCTGCCGGCGGTGAACCGTGGGGAAGCAATACCCTCTTCCGCAATGAAGCCTTCATCGTCTTCCATGGCATCAATGGCGGCTAACCCCTCCATGCTGAGCGGGGGGCGCCGAGCCGCAACTCTTCTGACCGACTCTTTCGAGCTTCCCCCGCGGGGGCGAAATCGTTCCCGCGGGGGAAGCTCGGCTCCGTCTCCAGGCAGTGCTTCACGTCAAACGAAGCCAAGTTCTTCCGCGGCGTGTGGCTTGATTTCTCGGTGCAAGATTTTCGGACTTGCGGTCAAGCATTCGATCGGCGTCACAAAATGCTTGCATGGAGTGCGACGACCGCAAGGATGCCTTGCACGTTCCAAGGCCCCGTTTCCGGCTGCGGATTCGATCTTTACCGCCAAGCCGGTAGGAATTTTTCTCTGTTCTGTGCAAGATTGGAGCTGTCGCCGGCAATTATCTAGTGACGCCGACACAATCGCAGGATCGAATCAAGACCGCCGAAGTCGGAAACCAACATCGAAGGTGCCGAATCGATCTTGCAACTGCGTGGAGACATCCTCAGTGACGGCCGGCCGCTCGACGCCTTCGGGGAACGCCGCGAAGCTAGGCCCACTGGGCAACGGCGTGCCAGCAAGGCGGCATCAGTACAAACCGTGTCGTGCGCCCCGGATCCGAGGAGGTTCCGGAGTGTTCTTTGAACGTATGAAGCAGCTTTCATCGTTTGATGATTTGATCCAGAAAGTACCTTTTTTGCTTGACTCGACAGCAAGGGGTGGTACTGTAGCAGCCGCGATGACTCGAAGATAGCGTGAAACGCCACGCGTCGCCCATTCTGTTTGAGTTTCCTTTACACGCTGCGGTTATTGCTCCAAACGAGCCGCTCAACGAGGAGTTTGTCTCATGGTCCATTCTTCCAAGCGTCATTCTGCCGAACGATTTGTCACCCTGGAAGCGCTGCTGGGCCGCCGGCGGCCTGAACAGGCCGGACCGCACAGACTGCGGCGTCGGTTCCGGCCGCGCGTCGAACAACTCGAAGATCGCCTTCTGCCAGCGGTCAGCTTGCTACAGACCTTTTCCGAAATCAACTCCAATGCCGCCAGCCAACCGTTTGCCTTGACCCCGCCGGATACCATGCTGGCGGTCGGCCCCAACACCGTCATCGGAGCCGTCAACGATTCGATTACGCTCACCAACAAGACCGGCGGCGGGCGGGTCGGCCCGACGTTCTTCGGCACGTTCTTCACCTCGGTCTTCAACCCCGCCCATCTCTTCAGTGATTGCCAGACCATGTATGACGACCAGTCGGGTCGCTTCTACGTCTGCATCCTGGAATATGATCCAAATACCAACATCGCCGAGCTGGATTTTGCCGCCTCCAAGGGCAACAGCCCGGGGGGGCTGGGGTCCGCTGACTGGCACTTCTATCAGATTGCGGAAGTCAACGAAGGAGCGACGGAATTCCCCGACTTTCCCAAGATGGGGTGGAACAACGACGCCGTGTTTATCTCCACTAACCAGTTCAGCTTGTCCTCGGGATTCTTCGATCACAACCATATCCTGGCCATTTCCAAAGCGTCGATCCTCGCCGGTGGAGCGTTAACGTTAAATTCCACGAATGCCCCCAACAATACACTCACCCCCGCAAACATTCTGATCCCGGCCCGGATGCACAACGAAGGGTCCGGGAACCTGGAATACTTCGTGCAGGCGGACGACAACTTCGAGTCTAACCCGCCCGTCTCGTCGATGATCACTGTGTGGAAGGAAACCGGCTACAACTCCGGCGGACCCGATTCCTTGCCCGGAAATCCGACGAACTTCACGCCAACCAATCTTACCGTGACCGCTTACAACACGAGCCCGGGTGTGGCCGGCTTGACAGCTCAGATCGATGACCGCATGCTCAGCGTCGACTGGATCGACAATGGCACGACGCAGCACATGGTGGCGTCTGGGAGCGTCGGCGAGAACGCCAACACCTTGGCCCGCTGGTACTTGATGAATGCCCCGCTCAACGGTACGCCAACGCTGATTCAGCAAGGCGACATCAACATGGGGCCGGCCATCGCTACGTCGTATCCCTCCGTGGCCATCAACGCCTCCGACAGCATCGGGATGACCTTCCTGGTGAATGGGGCAGGGCAAGCTACGTCGATGTACGTCACCGGGCGCGTGGCCGGCGACGCAGCCGGCACGATGCAGACGCCTGTCCTGGCCAAGGCTGGTGTGCTGCCGGCGACCATCATGGAACGGGGCGGCGATTACAGCGCCACCGAGTTCGATCCGTCTGCGCCGGCCAACTTCTGGTCGGCCAATATGTTCCAGCTCGACAACAGTGGATTCAATTTCCACTGGGGCACTCAGATCGCCGAATACTCGCTCCTCCCCGGGCCGGCCTTGACTGCGCCGGCGACGCAAACGGCCAACCAGGGGTCCGCGCAAATGGTGAGCCTGGGAAGCTTTTCGGACCCGAACGCGGGTCCCTGGAGCGGATCCGTCAACTGGGGCGATGGCTCCGCGAACACGCCCCTGGGTTCGGTTTCGCCGGGATCGCTCGGCGGTCAATCGCACACCTTTGCCAACAAAGGTTCCTACACCGTCGTGGTCACGGTGACCAACACCAATCTTACCCGTTCGACCTCGGCCAACTTCCAGGTGAACGTGTCCAAGGTTGGGCCGTCGACCATTTCCCTGATGCACAACTTCGCCGATATCGGTTTCATTCAAGCCCTTGGCGGCACACCGCCGGACAGCATGATGGCCGTTGGGCCAACCAGCGTTGTCGGAGCCGTGAACACGGCCATTGTTCTCACCGACAAATCAGGCAACGCGTTTGCCGGGCCAACTCAATTCATCAAATTCTTTGCCTCTGTCAATAACGCCACGAATACCCAATTTTCTGATCCGCAGGTCATGTATGACGATCAGGCCAATCGGTTCTACGCATGCATCCTGGAATTCCCTCCGGATACGTCCACCGTTGCCCTCGATTTCGCCGTGTCCAAGAATGAATTCCCCGGGTCGCTGGGGTCGGCCGACTGGAACTTTTACCAGTTCACTTCGGTGACCGAAACGAACAACGGCTTTTTCGCCGATTTCCCCAAAATGGGCTGGAACAATGACGCCGTCTTCATTTCTACCAACCAGTTCAGCCAAGTTACGGGAGGATTCGATCATAACCTCATCTTCGCCATCACCAAGGAGTCGATCCTCGCCGGGGGCCCCCTGGTTACCGACCAGACAGATGTGAATACCGGGTCCGACCACCACATCCTGATTCCGGCCCGCATGCACAATGAATCGTCCAGCAACCTCGAGTACTTCGTGCAAAGCAATGGGGCGACCGGAGCTCCAGGTGTTTCGACCACGGTTACCGTGACCAAGGAAACCGACTATTTCACCAACACGCCGACATTTAGCCCAACGCCGATCACCGTCAACGCCTACAATGACAGCCCCGGCGTGGCCGGGTTGACCGACCAGATTGACGATCGCATGCTCAGCGTCGATTGGGTTGATAATGGAACGACCCAGCACATGGTCTCCTCGGGGAACGTCGGCGAGAACGGCATCAACGTGGCTCGCTGGTATGAGTTCAACGCCCCCATCAGCGGCACTCCGACGCTCATCCAGCAAGGCGACATCAATCCGGGCGGCGGGACGGCAACCTCCTATCCGTCGATTGCTATCAACCCTTCCGACAGCATTGCCATGACTTTCTTGGAGAACGGCGGCGGGCAGCCCGAGTCGACGTTCAATCCGCAAGCTACGTCGATGTACGTCACCGGCCGGCAGGCCAACGACCCCATGGGGACCATGGAGAACGAGGTGCTCGTCAAGGCCGGCGTGCTGCCGGCTACCTCTCCGATCCGAGGCGGGGACTACAGCGCCACCGAATATGATCCGTCCGACCCAAATAATTTCTGGTCAGCCAACGAGTATCAGTTCGATAATTCCGGCGACAATTTTGACTGGGGCAATGAAATCACCGAGTTCACGTTTGCCTCGGGACCGGGTGTAACGGCAGCGGGGAACCAGACCGCGGCAGAAGGGGGATCGAAGACGTTCACCATCGGCAGCTTCCAGGATGCGGGTTCGGGTCCGGATAGTGGGAGCATCAACTGGGGCGATGGCACAACGCCCACCTCTCTGGGCACCGTCACGCCGGGCACCCTCTCCAACCAGACACATACCTAT
>DATGIQ010000588.1:0-5794 GCA_035295665.1 Gemmataceae bacterium | reverse complement strand
GAGCCGCCCCGGCCGAGCACGCGCGTGAACACGATGGAGCAGGGGTCGCGGTCTACGATTGCCGAGATGCGCGGATTGGAGCCGCGTCGGTTGAACCAACAGTTGCGGGGCGATTTGGACTGGATCGTCATGAAGTCACTGGAGAAGGATCGCAACCGGCGCTATGAGACAGCGAGCAGTTTCGCGGCGGATGTGCAGCGCTACTTGCATGACGAGCCGGTGCAAGCGTGCCCCCCCTCGGCGATGTATCGTTTCCGTAAGTTCGCCCGGCGCAATCAGGTGGCCCTGACGGCGACAGCAGCAATTGCCTTGATGGGTTTGCTTGCGACGGCGGGGTTGGCGGTCAGTACGGTACTTACCTGGCAGGCGAACCAAGGTCTCCGGCGCAGTCTGTACTTTGAGCGCATCGCCCGGGCCGATCGCGAATCGTCGGCGAACAACCTGAGCGGAATGGATCAATTACTCGAAGCTTGCCCCGTCGACCTGCGCGATTGGGAATGGCGCTATCTCCGAAGACTGCGCTACAAGAGTCGGCCCCCCCTGCACCACGGCGGAGCTCTGTTCAGCCTCGCGCTCAGTCCCGATGGCGGAAAGATTGCCTCCAGTAGTCAGGATGGGTCCGTGACCATTTGGGATACCAAGACCGACCAAGAACTCCTCAGCATTCCCGCTCATAAAAACAATGTCCGCTGCGTGGCGTTCAGTCCCGATGGTGAGTGGCTCGCATCGGCAGGTCGGGATGGGACCGTTAAGATTTGGGATGCGCAAACCGGTCGAAATCTGCGCACCCTGCAAGGGCACCGCGACAGTGTACATTGCGTCGCCTTTAGCTCGAACGGTAAGTACCTGGCGTCGGGCGATAAGCAAGGCGAGGTCAAGATCTGGGATGCAACAACTAGCCAAGCGGCGCATACCCTGCTCCATATCTTGCGCGGTCCCGATACCTTTCCCGGTCATGAAACACAGGTGAACTGCCTGGCATTTAGCCCCGACGGTCAGCGCCTCGCTTCGGGGGGCTCGGATAGGAGGATCTGTCTTTGGGACGTGCGAACCGGGCAGGGGCAATGCACGATTTCCGGCCACAAGCGCAATGTGAGCGGTGTGGCCTTCAGCCCAGATGGCCGACTCTTCGCCTCCTGTGGAGGAGATTTCAACGAGCGGGGCGGCGGGGAACTGAAGCTTTGGAATGCTATGACGGGACAGGAGATTGGTGATCTGCGCGGGAGCGCCCATTGTGTCTGGTGCCTGGCGTTCAGTCCGGACGGCCGGCGCTTGGCCACGGGAGATGCGGACGAGAACGTGAAGCTCTGGGATGTGGCAAGCGGTCAAGAAGTTCTCACGCTGCGTGGGTCCCTTCAGACCGTTCGGGGTGTCGTGTTCAGTCCTGACGGCCAGCGGCTCTATTCCTGCGGCCACGATGGAAACGTACGGCTGTGGGACGCAACACCGATAGGAGAGAACGAGGACGAGGGCTGCCTGACCTTGCGTGGTCATTCCGGCCAAGTCGTCAGCGTGGCTTTTCATCCCCAGGATCCGACCATCGTCGGCTCAACGGATAATCATGGTTTCGTCAAGCTCTGGGATACACGGACTAGGCAGTGCCTGCTTACCCGTGACACTCGCCACGGTGAGGCGGACTGCTTGGCATTCAGTCCAGACGGTCACCGTTTCGCTACCGTAGGGGCCGATGAGACTCTCAGGATTTGGAAGACCGCAGACGGCGACTCGATCCAGCGATCGACGCGCCTTCCGTCCGGTGACTTGAAGGTCGCTTTCCTTCCTGACGGCAAACGAATCGTATCCGCCGGTCGGGCAAGGGCCGTGCGAATTTGGAATGCGGAGAGTGCCGAGCTCGTGCACACGTTCTCGCCTGAAACCTGGGTGATTAACGGCATCGCCATTAGCCCGGATGGCCGGTATGTCGCCTCGGCCTCTTTGAACGGCACCGTGCAGATTTGGGACCTGAAGACCCAGCGGCCAGTAGTTGGCTCGCCTATCCAGCACTCTGTAGGAGCACGCACGGTGGCTTTCCGTAGCGATGGCAAGCAGCTCGCCTCTGCGGGAATGGATCGGTGGGTGAAGATTTGGGACACCACGAACTGGAAACTCCTGAAGAGGATCTCGAACGGTACAGGAGCGGTGATGAGTGTAGCGTTTAGTCCTGACGGCCGACGCCTCGCCTGGGGCGGGAAGGATTCCATCGTGAACGTTTGGGACTCCACCACCGACGAGATCGACGTGTTACGCGGCCATACCGACGAGGTACAGAGTGTGGCGTTCAGCCACGATGGTGGATGGCTCGCGTCGGCCAGCCTCGATGGTACGGTGAAGATTTGGAAAATGCCCCGGCTACTGGAGTCCACCGGACAAGCCAACAAATGAGGCTCACGATGTTGGCCATGAGGAGGACTCCTGGTCCCGGATTGTGCCAAAACGGGAGTGTGTTGGTCGGCCATCGTGACGGCATTTTCCAGGCAGCCGAAGAATAGGCGGCCGGACCACGACAGGGTTATCAAACTCTGACGGGCGCCTCCACAAGGGAAGGCGCCCCAGCAGGACGCTGGCGACTCGAGCGACCGACATAAAGAGGTATATGGCTAGGCAGTCCGGCCAAGCGGAACGGCCACGCTTCCCGCATCCGCCGACGCTCAGATTGCAGGCGGAGAGGCAATCATCCCCTGCCACGCAAATTACTTATCCGTTCCTTGACCTGGCAGGCTTGCTACTTTCCGAATCACGGGTTGTATCCGTGCTGAACGGCCCATGACAGGTAAAGGTAAGTTCTTGAGAGGAAAAAACATGTTGAACTGTCTTGTGAGGTCCCGATTGCTTCGCAGGCTGGAGAGACGCCGATTAGGGAGGAAAGAGGAAAGCACACTGTTTCGCGTTATGAAACGCCCGCTGTTCCTGGCAACCTTGGTCGGGATTGGGGTGATGGCCCTCGGCCCTCGGGCGTATGCGGACCTGTTTGCCAGCGATCAAGGTGCCAACAATATCCTCCGGTATGATGAGAGGACTGGCGACTTCCTCGGTGAATTCATTCCCTCGGGCAGCGGGGGGCTCGGCATTCCCGACGGCTTGCTCTTTGGGCCGGACGGCAATCTCTACGTCGGCAGTTTGCTGACCGATAGTATCCTCCGGTACGACGGGATCACCGGAGACCCTCTGCCTTCCGCGGGAAATAGCGGCGCAACCTTTGTGCCGAGCGGCAGCGGCGGGCTGACGTTTGGCAATCCGGGTGCCTTTGGTGCCTGGTTCGTATTCGGCCGGGACGGAAACCTCTATGTAAAGAGCGGGGGAACTCGCGCGCCTCCCGACTCCAGCAGTGTCCTGCGGTTTGATGGAGCGACCGGGGAGTTCATCGACGCCTTTGTCCCCGCGGGCAGCGGTGGGCTGACGGGGCCCCGCGCCTTGGTCTTCGGGCCGGATGGCAATCTCTACATCAATTCCAGCGGCCCGGGCCCCGGTTCTGTCCTGCGTTACGATGGGACGACCGGCGCTTTTCTGGACGTCTTCGTACCTGCGGGCAGCGATCCCTTTGGCCAAAACAATGCGAGTGTCCTCCGTGGTTTGGTCTTCGGGCCGGATGGGAACCTCTACGTCTCCAGGGCCGACCACAACAGCATCCTGCGTTACGGTGGCCGGACGGGGGCTTTCCTGGATACTTTCGTCACGGAAGGCAGCGGTGGGTTGGCTGCCCCCACCGATCCTCTGTTCGGGCCGGACGGCAACCTATACGTTAGAAGCTCGCCGGGCCAGTCTCAGGCCGCTGTCCTGCGCTACGATGGAATTACGGGGGCGTTCATCGACCAATTCGTTCCCTATGCGAGTGGCGGACTGACAAACAACAAGGGCTGGGTATTCCGCAACGCTGATCCAACCACTCTCGCCTACGTGGCGGTTAGGCGCTTGCATATCACCGCCGCGTCGACCGCCGTCTCGGGAACAGCCTTCGACGTCACGATCACGGCCCTGGACCCCAACGGGAATATCGACACCGCCTATCAGGGTACGGTGACCTTCTCCACCACCGACACCGATACCGGCGTGGTGCTGCCCGTCGACTACCCGTTCACTACCGGCGTCGGCGACAACGGCGTGCATACCTTCCCCGGCGGAGTCACACTTGTCACCGTAGGCGGTCAGACTCTCACGGTTACGGACACGATGGGTGGCATCACCGGCAGCGTTACCGTCACGGTTGGCCCTTGAGATGCAGCGGACTCGCTTGCTGCCCTTCGAGCTTGCGCACGAAAAGAGCGCGCGCCGGCGAGCGGCACTGCCACCGTCCGGGCATCTGTCAATACTCGATGTGGGCGCCTGAGCCTCACGCGGTTTCAGGTGCCCTTTCTGCCCTTGCGCGAATCAGCCTGCGATCCAGCCATCCTCAGCTAACCTCAGATGGCGATGGTTGCTACCCAGCTGACGGCGTCAAAACCACCAACAAGGAATCGAATACGTGGGCTACAACAACAGGAAACGTCGACACTGTTCGTTGAAGCACTTGACCCTGGATGCATTCGGGCCATGTCAAGTATAAGCAGATCGACGACCACAAAACCGACTACACCGCAGTTCCGCTAGCCGCGGCATCATGCTCGCTGTTTCTCCTGAACTTGCCTAGCTCGCGTTACCAGGTCGGCGCGGTGGGCGGGCGGTCCTGGAAGAACGGGTACATCGACCCTAGGAAAGCAAAGGCTTGTTTTTTGGGGAAGATCAATCAGTCACTCAGTCGCGTTGCTCGAGTAGTCTCATTAACTTCCTCGTCGTTGCAAGAGGGGCGAGGAACACCGACGCGGAGAAGTGCAACAAAACACCAGCCCGGAGTACCGTGCAAGTGCCCGCGCTCCGGGCTGGTGTGGGGCTGGCCGCTATGAGCATCCGCGAAAGCGTTCTAATCCGTCGGCAAATCCTTCTGATCGTAGAAGAGGCTGCTGATGCCCCGGACCACGGGACTGGCTACCGCCGTCGGCTGGTGGTATCCCCACATGCCCCGGAGCAGCTCAAAGCTCATCAAGCCTAGCAAGAACAGCACAAAGAACGAAAACAGCAGAACCACCGGCGTGAACACTCCCCAACTGGTGGCCGCAGCCGCAACCGGGGCCACCCGGCGACTGGGGGCTACCTCTTCCTCTTCCGCGAGATCCTCGGCGATGGCTTCATCCTCCTCGACCTCGACGGCTTTTCCGCGCCGGCCGGGACGGGCCACGGTGGCAGCACTTTCATCGACTTCCTCCTCGTCGTCCAGGGCCACCACTTGGCTGCCGCTTTCTTCCTCCACGGCCATGTCTTCTTCACCCAGGGCCAGATCGAAGTCGGAACTCTCCAGGTCGGTATCGGATTCGTCCAGCGCCATGGCTTGCGAGCCGGAATCTTCCAGCGCGGGGACTTCGAAATCGGTCTCGAAAATATCCTTGTCTTCTTTCGCCGCTGAGTCGTCTTCCAGGGGAGCGAGCCGACCACTGTCTTCCAGCGTCAGCTCAAATTCGCTGCTAGAGTCGTCCGGCTTGTGGGCGGCTGGCTTGGGCGAGACTTCCGGCCGGGACGCCGGCTTCGGTTGCGGGCCCAGCTCAATTTCGTCGCTGGTGTCGTCCTCCGGCTCCAGAGAGATGCCGCTATCCGTGGGGCGGCTGAGGTTGACGCCGCTCTCGCTGCTCACGCCGCTACTGGGCAAATCGCCCAGGGAAATTTCCTCTTCCTTGCTGTGTTCGAGTTCGTCGCTATCGACTTCCACGCCAGCCAGCTCATCCTGGCCGGAGCTGGGAAGGTTAAAATCGCCGCTGCTGTCGGTCAG
>DATGIQ010000587.1:0-10289 GCA_035295665.1 Gemmataceae bacterium | reverse complement strand
GGCGACGCCGGCGCTTCGATGCCGACATACCGAAACCCATATGCGAAGTGAGAGGGGCTCCCCGTATTAGATTAGTGATCGCACGGGAGACTTCTACCTGGCCGATTCGCTCTCCGGCGCTACGGCTTCGTCCACCAATCGAGCAACAGATCGATTTTCTCGCGCATTGGGCTTCCCTTGGCCCGGACATCGATATCCACGATTTCTTTCTGCGTTAAGTGCCAGGACAGGGACGCCGGGCCCTCATACTCGAAGATCACGGTGGTAAAGAACTGTTCCGTCTGGCTGGTGACCCTCTTGCCCTGGCGTTGGGATCTTGCAAACGCGATGCCAGCGAAAGCAGAGAGGAGCTCGACCTGGCCATCATTGCGGAACGAGGAGGAGCCGATCCGACCCTCGTTCAGCCCTTCCAGAGGAGAGGTGAGCTCCTCGATGGCCCGGGAGACTTGGCTGGAACTATCCTCCGGGACTTCTTGCAGTCGTCGATACCTTTCCTCTATGCCGTCGCGAATCTGGATGAGAACCACCTTGGACACGTTCTTGTTGATCCAGTCGCGGTGCTTGCCACTGAACAGCCAGGAGGCGGCCAGGCTCACGCCGTAGTTGTCATAGTAGCCGGCGTCCACGACGCGGCGCCGGGGGACGGTCGGAAGCGGAACCGCCGGGCTAAAGAATGGAAAGGACGCGCTCATGCGAACGGCAGTGCTCACGGGAAACGTCTTCTTGGCCTGGGGAATCAAGCGGAACAGCTCCAGCGCTTCATGGGAGTAATTGCCGGGCGCGTTTTCGACCTGGGGTTTTCCATCGGACACGGACAGCAGATTCCCATCATTGCTAACGACGTAGCGAAGATCGAGATTGCTGATGAGGAGTCGTCGCCCATCCTCGACCAGCATCGGCGAGAAGACCAGGGAGGGAATGTCGCCACTCTGCTCGCGCTCCCGAAGTTCGGCGAAGGAGGTATCCAGGGGCGACGTGGCCCCCTCCTGGCCCGCTGTGAAGTTTTGCCTCCAGGCATCCTCGAGGGCCTGTCCCCGGTCGTAAGCGGCCGGCCAGGGAGAAAGGAGGAGGAGGGTGTCGCCGAGCACGAGCTGCCGTGTGAGGGATGTGAGGCAATCTTTGGTCAACTTTTCTTTGTAGAGATTCTCGGTGTA
This sequence comes from Gemmataceae bacterium, assembly GCA_035295665.1. GTDB lineage: Bacteria > Planctomycetota > Planctomycetia > Gemmatales > Gemmataceae > DATGIQ01. The sequence continues at coordinate 9,135 of DATGIQ010000587.1, read as the reverse complement.
CGCCTTGCGCTGCTCCCGAAACGCCTCGTCGAAACGGCGATCCTTCTTGGGTGGAAGCGTGGTGGCGTAGCACGCCGCCCCGAGCATGCCGCCAGAAGCCCCCGCGATGACCCGGACATGGCAAGGGAAATCGATCTGCTTCTCCGCAAACCGCATTTCCAGCTGCCGCAATACCTCGAATGTCCAGGCCGCCGACCGTATGCCACCTCCGCTGACGGCGATCAGCACCAGCGGTTTCTTCTTGTTCGTTTGCCTCTCGGCCTCGGTAAGGAAGTTGATGTCACCGACGGCCAGCAATCCATCTTGCCCCCCCGACAACATGGTCTGCCCTGTCCGCCAGTCCTTTCCGGGAAGGACCCGATTGCGGCGCATTGCTTCCTTCCGCCTGTCGGCCTCGGCCATATCGCCCGTCTGCACGGCTTCATTGAATAGCTGTTGGGCGGTGTCATCGGCTTCGACCCAGGCGTCCAAGTCGAGCGGACGCTTTTTGAGCCGCGCCTCGCAATCCTTTCCCATGCGTTTCTTATGGGCCTCCAGGACCTCCGCTGCGGGCATCTCCGCCTCCGTGAATGTGCCCCGGTAGTAGTCCTTGAGCGCCTGGAAGCGCAACTTGTAGGGATTCATGCCAGACACCACCAGCAGGGCGAGGACGCCGGCCGTAACGACCGGGAGCACGTAATGCGCGGTGGAAGCCAGCAACCCATAAACCGCGAGGAGCAGGAACAGCAGAAAGCACACGACGGGGACCGGCGAAGCGATCATTGGGGCAAACGCCAGAATGTGGAACACGATACAGCCACTGCCGACAAACGCCAGGGCCTTCCAGCGATTGGCGCGGGCCATCTCGGCCAGGATCTGATCGTCCGAAACGACCGCCTTCAGCAGTGCCTGCGCTTGCCTGGGCCAGCGAACGATCATCCCCACGATGACGACAAGTAGGGACAGGATCGATGCAAGCGTAACGCCCACATTTACGTACCAGCGAAAGGGCGTCAAGAGACTCAGAAAATAGGCCGTCACCTCGTACCATCCGGCCACCATAGCGACCAGGGCAATGACAAACCAGTGATAACCCTTCGGGCGCTCCGCTGAGTCCCCGGCGCGCTCCTTCCACTTCGCGGCCCAGGAGCAGCGTCCGCGGACGGCATCCGGCTCCTGGCCCCAGCGACGGGCCAAGAACTCCAGCCCATGCCCGATCGCGGCCGCGGCAGACAGAGTGACTACCGCCCCCACCACTTGCCATCCGGTAACGGCAGTTTCCGCGAGGACTTTTTGAAGGGCAATCAGCATTTCGGCAACCAGACCCACAAAGGTTTCGTCCGTTCTCGGCCCATGCGGATAGCGCGCGCTGAGACGAACAATGATGGCGATCACGAGAACGGCCAGGAGCGTGCCGAGGAAGCAGAGCAAGATGCTCCAGCCATAAGAGGCAAACGTTCGAGGCTCTTGCGCAATATCGCTACTCGGAGGACGCCGGTGCGTGAACTGGAGCAGGAAGCCGATAAAAAGGCACTCCAGAACGAGGAGCGTCAGCGCGACGCCGATCCCGAATTGCTTCAGCGGTTCCCCGTCGTAGGCGACGACTGCCGGCAAGCCAAAGTCTCGAGCCAGTCGCCCCGAGAGCAGGCCGACGACGAGCAACAACAGCAGGGGAAGCGGCAGTTGGGAACAAAACCGGGTTAAAAAGACATCCCAGTAGAAGTCGAGCGCCCTGCCCCCCCGCTCTCTCCACGGCAGCATTGCTTTTTGGATGTTGGTTCCCATGGTGTCGGGTCCTTTACGTCCGGAACCATTCGAGAAGGAGCTTTCCGGAATCTCTCTCCGCCCTCATCGGATCCTCTACGTCAATAGGCAATCCACGTGTGCTTACCGACCGCGCCCGCTTACGCACGCCCTGGAAAGTCATGTTCATCTGCAGCAAACAGGGATATAAGACCTCCCTTTAGACTAACGCAGGAATCTGTCAACAAATGCCAGACCGCAGCTTGCTGTACAGCTGTTTCGCTGCACTCTTCGTCGGTGTCCGAGAGGAGCGTGCGGATACAGGAAGACCGACTTGCCGAGGTTTTCGGCATCGCAACAATGCCGGGGCTGCGCGATCCATTCAGCGATCTCCGCCTTCCATGGCCGGTGCCAGCAACCTCTGGACCCCAGTTCGGAGAACGTCGGTCAGGACGCCAGTAGAACTGGCCGTGGTACAACGCGAATCTCTTCCGTACAGTGAACCGTAGTGGCGTATTCCTGAGCTCGTAGGCCAGTTGGTGAAACTTGCTCCACTTATACCCAGTCCGGCTGAATGCGTCCGTTCTTGTTTAGCGGCGGTGCGCAGAACCGCGTGCGGATGCGCCCCGCGCGGTTCTGTGCACCGCCGCGAAACGGACCCAACCAAGCCGTCTTTCTTCCTCCCGATATCCACAGCATGCGATCACATCCCCTAAAGAATGCGACCCGGCTACAACGGCTGGACGAGATACGAGGGCAAACGTAGGCCCGGACAGGAGCGCCCTGATGATCCCGTGCTGGCGTTGCGGTGGAGGCAAGAACGTCACGCTAATCACGACTGGAACGCACGTACTTCCCTGTCCGACGTGCGGGGCCAGAGGTCAACTGGAAGGGGGCAGCACAGCGGATGGGACACCGAAGAGATGGCTGGTCCCCGCCCTTCCTGCCAGTCCGAGCAACCGGATCCCTGGAGGTCGGCGTTCCATGTCTCGCACACGTTTTTGGCTTCAGCTTCTCGTTTTCATTGGATTCTTCATTGTGGCGGGTATTCTGCACGACGTGTTAGTTGAGAGCCGGAGCCATCTGGCGGACCGACTCAGGCACCTGGGCCGAACTACGAGGGAAGGGCTGAGCCACCTGGAACCATCTGGGTTCATAAGCGACTTCAATGCTGCTTTTGAACAGACTCAACCAGTAGACCCCCTGCCCCTCAACTGGTATCGCCGGGCATTTGCCACTGTGCTGGCCGAGAATTGGAGCAAGTCCCTGGTCTACAAAGTCTTTGTCATCTTAGGTGGTTTGCTGTGGCTGGGGATTCTGTTGGCCGTGAGCATTGGGATCTACAAAGCAAGGCTTCATCACACAACTGCCGCGGCGGGAAACATTCTTTTCGTAACCGTAATTGTTTCCTCTCTTGGTGTTCCCATTGTCCTCAGTCTCTTCGCATGGACCCTCCGCATGTTCTTGATCGGCCTTGGCTCTGCCCTCCAAGTAATGGCTGGGGCCATCGTGGCGCTATTGATCTTTGGGCTGGTTCCCCTGATCGAGCATTTCTGGGCGGAAAAAGTGCTACACGCAGCTCGCAGAAACCCACACATGACCACCTTCCTCGATCTCGGCCCTGAAATGGCCGTAACGTTTAGCAGGCAACAAATCGAGAAGATCGAAAGAATAGAGCTTCAGGAGACGAATGGTGGAGTCCTTGTTTGCGTGCTTCTCGACGGTGGCTGCATGGTGCGGTCGGGGACCTTGCCACGAGAACGGGCCGAAGAATTGAGAACACGGATTCACACAACCATAGAAGCGTTCCTTGCTCACGAACATTGATGTCCACGCTTTACGGAGATCGAAAACCTTAGCAGGCGACCAGAACCGCTCGGAACCATTCGGGCAGCGCCGCCAGCTCCTCGTCGAGCACCGCCTGTAAGTCCTGCAACTCCTGTCCGACCCGCGTCGCCGGCGTGCCTTGCGCGGCTGCCCCCGGGCCTTAAGCGCCAGCCTGTGGGCAACTCCGTACGGCCAGATGCCGACCGACTTCGGTTTGCGGATCGAGTTCGCCTTCACGGCCAGGAGCAGGAAGACGGCCTGGAAGACACCTTCCGCGTCCGCGGCTTACGGCCGAGCCGAGCGGCGGAAGCCCCTGTATAACATGGCGAACACGCTTGCGCCGAGAATCAACACCAGGCCAGCGGCACATGGCTTGAATTCCCCTGCCATGATGCCGCCGATGGCGATCCCGGTCCCAGTAAGCGCGAGGACCGCACTAATCCCGTAGGTAAGTCGCGGCAGCATTCTCCATCCTCGGCACGGTTGCGCCGATAGGCCTCCCATCCTGTCAGAGCAGCGACCTTGGCTGAAACCAACGCCGCAGCCCCTGCATGCCCTGCCGCAACCAAGGCCAGGGCGTTCATCGTGGAGGTCATCACCGAGCTTGGCACCGACGCCGATCTCGTCTACTTAGACGGCACGGCGGCGAGAGCAGCACCCGATACCGTCACTCCACGCCGGGCGAGTCGCCTCGGCGAGCATCCCTCGGGCCCTGGCCAGCCGACTGTCTACGGTGCCGAGAGCGAGATGGAGTTGCCGCGCCGCTTCTTTGCGCGTCTTGCCTTCTAGGGCACACAGTACGATGACCGTCCGGTACTTCTCGGGCAAGCGGCTCACTTCGTGGTCCAGCACTGCTTGCAAATCCGTCCGGGTATCGTGTTCTGCCACCGCTGGTTCAGGTAGGTCCGTTACCTCCGCTTCCCGTAATCTCCGTTTTGCCCTCGTTGCTCTGGCCTTCAGGGCTGTCTGGCGAGCTACGCCATAGAGCCAGTTGCCGGCTTTGGCTCCGGAACGAATGGACGCGGCCTTACGGACGAGTACGAGGAAGGTGGCTTGGAAAGCATCCTCGGCGTCGTGATGATTCTGGAGAATACGACGGCAGATGCCCCACACCATCGGGCCATGGCGGCGCATGAGCCCTTCCAGGGCCGCAGTATCCCGGTAATCCACGAAGCGATCCAAGAGCTGCCCATCGGTCAGGTTCGCATCTTGCCCTAGCAAGGCGTTATGGAGACATTGGACGATCTCACTCATCGGCTCCGTCAGCATGCGACTTCTCTCACGAGCGGATTGTCTGGCCCTCTACATTCCTATTTCCGGGTCAGGCCGGCTTTTCTCCACGATTTTTGTCCCGGCCGCTGCCTCACGCCGGCGCCTGGACTTTCACTTCCCCGGAACATCCTCGACCTGGACGCCGGCTTCTTTGAGCAGCGTGTTTACTGCCTTGTCAAGTTCCTTGCCGTAAACCTGCTTGTCGCGAATGATGCCGTTTTTGATGGTGTCTTCCCGCCCACCACGAACCCCTTGGCTTCCGAGCTATACGAGAGCTCGTAAATCAGCCCTCCTCGATGGATCACCGGCGTGTTCTTAGGGATACGCGCTACGGTCCCAGGCCGTGGCTTTTGGCTTCCTCCTTGGCAATGGCACGCGTGTCGATGCGCGCCTGGAGCCGGTAAAGCAACGAACGCACGCCGAAATCCATGCGGAGGATGACACCGGTGCAAGGCCGGCCAGGGCTATAATGCCTCATGGCCAGTTCCGTCAATAATTCGATGCCGCGCCGGAAGTCGCCTTCATCGCCGAAGTCAAACGGCCCTTCCTCGTAGCGCGAGCGCCAGGCCCAGGCGGTGTATTCCTCGCACAAGCGCAAGCGTTCGGTGTCGGCAGGATCCTCCGTGATCCACGCCCATTCTTTCACGGCAGCAATCCGGTCATCGCGTCGCCCCGTCCTGAGCGCCCGTTCGATACGCTGAAACAGTGTCCAGAGTTCATCGTCGATCGGCAGCATGAAGCCGAAGTCGATCACGCCGAGCCGACCGTCGTTCAGGAATAAGAAATTGCCGGGGTGAAGGTCGGCGTAGAGAAGCCGTCCCGCGTAAGCCATGCGGTACAAGGCGCGGAGGATCTTGCGGGCGAACTCGTCGCGTTGCTCCTGGGGAGGGTTGCTCGCCAGATACTGGTCCAGGTGAACCCCCTCCACCCGCTCCATCGTCAACACCTTGGCCGTCGAGTGCTGCGGATAAACCCGGGGCACCACGATGCCATCCTGATCGTGGAACAGTGGTCGCACCTTGGCCAGAAAGCGGCCCTCGGCCTGGTAGTCCGTTTCCTGCTCCAGCCGCATTCGCAGGTCGTCGAGCACTTTCTTGTGCTGCTCCCATTCTTTGGCAAGGCGACCAGGCAACAGACACAGGTAGAGGTTGCCGAAGTCGGCATGAATTGTGCGGGCGATGCTTGGATACTGAATCTTGACCGCGACGTCTTCGCCGGTCGTGAGCCGAGCCCGATGCACCTGCCCCAGCGAAGCGGCCGCGAAGGCACGTCTGTCAAAGGAAGCAAAGATGTTCTCCGGATCGTCGCCCAGTTCGTTACGCACCATTTCCCGCAACAACGACCAGTGCATCGGCGGCGCATCGAAGTAAAGGCGGTCCAGCGTCTCCACAAACTCGCGCGGCACGATGTCCGGAAAACTGGCCAGAGTCTGTCCCACCTTCATGACTGCGCCACGCAGGTAGCCCATCGAGTCCAGCAACCGTAACGCCGTCCGCCAGTGGACCGCCGCACGCAGGCGTTCCCAGTCCTCCGCGTTTTGGAACCAGCTGCGGATCCAGTAGAAAGCGTACGCGGCGGCAATCTTGGCCTGGAGCGTCCCGAGCAAGCTCAAGCGTTGCCAGCGGCCGACCGGAAGAGGACGAAGCGCGACGGCCGCCAAGGGCTCCGGCAGGCTGGGTGCCTCTGTATCATTGGGCAACGCACGCATTAACTCGCGCAGCAAGTCAGCTAATGACGGAGTCATGGTTCTCCCTCAGCTGGTGTTTCCCTCTTTCCCTCTCTTCGCAGCCAGCCGACAAACATCGCCACCGAATGGTCGAGCAACGCGAGCGTATCCTCCTGTTTAGGCGAGCCATCGGTCACCCAGAACATGAGGACGCCCATGTAAAGCGTCCAGTAAAGTTGCAGGGCCATCGGCGGCAGTTCACCAAGATGGTGCTTCCTGGCCAGGCACGCCACAGTCTCCAGGTGCGCCAGCCGCAGCGATTGGACCTCGTCCGCGGTAGTCGCGGCCAGCGGACAGAGGGCGGTCTCCAGAAGTACGGTCAAATGCTTTCGCAATGGTTTAAGCTTTCGCAGCCCGACTGCCACATAGCCGAACAGGTCCTCCTCAAAGGAGTCCGCCTGTCCAGTCATCTTCTCGAATTCCAGCTGTGCCGCCGCGGCCGCGTCTGCGGCCAGACAAGCCAGGATGGCGTCCTTGGTAGCGAAATAGTTGAACAGCGTACCGGCCGCGATTCCGGCTGCACGGGCGATAGCGCGGGTCGTGGTCGCGCCGAATCCGTTGGCGGCAAAGAGGCGCCGTGCGGCATCGACGATCTGCTCCCGAGTTGCGGCCTTGGTCTCGGCGGTGACGCGCACGGGCAAAACCCTCCGCAATATGAGCCTGCTCATATTCTAGCGTGCCCAGAGAGCGAGTCAAGAGTAAAAGTGAGCGCGCTCACAAAGGACACGAGAACCTGTTCAAGGAGAACCGGCCATCGCCGAAGGCATGATCGACGCTCGCAAGACAGCAGTCCTTGACCGCGCGCCCAAGCAATTATGGCTTCAACACGCCCTGTTGCTGCACACGGCGCTGCGCGTCTCCGAGCTGCTGGCGCTCGACCTCGATCAGTACCGCGACAAGTAGCCGACTGCCATTTGCTGGTGCATAGAGCTGGTTCTCGTACTGAGATGCGAATAGGGCCAGGGCCGAGGGTTGAGGGATTCCTGGAACGCGGTTTGCGCTTCCGCGCCCGCCAGGGGAACAGATGGGAGTGCAGCGCTGAGCCAGAGCGCGTTCCTCGGGAACTGGCGACGCCGTCATTCGCTCACGTCTCCTTGCCGGATCCACGACTCGTTGAAAGCAGCGTGCTTCATGCTCTTGCCGCCCGCAACGAAGTAGCTATAGACCACGTGAATCGTGTCCGCCCGATCAACAATGGCCGCCGGGTAATGGTAGCTGCCGTCCGCGTGACGCTCCAGATGCCGGGTCCATTTCCAGGTCCGTCCTTCGTCATCCGAAAGCGACACGGCCAGACTAGCACGCCCCCGGGTCGTATCGTTGTAGATCAAGATCCAGTGGCCGTTTTCCAGCATAGCGGCGTCCAGGCCCGAGCCGGGGTTCGGCAGATCCGTTGCTCCCACTGGCCCCCAGGTGACGCCGTCGTCTTTGGATTCGGCCACGCGAACCTTGCGCAGCGGTCCGTTCTCACGCATGTAGGTCACGAGCGTTCCATCTTGGCGTCGGAGTACCGCCGGCTGAATGTTGCCGAAGCCAGCCAGCGGCTGGCTGGCATGCCAGGTCTTCCCCTGGTCATCGCTGATCGCCATCAGGGACACCGAATACGTGTCGGAGTAAAGCGGTAAGAGAATTCGGCCCGAGGGGAGGACCGTGGGCTTGCAGCGTGGCTGCCAGCCGAGTCGGCTGCTGAGCTTGTTCGCGATCCGCGCTTTCAGTCGGGCGGGGTCTGCGCTGGCTCTGGGTGGCAGCTGGGGGAACGCACGCAGCCGGTCCTCGAGTCCCTTCAGCATCACCGCTTCAAAATCCAAGGGTTTGAGATAGAGTACCCCCTGCCAGTCCCACTTCGGAGCCGCTTCGGCCTCGTAGTTCGTGGCCACACGATAATTGGTCAAGCACGACTCCCAGGTGTTATCCAGAATCACCGGCCAGAACAGCCACAGCCGCTTCTGGGCGTCAATGAACAAGGCGGTGTTGCAATCGGGGAAGCCGAGGGTGTCCGCCAGCAGGAAGGGTTCACTCCAATGTCTGGTTCCCTGCCGGAGCCGCGCGCCATAGACGGCCACATCATCGGCCTGACGCTCGCCCGAGCCGCGGTACCAGGAGACCAACAGGTCACCGTTGGGGCAGGCGACGATGCCCGGAGCGTGGTTATGCTGGGGGTGCAAAGGGAAGACCAATTCGGCCTGGTACGAGGATGCCGCTCGTAGAGCTTTTTGGGGCATCGGTTCCCTGGCCGCCCCGGCTGGAGCAAGGACGAACAGAAAGGCAAAGAAGAACCACCAACGCCATCGGGATCGGAACATGGTAAGCCTCGGCACGGTAAGGCACGGAAGGAGAAGGCTTGCTGGGATTATGCCAAGAAGGAGGGCCGAAGCAAAGAGTGGATGAGGAGAATCCTCATCCATGGTCCGCTTGGTTGTGTCGGTTTCGCGGCGGTGCGCAGAACCGCGCGGGGCGCATCCGCACAAGGTTCTGCGCACCGCCGCGAAACAATCACGGACACCTTCAGCCGGACTGGGTATCGGAGGATCGCGGCAGCTTTCTGTGCCTGTCCTTATGAGTCGTACGGCAACGGCATCAGCTCCAAGCCA
>DATGIQ010000586.1:0-8591 GCA_035295665.1 Gemmataceae bacterium | reverse complement strand
CTCCGCCCAGCGCTCTGTCAAGCGGTTGAGACAGCCTTCATCGGTCGAGTCCTCACGAAAAGCAAGGACCGTCTGGGAGTATTCCTTGTCCAACTTGGCCAGCTGGGCGGCAGTCCGTTCCAGATCGATATTTTCCTGACTGCGGCTAATCTCCAGGCAGCCGACTTCCGGCAGAGCGAGCTGGGCCCGCTGGAGGAATTGCCAGGAACATGATTCGCCGGGCGGGACTCGCTCTGCTTGGGCCGCTCTGCTGTCCAACCGAAGTTCTAGCTGCGTAGCCCGGTCCAATTGCACGGTAAGCGTCAATTCTCCCGCATGGAGCTGAGCGCGGTACTTTCCAGCCTTTTGACGATTATCCCGCAAGTTTTCCAGGGTCGATTGGTCCGGCGCCACGGTTTCTCGGAGTTGCCTTTGCAACTCGTCGACCCGTTGTTGAAGATGTCGAACCCGGTCCAACTCTTTCGCCAGCCGCGAACCCTGTTCGGCCAACTGAAGAAGTCGGCGGCGATTTTCGAGTTCCTCTTGGCCGGGCTGGCTCAGCTCTTCTGCCAAGCGCGCAGCTTGCAGCTCTGCTTCGATCCGCGCGTGCTCGGCGGCCAGGCGATCCCGTTCCTCACGGGCTGCCTGCTGAGCCGCCTCTGCCCGAACTGCCTGGGTTTCCGTTTCCTCCCAGCGGGCTCTCGCATCCTGGTACGCCTGCTGGGCATCCCGTGCGGCTTGCATCCATTGTTCGGCGATTTGCAGATCGCGGCAGGCCTGTTGATAACGCTGCCGGCGTTCCCGGCTGTTGTCGCGCTCTTGCTCCTGCTCAGCCAATTCTTGGCGAGCGGCCACGACGGCTTTCTCTAGCTCGGGCAATCGGCTCTCACAATCCTCCCGGTCCGAAATGGCCTGTTCGATATCGCGCAGCTTCGCCAATTCTTCGTCGCGTTTGATCCGCCGCTCCTCTTTCTCCTTCTCCCAGCGGCTGACCGGCGACGTCGGTTTATGCTTGCCGGTCACGCCGAACCACTTCTCACAGCGTTTATCCAGGATCTGCTTGAACGCAACATCGTTGCCGGTCACCAAGACGCCGAGAACGCCGACGAGCCGGCGTTCAAGGGAGCCATCCAGTTTCTTGACCTCCGGTAAATCGATATCGCCTTGATCCAGCCACAGCAGTTGGTTCAGGCCAAGATGGGACTGATCGGCACCCAACAGTTCGCGTGTCCGGCGGCACGCCTCTTTCGGCGAACCCTCGACCACTCGCCATCGACCGTCGCTGTGCTGCTCCAGCCGGGTCAAACCGTCATTCCTCTTGGAGAAGACCTTGGTAATCCGGTAGAGCTGGCCAGCGGTTTCAAATTCGACGGCCAGCTTCGGCGGGCCGTTGTTGTTCCAGGGGAGGCAATTCTTGAATTCCACCCGGGTCGTGTCGTGATCGAAATCGAAGAGACAGCCTCGCAGCGCCTTGACCAGGCTGGATTTGCCTGTGCGATTCGGACCATGCAGGACGATGATCCCGCAGGGCAGATCGTCGAGATCTACTTTGGCGATGCACCGCCAATGTTCGACATGGATGCCGCGGAGAATCATGCGCCGACCTCGTGAGCGATCTGGTACAGGAGCAAAATCGTCCGCTCCGCCAAACGGCGTACCTCGGGCTCCGCCACGCTGGCTTCCTGTTGTAGTTGTTCGAGGACACGCCGCAGCACGCCATCACCTGCTACCTGTCGGATTTCATCTTCGCCTGGTTGCAACCGCAGCTTCGTGTCATCCAGCTCGGCAAAGAGATAACGGTCCACCACAGCGCGCAATTGCTCCAACCGCAGCATGGCCTGGGCTTCCAGGATTCCCTCGAGGCGAAGACGCAGCAAACAGCGCTCGGCCAGGGGATTGACGGCCACCTGATCGATCAGCCGGGACATCTGCTCTTCCGATGTCAGATCATACCGCTCCTCGCGCCAGACCAGATGGCTCACTTCGAGAGCCTGGAGTACGGGCGGTGCGCCGGGACGATCGATCCGGACGTGCAAGATTTCGCCGTGGCCGCTATCCAGGAACTCCTCGCGCCGGACATGGGAGTAGGGGACCCAGCCGGTTCGGCTTTCGGAGCTGCCGGGGAAGCGTAACGGTTCGTGGACACCGGGGTAGGCGGTCCGCTCCACGCCATCGGGCCCGGCGAAATGTTGTCGGCTATGCCAATGGCCCAGGGCAAGGTAATCGAGCTTGCATTCGTGGGCTGCGTGCCGGGCAATCAGGTGATCATCGAGGGGCAGGTCGTCGCGAACCTTCAGGCTGCCATGTGCGATGCCGATCCGGATTGGCCCGGCATCTACTGGAGCCGTGGCAATCCAAGCGGTGGGATCGGCGGTCGAGGTTTTCCGGAACACGGGGCAGGGGAACAATACTACACCGGGAACGATTTCCACGGGAGTGGCTTCCCGCAAGACGCAGAGCTTTTTGGGCCGCGGCGTGTTCCAGGGCGGACGGTCCCAGATCGCACCGGCCAACAGCGGATCATGGTTGCCGGATAGGACGTACGCCGGAGCAGGAAACGATTCCAGGAGGTCGAAGGCCCGCTTGGCGATATCGCCATCGACGGCGTGGTCATCAAACAGGTCGCCGGCAATGAGCACGAAATCGACCCGCTGTTCGTCGGCCGCGGCACGGATTTTCTCCAGGGCCTGGAAGCGAGCTTCACGGACTCTCTTGGCGATGTCCGTGCTGAAACGCGTGATGCGTAGACCTAGATGCAGATCAGCAGCGTGGAGGAAAGAAACCATGCGTTCCGAGTCAGGCTCCTGACGAAGTGCGGCAAGCTCAACCTCGACCGGGACTGAGCAGCCCCCTGTAGGGGATCACTTTCCGAATCGTACCGGGCGCAGCGGAGAAAGCAAGGAAAGTTGCCGGGCCAGCCGTGGGATTCGCAGAGCGGTTGCCGCTGTCGTTGCCCTCGTTTACCGATTGTATCGACTGGGCAGAATGCGGGGATCAAGAGAGCCCGGCATCCTGCCACGTTTCTCCGTGATGCAGTCAATCGCCCACTGAGCCGCTTCGCGAACCAGCGGTTCTGGATGATTCAGGGCCCGCTGCAAGGCAGGCAGCGCGGCCGGATCACCCTGGTTGCCCAGGACAATGGCTGCATTCCTCAGCAGGCCGCGCCGCTTGGCGCGGGTCAACGCCGTGCCGCGAAATCGCTGCCGGAAGGCCTCGTCCGAAAGTCCTAACAATTCCACCAAATCAATGGATTCCAGGTCGGCTCGCGGCCGAAGGGCCGGCTCCGTGGCCGTGGACGCTTTCCGATTCCAAGGACAGACTTCCTGGCAGATATCGCAGCCAAATACCCAGTCACCCATTGCCGCCCGGTGCTCCGAGGGGATGGAGCCTCTGAGCTCGATCGTAAGATAACTGATGCAGCGCCGAGCATCGAGCACGCCGGGCTCGATCAAGGCCTCCGTGGGGCAAGCGTCCAGGCAGGCGGTGCAGCTGCCACAGTGCGAGGCTAGGTGAGCCGGATCAGGCCGAAGCTCGACATCCACGAGCAATGCTCCTAACACGAAATAACTCCCCAGCCGTTTGTTGAGGAGCATCGTATTCTTGCCAAACCAGCCCAGCCCCGCCCGCCGTGCAAAATCGCGCTCCAGGAGCGGCGCGGTATCCACAACTGCCCGGCCGCGACATCCGGAAGACTCGCCCTGGAGCCATAACAGGAGCTGCCGTAAGCGGCGGCGGAGCACGTCGTGGTAATCTTCCCCCAGCGCATACCGGGCAACTTTCCCCCGGCCGGGCGAATTCGACGGCGGCATCGCTTCGCTCTCTGCCAGATAGCTCATGCCAAGCATGACGACGCTGCGAACCTCCGCCAGAATAGAGGACGGATGGTGCCGGGCTTGGGCGTGACGCTCCATGTACGCCATCTCGCCGGCATAACCCTGGTCGAGCCAGGAACGCAGGCGGTCAAAGCCGTCGGCCACGGTAGCCGGCGCAATGCCGACCAGCTCGAAGCCGAGTTCATGGGCCCGTTGCTGGAGGCGCGCTTCCAAGGGAGCCATTTGATCATGATACCCGAATCTACTTCCAAGCGGCGGAGAAGGTGACGGCATGGGGAGTACCGAGTACAAAGTACCCAGTACCGCGTGCTGTCCTCGCTCACTGGCTGATCCTGGGTTTAGTGGGAGGCCCGTATGCTCGACGGTCCCAGCGTTGTCGCCGCTCTGAAAGAGTGCGGGATCACGCATGTCGTCTGGATTCCGGATAGTGAACTCGGTACCTGGGAGCCCGCACTGAGTGCGAGTAAGGATTTCCAGCTGATCCGCGTTTGCCGGGAAGGTGAGGCCATGGCCGTGGCGGCCGGCCTGTTGCTTGGGGGGCAGCGGCCGATCGTCATCATTCAATGCACGGGTCTGTTCGAAGCCGGTGACGCTCTCCGCAATACCGTTCATGACATGAAGCTGCCGCTCTTCCTGATCGTCGGTTTGCGGAATTATTACGCATTTCAGCAGGGAACCACGCGCGATACCTGCCCGATCTTCACCGAGCCGATTCTGCGGACCTGGCAAATTCCCTACGCCCTGCTGGATCGCCGGCACACGGCAGCGGACCTGACCACTGCCTATCGCCAGGCGCAAGCGGAGAGCCGCGCCGGTGCGATCCTGATCGCGGAGTAAACATCATGGTGATGACCCACCGGCAAGCATTAGAAGTCCTGGCCCAGCACCGCGGCGAACGCATCGTGATCGCCACCATGGCTTCGATGGGGTTCTGGCCGGGGCTGTCGGATCGGCCACTTGATTTTATTTACATGCCTTCGGCCATGGGGCAGGCGCCGACGCTCGGGCTGGGCCTGGCGTTGGCTCACCCGGAACACGGCGTGATCGTGCTCAACGGCGACGGCTCGATGCTCATGAACCTGGGCAGCCTGGTGACGCTCGCCAACCATCCGGCGAATGTCTACCTGGCGATCATGGACAACGGCATCTATGAAGTGACCGGTGGCCAACCGACCGCGGGCAAGGGCCACACCGATTTCGCTGGTTTGGCTCGCGCGGCCGGGATTCAGCGCGTGTACACGTTCGATGCGCTCGGAGATTGGCAGACCAAAGCCGGCGAAGTGCTTGCCGGGCCGGGACCGGTCGTGATCTGGCTCAAAGTGGAAGGCCGGATGGGCCAGAAGACACCGATTGCCCCGCGGCCCATGACGGAACAGATTGCCCGACTGAAGCAGGCCCTGCAGCAAACAAGCCTGATGCGCTAGCGAAGTTGCCGTGATCCTTCGCTCGCCCGTCAGGCTTGTCAGCGGTGATCGGGACCGAGCAAACCAGGCAATCGCCGGGCGAACCAAAATTGGCAGACGCGCTACTTGACAGCACCTCTTTCTCCAATCATACTCGACGCCGGAATGCTCACGTAGGGCCGGTTTCTTCTGGCACGGTGCCACGGAGAACGAGGCATCCACGACAGGCCCATTCCTTCCGGGAGAGTATGACATGAAGAAGCATCTTGGCAGAGGAATTGTCAGCGCTTGTTTGCTGCTTGGGACGGCAACGGCTGCGTACGCCGACAAGGTTCTCGAACTGAAAGTTGCCAACTACGATCCGATCGCTGGTGTCTGGAGTGATTCGTCCGGCCAGGGCAATGACGCGCTCGGGTTGGTGAGTCCACCCTCGTTGACGCCGGGGCAGACTCCCAATGGTTCGGCGGTGGTGACTTTCGATGGAACCAATTATTTGACACTCACCCCGGGGATTTCTTCTGCGGGCTTTACCTGCTTCGCCTATGTCCGGCCCAACTCGGGGGATTCGCGGACCATCGTTGGCGGCGGCACCGGCAGTTTCCAATACCGGGTTGGGGGCGACGGTTTCGGCGACAAACAGGAAGTCCTGCAACGCAACCTGGTCCGGCTCGGAGAAAGTACAACGGATGTTTCCACCGTGAATTTCCAGATCATTAGCATTGCCTTCGCGGCGGGAGGCGGCCCATTTCGGCTTGCGGAAACCGATGATGGGACCCCGAGGAACCTGTTTTCTTCCCCCACCAACCTCGTGGGTGCTGCATCCGGACCGGGCGAGCTGTACAGTGGGGATATCGCGGAAATCCGCATTTACAATACTGTCTTGAGCGACACCGACCGGGCCGCCATCGAAGAGGAGATCCGCCAGACCTACGAGCCGTAGCCTGGGGCGTTTCCTTCCACCTTTCGCTTGCCCCATTTTGATTCCTACGGGGTCTTTGTTGTTGACAACCGAACTGATCGGACGGATGATATCTGTAATTCACACGACGCTGCCGTTCTACAGGGGTTTTCTCTGTCGGGATCAAGGAGTCTCTCATGGCCAAGATTGATCTCTGCGCGCAACGTGCTTCTCGCCGGTTTCGGCGTGCTTTCACGCTGATCGAACTCCTGGTCGTCATCGCGATCATCGCAATCCTGGTTGGGCTCTTGTTGCCTGCGGTGCAGAAGGTGCGCGAAGCCTCGTACCGCGCCAAGTGCCAGAACAACCTCAAGCAATGGGCGCTGGCGATGCACAATTTTCACGACGTGAACGGACGCTTGCCACCCGGCGCGACGAATAACGACACCACGCACCATACGGTGCGACAGACCTGGGTGAGGTTTGTTTGGCCCTACATCGAACAGCAGAACCTTACGAACAAGGATGATCCTACGCAGCCGTTTTACGTTCCCCCCTGCACGGTCGTCTACACGCTCAACGGGCTGACCGGCGTCGATGTGCCACTCTACTACTGCCCCAGCGACACGCTCGGGGCGGACCAGGACCAGGTGACCTCGGCTCAAGGGGGCTATGATCGCCGGCGTGGTAACTATGTCATCAATTGGGGAACGATCAAGTACGATACCGCCCCAAAGCCGACAGACCCATCCGCTCCGTTCGCACACCTCAAAGGCAACCGCGCGACCCCACGAGTCACCAAGATCGGAGATATCACCGACGGAACTTCCAACACGCTGTTGATGTCGGAAACCCTCAGGGCCTGGAGCCATGAGGATAACGATTGGCGGGGCGACATCCAAAACGATGACGGCGTCTTCAAGTTCATGGCAATCACCACTCCCAACAGCAGTTCCCCCGATGTGGTCAACTGGGCCATCCCCAACAATGACCCGCTCATGCCCGTGACCACGGCTGGGAGTGAGTACAGCGCCGCCCGCAGCCGGCATCCCGGCGGGGTCAATGTCACACTGTGCGACGGATCGGTCCGTTTTGTTTCCAACACCATTAACCTGGCAACCTGGCAAGCGCTCAGCACGATGAACGGCAGCGAAGTCGTGGGCGACTTTTGAGCTTTCCCGGGAGATTGGAATGCAATCCGCACGCTTCGTTTTCGCAGCCCTCTTCCTCGTGGTCCTGTTCGGGCTGGCTGGTTGTGGGGACGGATCGATGGCCGAGGTCAACGGTACGGTCAAGGTCGATGGCCAACCGATTGAGGAAGGGACCATTCGCTTTGCTCCAGTGGATGGAAAGACGCAGACCGCCGGCGGGTTCATC
This sequence comes from Gemmataceae bacterium, assembly GCA_035295665.1. Lineage (GTDB taxonomy): Bacteria > Planctomycetota > Planctomycetia > Gemmatales > Gemmataceae > DATGIQ01. The sequence continues at coordinate 1,101 of DATGIQ010000586.1, read as the reverse complement.
AAGTCGGGCCACTACTCCGTGAAAGTGCCCGTCGGCGTCATGAAGGTGGCCGTGAGCAAGGAGAAAACCGTCGGCTACAAAGCTCTCTACAACACCCCCGACAGCCCAAAGATGCCGGTGAAGAAGGAAGCGCTTCCCGCCCGGTACAACGAGCAGACCGAACTCCAACTCGATGTCAAACCCGGCACGAATGCCAAGGATTGGGAATTAAAAAGCAACTAGCCGAACTCTCCAACCGCCCGAACGCCCATGCGACGCGCACCGACTCTCCAGGTGCGCGTCGCCCATTTGAATCGAGTCTCTTTGCCGGAAATGGGCCCACCCCTTGACGTTGAGCCTCTCTTTGCCCAATCTACCGACTAGCGAGTTGTTGCTGAAACCCCTTTGAAAGGAACGGTTCTTCCATGAGACGGATGCTGGCGAGTGTGATGGCGATTGCCGTTTTGGCATGGCCGGCCCTCGGAGCGGACAATAAGCCTGTCAAGGTCCTGATCATTACCGGTGATCACGGCCATGATTGGAAAAAGACGACCCCCTTCCTGAAGGAAATCCTGACCAAGGCGGGCATGGCCGTGGATGTGACGGAAACGCCGGCCAAGGATCTTACGCCGGAAAACTTGGCCAAATACGACGCGCTCCTGCTCAACTACAAGGACACCAGGAACGGCGGGCCCCAGACGCGCTGGTCGGAGGAAAACAAAAAGGCATTCACCGATGCCGTTGCCAAGGGAAAAGGCCTGTTTGTCTACCATCACGCCTCGTCCGCCTTCACCAGCGGCAGCGATTTCGACAAGCAGTTCGAAATGGTCATCGCAGGCGGCTGGCGAAAACAGGGCTATCACGGCAAACGGCATGTCTTCAAGGTGGCGAACCGGAAAACCGACCATCCCATCATGAAAGACATGCCCGCCGAGTTCCAGCACAACAATGATGAGCTGTATCAGAATTCGGTCATCCCACCGGGAAGCGTCGTGCTAGCCACTGCGTACTCTGACAAAAGTATCGATCCCAAGAACACGGGGCTGAATGAACCCGTTGTCTGGGTGTCGATGTTCGGCAAAGGTCGAGTCTGTGAAAACAGCTTGGGACATGACGTGCCCG
>DATGIQ010000585.1:0-4193 GCA_035295665.1 Gemmataceae bacterium | reverse complement strand
GACCGCGCGGACGGCGGTAAACGCGATCGCTCTGCGGCCAGAGCCACAGCGGCAGATGGCGTCTCGAAATCCGCCTTGGCTGCAAGATCCGGTGGGCTTCACGCTCCAAGAATCGGCACGCCGCGGCCAGCGGCAAGAGTTCGCCACCCAACGTTTCCTCAACCGGTTTGCCCAGATCGTTGGCCACGGCTTCGCAGAGCGACTGGGATTCGGCGGCCAGCAGATGGCGAAGGGCCCGAACCGGTCGCAGCCGTTGCCGCACAGGCAACGCCGCCCAGGTTGGCTGTACTTCCCGAGATTGCTGCGTGAGGGCAGCGAACGGACCAGGCAACATGCGGGAATGGATCATGAGCGGTATCCTGATTCCATGGGCTTCGCAGACGGGTCGAGGCTCCCGACTGCCGGTGCACTTTACGATAAACGTAACCGTCTCCGACCTCAAGGAGGTAAACGATGGGCTTTGATCCGCTCCTGCCGCCGCCGTTGCTGACTGCAGATCTTCCAGGGATTGGTGGCCGAATCAAACAATTCCCCGAAGATTTTGAAGTCGAGGAGATTCCGGCCTACGAGCCCTGCGGCACCGGGGAGTATCTTTATCTGTGGATCGAGAAGCGCGGCATGGGGGCCGAGTTCTTCATCCGCCAGGTGGCTCGGCGGCTGGGCATTTCGCCGGGCGAAGTCGGCAGCGCGGGGCTCAAAGACCGGCAGGCCGTTACGCGCCAGATGATTTCGGTGCCTGATGTCGGCGAAGAGCGATTGCCTCAGCTCGATGGCGAAGGGATCCGCGTTCTTCGAATCAGCCGGCATGGCAACAAGCTGAAGCCGGGGCATCTGCACGGCAATCGGTTTCGTATCCTGATTCGCGATCCCGTAGCGGCCGACGAACGGCTTCCACCCCTACTCGACCGATTGCAGCGACAAGGCTTTGCCAATTACTACGGGCCGCAACGCTTTGGCCATGCTGGCGAGACCGTTCAGCTCGGTCTGTCCTTGCTCGGCAGTTCGTGGAACGCGGAACGGGGAACGGCGAAGGCTGCCGGGCGGCGGATGCCACGCGCGCCCTTCCTGCGCCGGCTGGCGCTTTCCGCCGCGCAGGCGGCCCTGTTCAATCACTACCTTGGCCGCCGCTTGCAAGATGGCTTGCTCCCTACCGTCATGGCCGGCGATGTGATGGCCAAGCGGCCCTTCGGCGGTTTGTTTGTTGCTGCGGATGTGCCCCAGGAGCAAGCGCGCTTTGAGGCCGGCGAGACGGTGCACACCGGGCCGATTTTTGGCCGCAAGATGTTTGCAGCTGCGCACGCTGCAGCTGCGCGGGAAGCCGCCGCCCTTGCCGATGCGGGCCTGACAACGGGAGCGTTTTTTGGTTTCGGCAAGCTCTTGCAAGGAACGCGGCGACACAACCTGGTTTACCCCGATGAGTTGGCCGCCGAACGGATTGCCGAAGGGGTTCGCCTCACGTTCCGTCTGCCAGCGGGCAGCTATGCGACCGTCCTGCTCTGCGAGATCATGAAAAGCCAAACGATGGCGACGGAAGAGGAGGCATCGTGATACCGTCGGCGACGAACATAGCGGATAGAGCAGCCCGCGACGAAGTTTTGCGCGCTTGGACCGCTGAATGCCTTTGACCCACCCCGCGCGCAGCAGGGAGAATCTCTTAGCAGGGAGAATTCGATGTCGTCAGTCTCATCGACTGCATGGGGGACAAGCGTGAACATCGCCGAATGTACGGTTCCGGAAAAAATCCTTCTGGCCGCACATCAGCTGGAAGAACAGGGTCAGTCGCCGTTCAGTGCGGAAGCACTCGTCGTGGCGGCGTGGCAGAAATTCCCGCGCACCTTTGGCCTGAAGGGCTACACCGAGGAGTATCCCGACTCCAACAAGGTCCTCAGCAGCATCATGGGAGAACGGGGCCTGACCCGCCGCGGCTGGCTCTCCAAGATGGGGCAGAAGCTCTATGCCCTGACCTGGGAAGGCAAACAGATGGTGGTCCGCCTCCAACAGGGTGGCGAGCCGCCGCCCCCGGCCAGCGCGGTGAAGATCACCCGCGACTGGGAAAAACATCTTCAGACGCTGTTCGGCAGTTTGGCCGTCAAGAAATTCGAAGAAGGCCTTCGCAATGAAGTGACCTTCGCCGAGGCATGTCGGTTCTGGGGGATCACGGAAAACCTGCACGGCGAGGCGCTCACGGCGCGGTTGGACCGTACCCGAGCGATCCTGGCCGATGTGGAACGCGTCCTCGGGACGGCGAGTGCCGAGCTGAGTAATGGCCAGAGCATTTCCAAGGATGATTTGAACTTGCTGACGGCAGTCCACCAATATTTGGCGGACCGTTTCGCGCGCCATCTTAGCCTGCTGCGGAGCCGGGCCGCGCGGAGCTAGGTACCGCATCCGGAAAGCGCAGCATCGACCCCGCGACATAGTCGGCGTCGATTTCGATACTGATCCAGGAGCGTTCCAGCGTCTGGGCAACCTGACCGGTCACGTTGCTGCCGGCGAACGGATCGAGCACGACTTGGCGCGGTTCGGTAAGAAAGCGAATAAAGAATTCCGGCACCCCGGGCGGAAAGCGGGCCGGGTGAATGGGCAGGCCGGCCCGCCGGCAATCGTGAAGATATTCATCATTCGAGCGGGTATTGGGGATCGTCAACAAATTGGGTGGGATGGCCCCGCCGTTGTCCCGGCGAAAGTGCGGCCCAATATCATGCTGCGAAGGCCGCCGCGCAACCTTGTATCCATCCTTCAGCAGCCGGCGCATCGAAGGACTGTAGGGCCGCAGCACGCGCCGGTTGTCAGCCCGGGGCGTTGCGGTCTTCGAGAGCCACCAGAGCATGTTGACCGCGTCCTTGACCCGGGTTCGCCGGATGGTGACCCATTCAGCGGGCGTCGGTAAACGCGAAGGGTTGTACCAGTAAAACTCCTGCGCCAGGCAAAAGAGGTGGGCCAAGCGTAGGATCAACTCATACTGGTACAGCGAGCGCGTGCCACTGCCAGGATTCCAGGCGCCGCCCAGTTCCAGAACAAAGCTCCCGTCTGGTTTCAGGATTCGATGGATCTCGCGCGCAAACGGCCAAAACCATTCCACATATTCGCTGGCCGCCACGTTGCCGTAAGCCTTCTTGCGGCGTAGGGCAAACGGCGGGGACGTGAGCACCAGGGCAATGGAGTTGGACGGCAGCCGGCGGAGCACGTCCAGCGCATCCGCATGGTAGGCCCGGCCCCGATGCGTGGTGTAAGCGGGAACTATGCCGATTTCCGGCACGCGGCACCCCTGCCCGGTTAAACGAAGGTATGGCATCCCTGCCTGGTCCTGAACACAGGACCAGACGATGACGGCCGGACTATAGCAGCCGCCCCTGTCCCTGCCTAGATCAGCCATCCCACTCATTGCGCCTACAACCAGAATTTTTCAAAGCGGCTCTTGCACAATACCTCAGCTGTATTTACACTTGAGCATGGCGGAACATTCAGCAACCCTGGCGGTTACGACCCTCCTGCCTCAGGAAACTCTCCCACCCGCCAACCGACCGGTATGGCCGGCATACGTTGCGAAGAGCCAATGGTAGCAAGGGAAAGGATTTTGCGCACGATAAAATAATCTGTTTCCACGTGCCAGAGTTGGCCGATTTGGATCCCAGGTAGAAGGGTCTTTGCATGGTCAAGCGATCACTTTCCTTCGCCCTCACCCTCCTCATGCTCCTTCCCGGCGCGATTCGCGCCGAAGTCAAAGTGTCGGCCGCATGTCGCATCCGAAATCGTCCCCCCGGCCGGTGTGGCTGGTGCTCTCTCGAAACCCTTGCGCGGCATCACAAGATCGAGGCCCTCTACGGCTTGACCGAACACAATGCCTCGCGCTGCGATGTGAGCAACCTGGAGACGACCGTATCGCAGGCCGAGGTTCCTTACCGCATTCAGTATCCGGGCCAACGGAATCAGACGATTCTTCACTATGCCGTGGATCATGGCCTCGGCGCGGTGGTCGGCTTCCGCGAACTTTACCCTGGCGCCGGCGGCCACATTGTCACGCTCATTGACTTGACCGAGGATACCGTCCTCGTCATTGATCCCAACGATGCCGATGGCCGGACCCGGCGAATGAGCCTGGACCGCTTCCTCTACTGGTGGGACGGTTTCGCGCTGGTTTTGGAAGGGAGAACGGCCTTGGCGGCGGAATGAGCGTCCGCTCCAGCGTTCAT
>DATGIQ010000584.1:0-47257 GCA_035295665.1 Gemmataceae bacterium | reverse complement strand
CAAGGTTCTCTCAGACAGCATGCTCAACGCCGTTGTGCCGGCCCAGACGGAACCGGCGGTGTATCCGATCGCCACGCAAACGGTCTATCGGAATGCGGACGGCACGGGCGCCGAAACGACCAGCTACAGCTACACCTGGTTTGCCGGCTCGACGCGCATGCAATCACAGACCATGAGCCGCCCGGTGGTCTCGGCGGATCAGAACGGCCCCGGCATCGCCGACACACAAAGTACCGTTTATGACGTCGATGGACGGCCCATCTGGCAAAGGGACGGCGACGGCTTCCTGACCTACACGGCTTATGATCCGAGCACCAGCGCCGTCGTCGAGCAGATTGTCGATGTCGATACGAGCCGCAGCGGCGACTTCCAGGATCTCCCAGCCGGTTGGACGACGCCGGCAGGGGGTGGCCGGCATCTGATCACCCGCTACGAGGTGGACCGTTTTGGGCGTACGACGGCGATGACCGAACCCAACGGCAACATCACGTACACCGTCTACAACGACCCGGCCCATGAAATGCGGACGTATCCCGGTTGGCAGGCTGGCACGAATTTGCCCACCGGTCCAACGCAGGTGATCCGCGAGGATCGGGATCACTCGCCCAGTTATACGGAAGTCTTGACCATGTCGGCTGTCCCACATGTGGATCCCGCGGGCCGGCCTGACGGAACGGAACCGATCAGCGACGTGCAGAGCCTGTCGCGAAGCTTCACGAGTCCGGGCAGCCAAGTTGTCGAGACCGATCGATACTTCTCCCTGTCCGGTCAAACCTATAGCACCGACCCTTACCTGGGAATCGCCGGGACCAACTACAATGCCACGTTCTACGCCTACGATGAACGCGGCCGGCTCGACCGGACCGTGAGCCCCACCGGCACGATTAACCGTGCAATCTACGATGGCTTGGGCCGGATGGTCAGCACATGGGTGGGGACCGATGATACGCCGGCCAGCGGCTACTGGTCACCGGAGAACAATACGGCTCCGTCGAACATGGTCGAGGTCAGCGCCATGGTTTACGACAACGGTGGGGTCGGCGATGGCAACTTGACCGAGCAGACCCGTTTTCCCGGCGGCGGAGCAGCCCCGCGCGTGACTCAGGACTTCTACGATTGGCGCGATCGCCGGGTGGCCAGCAAACAGGGCGTGCAGGATGTCGAGGCGAATGGCACGCACCGTCCGATCTGGTACACCGTGTATGACAATCTTGACAAAACGTTGTCCCAGGGCGAGTACGACGGCGATGGCGTCTCCATCACGGTCAGCAATGGCGTGCCGGATCGCCCGCCGGCCAATCGCCTGCGCGCTCTCACCACGAATCAGTACGACGATCAAGGCCGGCTTTTCCAAACCAACATGTTCAGTGTGGATCCAAACGACGGCACCGTCTCCCTGGCCAGCTTGACCACCAGCAGCTGGTACGATCACCGTGGCAATGTCATCAAGAGAGTGTCCCCGGGCGGACTCGTTACCAAGAACCAGTACGATGGCGCGGGAATGCTCGTGGCCACTTATCAGACCGATGGCCAAGGCGATGCCACCTGGGCGGACGCTGGCTCCGTGGCCAACAACAATGTCCTGAGCCAGACCGAGACCCAGTACGACGCCGACAACAATCCCATTCTGGTAATTGCCCGCCAACGCTTCCACGATGAGACGGCGGCCGGCGCGCTGGGCGATCCGACTAACAGTCCCAAGGCCCGCGTGTCCTACGTAGCCAGTTATTATGATCCGGCCAACCGGTTAACGGACCAGGTCGATGTTGGCACCAACGGCGGCATGGCCTATACCCGTCCGGATGCGCCCCCGGCCGGCTCGGATACCGTGCTGGTCACGCACACCGATTACGATCCCGCCGGTCGTATCCAAGATGTCGTTGATCCGCGGGGCCTTGTTACCCAGACGACCTACGACCTGCTAGGCCGCACGGTGGAGACGATCGAAGGATACAGCGGCGACGGCACGCCGACGGATTCGACCAATCGCACAACCGTGTACACCTACGATGGCGCGGATCATGTCTTGACGCAAACGGCGGTGCTGCCCAATAACCAGACTCAGACCACGCAATACGTCTATGGCGTCACGGGCCTGATCAGCTCCAACGACTTGCTGGCCGCGGTGATCTACGCTGACAATGGCCTGCCCAACACCCAGACGTACACCTACGACGCTCTGGGGGAGGCGCTCACCAAGACCGATCGCAACGGCAGCACCCACACCTACAGCTATGATGTGCTCGGCCGGCAGATCGCCGATGCCGTCACGACCTTGGGGAGCGGGGTAGACGGCACCATTCTCCGGCTGGAGACGGCTTACGATTCCGCAGGCCGGCCGTACCTGTACACCAGCTATGATGCGGCCAGCGGCGGCAACATCGTCAACCAGGTGATGCAGATTTACAACGGCCTGGGCCAGCTTGTCCGCCAGTACCAGGCACACACCGGGCCGGTGGACCCGGCGAGCACTCCGGCCGTGCAGTACGCGTACAGCGAGATGGCCGGCGGCGCCAATCATAGCCGCTTGATTTCGATGACCTATCCCAACGGCCGAGAGATCGATTACACGTATGCCGCAGGCGTGGACGATGCCATTGGCCGCCTGACATCGATCTCGGACAGCACGGGTATCCTGGAGAGCTACCGCTACCTCGGCCTGAGCACAATCGTGGTGCGTTCCCATCCGCAGTCGGGCGTGGACCTGACCTATCTCCAGCAACCCGGCCAACCGACCGGCGACGCCGGGGACCAATATACCGGCCTGGATCGCTTCGGCCGGGTCGTAGACCAACTCTGGCTCAACACGAACACCGGCACCGCCACGGACGAGTTCGCCTATGGCTACGATGCCGATGGCAATCCCCTCTACCGCCAGAACGTGGTGAATCCTGCCTTCGACGAACTGTACCACGCCAATGGCTCGGGCAACGGCTACGACAATTTCAACCAGCTGACGGCCTTCGCGCGCGGTGCGCTTGATCCGTCCAACAATTCCATCACGAATCCTAGCCATAGCCAGGCGTGGACGCTGGACGCTCTGGGCAACTGGCAGACGGTGACCACCGATGGGATCGATCAAAACCGGACGTTTGATGCGCAGAACCAGATCACGTCGATCGGCGGATTGGCGACGCCGGGCTATGACAACAACGGCAATACCGTCACGGATCAAAATGACAACACGCTCGTCTACGATGCCTGGAACCGGCTCATTCGTGTAGAGGATAGCGATGGCCGTCCGCTCTCCACGTATACCTATGATGCGCTCGGCCGCCGGATTACGGAGACCTCCACGGCTACCATGGACCTGTACTTTTCCAAGGATTGGCAGGTGGTGGAGGAGCAGAGTGGCGGCGAGATGCAGACGCAATATGTATGGAGCCCGGCGTATGAAGATGCGATGGTGGAGCGGGACACCAGCGATGGCACCAGGCTTTATGTGCAACAAGACGCCAACTGGAATGTCACAGCCGTCGTAGATGCAACCGGGACCGTGCAAGAGCGGTATGTTTATGACCCCTATGGGCAGGTGAGTTTCCTGGCTCCCGATTGGTCCGCGCGCAGCAGCAGCTCGGTGAACTGGATCTATCTGCACCAGGGTGGACGGTTCGACACGGTCAGCGGATTGTACAACTTCCGCAACCGTGACTTTTCGCCGGTGCTTGGACGGTGGCTGCAACAGGATCCGATGGCGTTCGCGGCGGGCGACAATAACCTGTACGGTTGCTTGGCCGAGAACCCGCTCGGTGCCGACGATCCGCTCGGATTGAAACCTTGCTGCAAGGAAACGCACATTGATGGAACCTACTGGAATGCCGTGGTGATGTTCGAGATGAACCTGTTAATGAAGCACATCTTCGCAGAGGGTAGTTACGTTCCTCGTGGCGTCGGCTGGGCTCGTGTGCCGCCGACAGGGCAAGATCCTTACCCCGATTGGTCGAGTCACGGTTATTTGGCAGCTTCCGGATTTGACTCGCCCTTCTGGGGCTCCTCGGTGAAGAAGGATGCGTTCATTTTCGACGATGGGCCGCTCAAAGGACATGTGTTGAAAGGCTACGAAACCAATTACTATTTCCAAGGAATGATCGCCAGGGCTTATGGGGTCTCCCTGCCGGGATTGTATGCGATGATGTTCCTGTGGAAGGGCTGGAACATGTACGTCATGAAAATGCCCGATTATCAATGGCCTTCCGAGGGCGAGTTGTTTGCCGCTACCGCGGGGTATCGGAACTTTACGAAGGATTACATCGAGTGGGCGAATGCCGTCAAGGCCGGAAAGGAGATCAAGAATCCGGGAGTGCCTTGCATTTAGAACGCGCCGCTAGGGGAAACAGCGGGGGCGATCCTTGGGCAGTTCGCGGAAACATTTGCAATGGGCGAATGGATAACTAAAATGGTCCGCCATGATGGCAGACGGCGCGGCGTTGGCCTTGGGTTTTTTGCTCGATCAAGTTCTTGGCGATCCGCCGCGCTGGCCCCATCCCGTCCGCTGGATCGGCCGTCTGATTCCGTTGCTCGAACCGCCGCTGCGCCGTTTCTGTGGAGCGCGGGTCGGTGGCATCGTTCTGCTCGCAATCGTCACGGGATCGACCGTTTGTTTCACCTGGGGTATTTTAGAATTGGCCGGTTCTTGGCATCCCTGGGCCTGGAGGGCGGCGGCCACGGTACTGATCTACTATGGCTTGGCCGCCCGCAGTTTGGCTCGCGAAACACAATCCGTCCTGACGCCATGCGCGATGGGTGACTTAACGGAGGCCCGGAAGCGGCTCGGCGGCATCGTTGGCCGTGATACCGATGCGCTATCCGAGCAGGAAATTCAGCGGGCCTGCATCGAGACCGTGGCAGAAAACACCACGGACGGCGTGGTCGCACCACTCTTCTATGCGGCCCTTGCAGGGCCAGTGGGATTATGGGCGTACAAGGCCATCAACACGCTCGACAGCATGGTCGGCTATCGCAACGCGCGCTACGTCCAGTTCGGCTGGGCATCGGCTCGCATGGACGACCTGGCGACCTACCTTCCGGCACGCATTACCTATCTTCTGATTAGCCTCGCCGCCGCCCTGCTCTACCGGAGGGGCGGAAAAGCCCTCCGGATGGGTTGGCGGGACGGCCGGAAGCACCCGAGCCCAAATGCCGGATGGGCCGAAGCCGCCATGGCCGGTGCCCTGGACGTGCAGCTCGGCGGCCCTAGCAGTTATGGCGGAGTGGTTTCCCCCAAGGCGATCCTCGGCGATTCCGGGCAGCCGCTTACGCCCACCAAGGTCCGGCAATCGATTCGCGTGATGTTGCTGACAAGCTGGCTTGCCCTTAGCCTGGCGGTTCCTTGCCGGGCGTGGACGGTTCGCCTTACGGAAAATAAACGGCGTGATTGGGAGCAGAATTCGATGGACCGTACCGAGTACCCGGTCCTGCCCCCGGGCATCCCATCTTCCATCCCCCGATCATCAGTTGTCACGAACGACACAGCGGATGTTTCAGCGACACCCAATGGCCATCCTGCTTGGAGCTGGCCACGCACTGGGTGATGAAGTTCATGCCATCGACCCCGTCCGCCACATTCGGGTAAAGACTCTTGCTGCCGTCGATCTTGTGTCCGCCGGCACGGGTTACCATATCGGCATATGCGGCTGTGTAGATATTGGCGAACGCTTCGAAGAAGGCTTCCGGATGGCCGCTGGGCAGCCGGCAGGAAGCCTTACCCGTTTCCGTCATGAACGGAGCATTCGGATCGCGGGTGTACAGCCGATGCGGTTGGCCATTAACCCGAAACAGCATCTTGTTCGGTTCTTCCTGGTGCCATTCGAGGGCGCCCTTCGTGCCATCTACCTCGATCCACAAATCGTTTTCCCGGCCATGAGAGATCTGGGAGGCGGTCACCGTGCCCAGGCCACCGTTTTGGTAGCGGACCGCGGCCACGCCATAGTCGTCCAGCTCGCGGCCGGCTTCGAACGTTTTCAGCACGCAGGAGACCTGGTCCGGAAGCAGACCCGTAATGAAGCGGCTCAGGTTGTAGGCATGCGTGCCAATATCCCCAAAGCAGCCGGCCGCTCCCGAACGCTTCGGATCCGTCCGCCAGCTGGCCTGTTTCTGCTTGTCCCTCTCCAACCGCCGCCGAAGCCATCCCTGCACGTACGTAGCCCGGATGGCGTTGATCTCCCCCAGCTCACCGGAGCGAATCATGTCGCGAGCCTGGCGCACCAGGGGATAGCCGGTGTAATTATGTGTGACCGCGAAAACGACGCTCGTTTTTTGCACAATCTTGGCCAGCTCCTCCGCCTGGGCCAGATCGAAAGTCAGGGGCTTGTCGCACATGACGTTGAAACCGGCTTCCGCGAAGGCTTTGGCAATTTCGAAATGGGTGTGGTTCGGCGTGGCGATCGACACGAAGTCGATCCGTTCCGAAGCGGGCAATTTCGATTCTGCTGTCAGCATTTCTTGGTAGGAGGCATAGGCTCGCTCCGGCTTGATATCGTAATCTGGTGCCGATGCCTTGGCCTTGGCAGGATCTGCAGAAAGTGCGCCGGCCACCAACACCGCGCGGTTGTCCAGGATTGCAGCCGTGGCATGAACCCGGCCGATGAAAGCGCCCTGGCCGCCGCCGACCAGGCCCATACGCAATTTGCGGTTCAGTGGTGCGTTGACTGGCATAACCGTTTCCTTTCATACTGCGCCTCCTTAGCCGGATCCTGTCGCCCGCCGATGGGAGAGGATGGAGCGAGGGGGCATACCAATGGCCATTCTCGTCGCAGATTAACCAAGATCAAGCGCAAAGGGAAGGTGTGCAGAGAGTCCTGGTCTCCGCGGCTGCTACTTTCCTACCTTCCTGCCCCGCTACAATGCACATATGGATCTCGACCAGGCGCTCGATCAATTGGCCCAGGATGCCGCGGCTCCGCTCGATGTCGCGGAGCTGGCCCTTTGGCTTGCGCGCGATGAATACGCCAATGTCGACGTGGAGGCCTATCTCAGCGAATTGACCGGAATGGCACACGAGGTGAAGCGCTATCTGCGCGGCAGTCTTGAAGCCCGCGTATTCGGACTCTGCCGGTACCTATTCCATGAGATGGGCTTCCGGGGCAATATCCAGGATTATTACGATCCGCGCAACAGCTATCTGAATGAAGTGCTCGACCGCCGGACGGGTCTGCCAATTACGCTGTCGTTGGTGGCGATGGCCGTTGGCCAAAGGGCAGGACTCCAGATCGCCGGTATCGGCCTTCCCGGCCATTTTGTGGCGATGGCAAAGGCCGACGGACAGGAGGTCCTGTTCGATCCGTTCCATGGGGGTCGCCAGCTGACGCCGGCGGACTGCGAAACGCTGGTCCAACAGGTCACCGGAATGCCTTTCCAAGCCACTCCCGAACAGCTCGAGCCAGTTCCGCTGCGACTGCTGGTGCTTCGTTTGCTCACGAATCTCAAAGGGGTCTACCTCCAGCAAAAAGACTTTCTTCGAGCAGCTCGGGTAATTGAGCGGTTACGGCAGCTGAGCCCAGAAGACATCCTGCAGCGCCGGGACCTGGGGGTCAGCCTCGTTCACGCGGGCCAGCCGGGCCGAGCCATCGATCACCTGGCGGCCTACCTGAGCATCACGCCGGGTAGTACCGACAACGATGCCGTACGTCAGTTGCTGAACCAGGCGCTCAAGGCTGTCGGAAGGTGGAACTAGGCCATTCCGACCGGAGACACATTTTCTGGACGCGAATTCCGGAATGCCCTTTCATTCTCCGTAGCGTATCTTACAATGGTCAGCCGGGAATCAGGGCGACAGCAGTGGGGTCTGCTGCAACCGCCCATTCGAGGATGACGGGGAAGTGTGTCCATGGCCTCCAAATATATCGTCCGGCACGGGGCCATGCGCTTTCTGGGCGAATACGAAGCCGGCGAAACCACCGCATACGCTCGGGGCGACGAGGTGGTGATCCGCTCCGAGCGCGGGCACGAAATCGGACAGGTCCTGTGCGACGCCAATCCGCACGCCGTGGAGCTGATCCAGGAAGCGACGCGGGGCTCGATCATGCGCCTCGTCGGAGCGGAGGATCGCGAGCAACAGCAACAACTTCGCGACGCCGAGCGCCAGGAGCTGGACCGATGCTGTGCCATCGTTCAGGAACGCCAGCTCCAGATGGAGTTGGTCGATGTCGAGCATATCTTCGGCGGCGAGCGGATTGTGTTTTACTTCCTGGCTGAAAAGCGGGTCGATTTTCGAGAACTCGTCAAGGATCTGGCGCGAGAATATCGGACGCGCATCGAAATGAGGCAGATCGGCGTCCGGGACGAGGCCAAGCTCTTGGCGGACTACGGCGATTGCGGCAAGCCGGTCTGTTGCAACACGCATATGACCAGCATGCCGCCGGTATCGATGCGCATGGCCAAATTGCAAAAATCGACGCTTGATCCATCGAAAATCTCGGGACGCTGCGGCCGATTGAAATGCTGCCTGCGTTTCGAGCAAGATGTCTATGAAGAGTTTCAGCAACAATTGCCGCCGGTGGGCGCCCGGCTCCTGACGCGCAAAGGCCAGGGGCGGGTCCTTTCCCAGGAAATCCTGGCCCGCAAAGTCCTGGTCGAATTCGAAGACGGCCGGCGGGTGATTGTGGCGGCGGAGGAGATTTTGACACGGCTCGGATGAGGGTTGACACAGTCCCGATGGGAACCTGTTCGTTGGAGGAGCTGCCGTTTCATGTCCACTTACCATGCTCGGCTTGCCCAGGTTTTGCAGCGCGATCCCCGTTATGTGTACGAAGCTTATGAATTTGTCTTCGCCGCCTTGAGTCATACGCAAAAACTCCTGGGCCGCGTGCCGGCCGAAGATAGCAGCAATCCGGGAGCTCAATATCACGTTTCCGGGCGCGAGCTGGTGCACGGCGTGCGGGACTTGGCCGTCCGCGAATTCGGCCTGATGGCGCGGGTGGTGTTTCGGCTGTGGGGCATCAACCGCACCGCGGACATCGGGAACATCGTCTTCAACTTGGTGGAAGAGAACTTGATGAGCAAATCCGATCAGGATAGTCTCGCGGACTTTCAGGATCTGTTCGACCTGGACCAGGCCCTGGTCCAGGAGTTCCAAATTGAGCTGGACGAAGCGGAGTGGCGACGATGAAACCCGCCACCCTGCGCCTCCTCCTCGTGGGGGTGCTGTTTGCGGCGTGGATTGGCTGGCTGGTATATCTGGTTTATTCGATGAAATCTTCACTGCCGCCCGGGGCCACTCGGCCGGTGGTGTTATCGCAGCCGCAGTTCCTCGTCTCCAGCCTCGATGTCATTGCCCAGGTTGACGAAATCGATAAGGATCCCGCCGAGGTTACCATTCGCGAGGTGTTTTGGCCCCAGGGGAAAGAGACCGACGACCTACGGGGAAAAAAGATCCAGGTAAGCCGTTTGCCCGAATGCCGGGATGATTGGGTGGGCCGCGGCGAGTACATCCTCGCGCTGGCTTCTTCTGGCGAAAAGGGCTATCAAATCGTACCGGTGCCGCGCTCGCCGGGTTTTCCTTCCGGCCGGCCGCGCATCTACCCCGCCACGCCACAAACCCGACAACAGTTACGAGAGATCCGCAAGGCCGAGAGCTTATTGGTCCCGGAAGAGCGGTAAGCATAGGCAAAAAATCAAGGCAACCAGAGCCAACAACAGCGCGATCACCATCGCGATGACCAGGGCCCGCTGAACCGTGCGCCTCCGCGCATAGCTGCCGATCAAGGGCGGCAACACGAGGTTACCGACTGCGCCGATGGCAAACATCGACCCAAATGCCGTGCCCCGCGCATGGGGGAAATGGACAAACAGCATACCGACCAACGTCGGAAAAATCGGCCCGAGGACCGCACCGACTAGCAGAAGTCCCACGGCTCCGCTGGTGCCCGTCCGAGCCCCCGCCATGTTCCCCAAAAACACCGCGGCCGCCAGGGCCAACCCGACATTCAGCCATGCTCCCGAATAGTTCTTGGGAAGATCGCCCTGTTCTTGGAGCAGGGCCGTCACCAGCCGCGCTGCCAAGAACATGAACCAAAACCCGGACAGGAACCAAACCGCGGCCCGGGCCCGGAAACCGCGATCCGTGAGATACTGCGTTGCCCAGCTGCTCAGCATTCCCTCCAATGGCCCATAGAGCAAGAAAACCAAGCCGGCCAACCAGATAATCGGATTTCGCAGCATGGCTGTCCATTCGGCTGCGCCGCCAATGGTTTCGAATTCGCTCTGCTCGGTAAACGCCGCGAAAAAGGCCGGCAGCAAGCAGAGCAACGCTACGACACCGACCGCTCGCCGGTAATCCAGGCGCCGGAACAAGGTGATAATGAGTCCAGGCGTAACCAGGGCGCCCAGCCCGAAAAACACGTTGCCCAGGTTCTGCGAAGCCGGCTCGTTGTCGGGGAAGAAGGCCTTGCTCATGAGCACACTGCTCGCCGTGCTGAGACAGGCGCCGCCGACGCCGGCCAGGAGAATAGCACCGACGGTACGGACCGTGGTAGTGCTCATCGCCAGGGCAAAGACCGCCAGAACGGTGGTGAGCGACCCGACCAGAAAAACGCCTTTGACTCCCAGGTCATCGCAGAGGATGCCACTGATGGGCATCATTGGAATAAGGGTCAAGTTGAGGGCGGCAACCAACCAATCGAGGCGCGTTTCACTGAGGTTGAGGCGTTTGGCCAACATGGTCCGCAGGCTCTCGAGTAAAACGAGAAGCATGCCAAACACGAACGCGCCCGAAATCGTCACCGCCGTGATGGACTGAAAACCCAGCATGGGCGTTCCCTCAAAGTCGTTCTGACCGATACGTCCGGCACAAGAGAGCTAACTGGAATCATTGTAGGCGGCCAGATCAATTTGTTGGGCGGAGCAGAACGGAAGAGTCGGGAACGAACCTGGCAGCTGGAAGCCGCGTCCTTATAATGAGCACCAGGAGCCCGGCGCAGCCTCTCTGTGCAGCAAAGCTGCGGGCCCATGTGCCAGGCCGTGAGCGGTGCCGGGGCATGGCCGCCCGGCTGCCGAATGCGGATTGATCAGATAGGGAGTGGGAATTTGGCCGGAAGGCAATTTCGCCTTGCAAGGCCCATGCCGCCCTCCTATACTGACGCTTTCCGCGTTTTAGGCTGCGCTAGCGTAGCTCAACGGCAGAGCACTGGTTTTGTAAACCAGTGGTTGTGGGTTCAAATCCCACCGCTAGCTTCCCTAGCGGGGAAAAACTATCAACCAGGAAGGCAGGCCTACCGGCCAAGCGAAACTGTGATGTCCCCTCCTCGGGAGGCCATTGCCCGGGAGCATAGCCTGAGACCAGCATGGATGGGCAGGTGGCCGAGCGGCCAATGGCATCAGACTGTAAATCTGACGGACTCAGTCCTACGGGGGTTCGAATCCCTCCCTGCCCAACTTACTGCGGGTGTAGCTCAGTTGGCAGAGCATCTGCCTTCCAAGCAGATCGTCGTGGGTTCGAATCCCATCACCCGCTTTTGATTTTGGTTGTGGACGGACCGATCCGGGGTGGGCGCGGGACGCGCTTCTCTTCCCATCGGCCCTCAAACATCTAAAATCAAAAAATGACCTTGGCGTGCTGCTTTAGCTCAGCGGTAGAGCGCGTCCTTGGTAAGGACGAGGTCCTGGGTTCAATCCCCAGAAGCAGCTCTTGGGGAACTAATCACCACCCTTTGCCCCGAAGCCGATTCGGGGCGTACCGTAATTGAACCTGCGGAGGAACGATGGCTAAGGACGTATTTGCACGAACTAAGCCGCATGTTAATGTGGGCACCATTGGGCACATCGATCACGGCAAGACCACGTTGACCACCGCGCTGGTCATGCGCTCGGCGGCCAAGTTTAAGCCAGATTTGAAGGTCAAGTCTTATAAGGAAATCGCCAAGGGTGGGACCGAGCGTGACGAACTCAAGACGGTGACCATCGCCGTGGCCCATGTCGAGTACGAGACGCCGAACCGGCACTATGCCCACATCGACTGCCCCGGGCATGCCGACTACATCAAGAACATGATCACGGGCGCGGCCCAGATGGACGGCGCCATTCTCGTCGTTGCCGCCAACGACGGCCCCATGCCGCAGACCCGAGAGCACTTGCTGCTGGCACGCCAGGTCAACGTGCCCTACATTGTCGTCTTTCTGAATAAGGTGGATACGGTGGACGACCCCGAGCTGCTCGAGCTGGTCGAGCTGGAACTGCGGGAATTGCTCAGCAAATACGAATTCCCCGGCGACAAGATTCCAATCATTCGGGGCAACGCCTTGGCCGCCATGCAGTCGGCGGGCAAGGATGACAAGGCCTGCGAGTGCATCGACAAGCTCTTCGAGGCCCTGGACAGCTATATCCCCAATCCGCAGCGGGCGGAGGATAAGCCTTTCCTGGCCAGCATTGAAGACGTCTTCTCGATTAAGGGTCGCGGCACGGTGGGCACGGGCCGGATCGAGCAGGGCAAGGTGAAGGTCGGCGACGAAGTGGAGATTGTCGGCCTCATGAAAGCGCCGCGTAAAACCGTCGTCACGGGGGTCGAGATGTTCAACAAGACCCTGGAATACGGTGTGGCCGGCGACAACGTCGGGATCCTCCTGCGTGGGATTGAAAAGGAGGAACTGGAACGCGGACAGGTGTTGGCCAAACCGGGCTCGATCACGCCCCACACGAAGTTCGAAGCCAGTGTTTACGTGCTGGCCAAGGAGGAAGGTGGGCGGCACACGCCGTTCTTTACCGGCTATCGGCCGCAGTTTTACTTCCGCACCACAGACGTGACCGGCGAGGTGAAATTGCCCGAAGGCGTGGAGATGTGCATGCCGGGTGATAATATCAAGGTAACGGTGGAGCTGCTCCCCGATAAGCCGATCGCCATGGACGAAGGCCTCCGCTTCGCCATTCGTGAAGGCGGCCGGACCGTCGGCTCGGGAGTGGTCACGAAGGTCATTGCCTGACCGTTCGCTGCATGCTTCTTGCTTGCGTTTCGTGCACGGAGACCACCACCGAGCCGCAAAACGCAAGTAGCTAAACAACATGCAGCTGAGGAGGGGAATTATGCGGGAATACGTCTGGTTGGAATGCACGGCGTGCGGCAACCGGAATTACCGTGCGCAAAAAGAGACGCGCGGTGCGGATCGGCTCGAATTGAAGAAATACTGTCGAAAGGAACGCAAGCATACTCTCCACAAGGAATCGCGCAAGAAGTAACGAGATGGAATCAGGAGTCAGCGAAGGACGAAATGGGAAGCGAGATTCTGTGCTCTCCCAATCCTATTTTCATTGACCCCTGAGTGGGAAGGGGTGTAGCTCAATTTGGTAGAGCACCGGTCTCCAAAACCGGCGGTTGAGCGTTCGAGTCGCTCCGCCCCTGTTGGAGTTTTTGATTTTTGATTGATTTGCCGTTGTGCGGGCGAACCCATCAAAGGATCAAAAATCAAAAAAGGGTAAGGAAAAGCCATGGCTGTGGCAGTCAAAACAACGCCCCAGACAGCACCTCAGCAGCCGCTGAACCGCTTGGGGTTTGGCAGCTTGGTCGGGACATTCTACGTCCTCGTTTGCTTGGCCATCCTTTACGCCATACCGGCGGTTTGGCGGGAGACGATCGGACAAGCCGTGGTGAGCACGGCCGGGTCCTTCGTGGATGCCGCCTTGCGACTGCTGCTCATGCTCGGGGTTGCCGCCCTGGCGACTCTCGTGGGTCGTCGCCTGATTGGTCCAAATCCGCCTCCGGGACTCCGGGCCGGTGTTGTGATTGGTCTTGTCGGCGTCCTGATCATTGGCCTGTTTACGCGTTGGGTCGGTACCATCCTCGAGCGGAGTCTGGTCCACAGCCCCAATGAAGCAATCCTGGGCGTGGCCGTCACGGTGGGCGTCGGCGTGGCGCTGCTGGTCGCTGGCGGGATGTTGTTCTTCCGGGCCGGCTTCGAGCGCTGGATGATCACCGTGGAAGAGCAAGGGTGGTTCAGCACGATTGCTTACAAGCGGACGCAGGGGCAGCGCGTTCGGCGTGGGACAATTCTTGGGATCCTCATCCTCGCCGGTTCCGGCATTTATACGCTGCTCAGCCACAGGAGCCTGGAGACGGCGACGGCGAACTGGGAGGTGGGGCTGCCATTCACGCACGGCAAAACGCTCCTCTTGCTCCCCGATGTGCGTTTCACGGTGCCATTGCTGTTGGCTCTGTTCTCCCTCTGGTTCGCGTACCGGATCGTGAGCTTCCCAGCTTTTGCGGATTTTCTGATCGCTACGGAAGCAGAGCTGAACAAGGTTTCCTGGCCGACGCGGCGCCGCCTCGTGCAGGACACCGTCGTCGTCTTGACGACGATGCTGCTGCTTACGGGATTCTTGTTCGCGATGGACTCGCTTTGGATCAATGTATTGAGCTGGCGGTGGATCAACGTCTTGCAGACCGAAAGGGTGGATACGCGCGACCTCGACGCCCAGATTGAGAAGCTGACCCAGGAGAAAGAAGATGCGAAGGCCCAGGGCAACGCCGAGAAGGCGGCCGAGCTCGAGGGCCAAATTGACGATCTGACGAGACGGCGAGACAACTTGCTCCGCGGGCCGCAAAGCGGCCAGCTCGATTGGTGAGGCCCAGCCGACGACCCTAAAATCGTCCCCCTGCCGGGAGAGATTGGCTCATGCCTGAAGAACTGGCAACGATGGAAACCCCGCCGTCCGGCGCGGAGGATAAATCCACAGCGGAATCGCAGCAAGGATCGGAACCGCAAGCTCCGACTGCGTCCGAGGGAACCGGTGATCATGCAGCCGGCGCCGAACCGCCGGACCCGCCGGCGCCGCCGACGGCCGAGGAGGAGAACGAACCGGAGGAACCTGCCGGCGAGAGTAACAAACGCTGGTATGTGGTCAAGGTGCAAAGCGGCCGGGAGGAATCGATCAAGGAAGCCATCGAACGCCGCGTGAAAATTGAGGGCCTCGAGGATTACTTCGGCCAGATCATCATCCCCGTCGAGAAAGTGACGGAGATGCGCAATGGCAAGCGCGTGGTCCGGGAACGCAAACTCTATCCGGGCTACCTGATGGTCGAGGTGGAATACAACGACCGCATACTTTACCTCTTCCGGGAGACTTCCGGCGTCGGCGACTTCGTCGGTGGCAGTCTCAATCACCCGCCGCCGCCCATGTCGGACCGGGAGGTCGAGCGCATGAAGGGACGCCAGGGAGAGCATGTCCCCGGCATTGCTCATGCCAAACCGAAATACGACCGTGGCGATCGCGTCAAGGTCAAGGATGGAACGTTTGCCGGCATGGAAGGCGAAGTCAAGGATCTGCTTGAAGCGAAGGGTTTGGTGCGCGTCGAGCTGACGATTTTTGGCCGGCCGGTGCCGGTCGAATTGGAATACTGGCAAGTCGAGCATGTGTAAGGAGCTTCGTGACGGTTTGCCCTGTCGTGGTGGAGCGAGCCAACCCGAAACCTAGAAGGAAAGACGATGGCAAGACAGGTAGCAGCCCAAATCCGCTTGCAGGTCACCGGCGGACAAGCAACACCGGCACCGCCCGTCGGACCGGCGCTGGGTCAACATGGAGTCAACATCGGTGCGTTCGTGACGCAGTTTAACGACCGCACCAAGGAGATGCGCGGCATCACCGTGCCGGTCGTCATTACGGTCTATTCCGACCGGAGCTTCGAATTCATCGTCAAAAGTCCTCCGGCGGCAGTGCTCTTGAAGCAAGCGGCCGGGATCCCCTTGGAAAAGAAACGGGGGGGCGAGTTGATCGCCGCCGAAGAAAAGACCAAGGGGAGCGGGAAGTACAAAGGGTTCAAAGTCAATCCGGGTCAGGTTCAGGAAATCGCGAAGAAGAAACTTCAAGACCTGAATGCCCGTGACCTGGATCATGCCGTGCGGATCGTGGAAGGCACGGCTCGCAGCATGGGAATCACCGTGGAGGCTTGAGTAGATGGCGAAGAAACAGTCCACCGCCCCCGCCGAGACACCGGAAGCCACTTCGGCGGCACCGGCTGCTGCGGAGGCGCCGGCGGCAAAGAAGGAACCGAAAAAGGCCAAAGCACCCAAAGGCAAGACTGCCCCGGGTGCCGAGACGGCCGCCGCGCCGGCTGCGCCGTCGGCACCGCCTCCTCCCGAGGCGACGACTCCGGCCGCTCCCCCGCCAGCCAAACCAACCGCCGATGGCGAAGTCAAGAAGCGCAAAAAACAGCCCGGCCATGCGCCACCGTTGGGCAAGAAACTGAAGAACCACCTGCGCAACTTGCACCAGAAGTTAACCAAGGAAGGCCCCGTGCCCCTCAAGCGAGCCATCGGTCTGCTCAAACAGGCCAAGCGCGCCAAATTCGACGAAACAGTCGAAATCCATATGTCCCTGGGAATTGACACGACCCAAAATGATCAGATGGTGCGCGGCAGCGTGCCGCTGCCGCATGGGATCGGCAAAGCGGTCCGAGTGCTCGTGTTTTGCCAAGGCGACAACGTGGGCAAGGCTAAAGAAGCCGGAGCCGATTATGCCGGCGGCGACGATCTGATCAAGAAGATTCAGCAAGAAGGCTGGCTCGATTTCGATGTGGCCCTGGCCACGCAGGACATGATGGGCATGGTCAGCCGGCTCGGCAAGATCCTGGGTCCGCGCGGCCTGATGCCGACGCCCAAGGCCGGCACGGTCGTGACGGCCGGTGGCGATGTGGCCGCCAGTGTGCGGGAGTTCAAAGCCGGCAAAGTGGAGTTCCGCGCCGATAAGGGTGGGAATGTCCATGCGGGTGTCGGCAAGATGAGTTTTGATGATGACAAGTTGGTCGCCAACATCACGACGTTTGTCGATCAGATCCGGTCGGTCAAACCGTCCGGCGTCAAAGGGAACTATGTGAAGTCGATCACGGTGTCTGCCACGATGAGCCCTGGTATCCCGGTCACCGTCTAAGGAGCACGCCTGGGGCGACGAGCACCCGGTCGGAGAACACCTGCCATGAGTAAAGCCATCAAACAAATGGAAATGGATGCCCTGAAGCAGACCTTTCAGGACATCCGCGATCTGGTCGTGTTGAGCACCAGCAAAGTCAGCTGCAATGAGGATACCCAGCTCCGGGCCAACCTTCGAAAGAAGAACATCCGCCTGCGGGTGGTGAAGAATAGTCTGGCCCGGCGGGTGTTCGATGAAATGGGGATGGGAGTCCATAGCTGCTGGGAAGGGCCGACCACGCTGGCTTGGGGCGCAAACAGCCTGGCCGAACTGAGCAAAGAGTTGGAAGCGCTCATCAGGAAGAACGACCGGATCAAGGTCAAGGCGGCCGTTTCCGAAGGGCAAGAGATCGATTTCAAGCGGGCCCTGGCCATGCCGACCAAGCCCGAGGCCATCGGGCGGGTCATCGGGTTGGCTCTGAGTCCGGCGACGCGTGTGGTAAGCCAGATCCTGGCTCCGGGGGCCCAGATTGCGGGCCAGATCAAAACCTTGCGTGAGCGTCCTGCCGAGGAAGCTCCCCCCGCTGCGGAAACGCCGGCCCCGGAAGCGCCGGCTCCGGCAGCGGGATAATGCGGGGCTCCTGCTGGCCAGGTGACTGAAATCCTGTGCCATGCGACTTGCCGGTTCGTCCACCGCACATAGACTAACATGCTATTACGCACGCCGCTGCTTTGCTTCAGGCAGCACTGCATCAAGAAAGGATAGCGAACCCAATGGCTGAGGAAAATGGAAGGGTCTGGTCCCCCGAGGTGAAGGACCTGGGCGACAAAATTGTTGCTCTGACGGTCGCCAAAGCGGTTGAGCTGGGCGATTACATGGAACAGGTCCACAAGATCAAGCCCGCCGCTTCCGCGGTGGCGGTTGCGGCCGGACCGGCCGGCGGAGGCCCGGCAGCTGCCGAGAAACCTGCCGAGCAGACGGAATTCATGGTTCAACTGGATGGCTTCGACGCCGCCAAGAAAATCAACGTCATCAAGATCGTCCGCGAAATCACGGGACTGGGACTGAAGGAAGCAAAAGACCTGGTCGAAGGCGCCCCCAAGCCGATCAAGGAAAACGTCTCCAAGGACGAGGCGCAAAAGTTGAAGGCGAAGCTCGAAGAGGGTGGGGCGAAGATTTCGCTGAAGTAAAATAACCACCGTTGTGTATAATGGAATGGATAGTCGAATAAGGTAAGGAACTGCGCGCAGGAAGATTGGAGAAAGCGGCGGGCTCGGTGCTTGGCTGGCCTATTGCTTTCTCGTTCGGCGAACGGAGTAGAGGCACGGCGGCGACCCGGTGGGGATTATGGATAGCCCCTCTGTGGAGCGACCGACGGTCACGTGGTTCAATCGGTGGAAGCAGCGTGCCACGCGTCAGCCAACTTTCCTGCCCTCGTCGGCTCGCGATGTTTGCGCCCCATCGCCTGGATGCGGATGCCGTGTGTGGCCACTGCGTAAGGTCCACTGGGATTGTGCTATCCTCACCGACGATTTTCTCTCGATTCACTACTTTTCGCTTTGGTGTGGTTCGCGACATGCTGATTAGGTGACCGGGTGTTCGGGTGAGCACCCCCGGTCACCTTGCTTTTTTCTCGCCCCGTCATCGAAGGGAGGAGCACGACTTATGCCCATCCCGGCCCAACGCGCCATCAAGCCTGAACAGGTCCGCAACTTCGGCCGCATTGGCGACGCCATCGAGGTGCCGTCTCTAACCGATGTGCAGACTCGCTCCTATGATCGCTTTCTCCAGTTGGACACGCCGCCCGAAAAGCGGACGCCGACCGGCTTGGAGGGGGTTCTGCGCGAAATCTTCCCGATCGAGAGCTATGACAAGACCATTAGCCTCGATTACCTGAAGTACGAGCTCGGAAAGCCTCGCTATGATCCCGACGAATGCCGTCAGCTCCGCCTGACCTATGGCCGGCCGTTCCGCGTTTGGCTTCGGCTGAACAAGGAGCAACCCGTCGAAGAAGAGGTCTACTTGGGCGATATGCCGATCATGATCGGCGGCGGCGAATTCATCATCAACGGTGCCGAACGCGTCGTCGTCAGCCAGCTCCACCGCTCGCCGGGCGTCGATTTCGTGGTGGATACGGAAGCCAGCGAACGCAAACTGCACAGCTGCCGCATTATCCCCGAGCGGGGCAGCTGGATTGAAATCAATGTCACCAAGAAAGACACGCTCGGTGTTCGCATCGACCAGAGCGGCAAATTCTCGTCGATGACGCTGTTGCGTGCCATGAGCCCCGAGTACAGCAGTGACTCCGACATCCTGAAGGCTTTCTACCCGACGGAAGCGATCAAGGTAAACCCGGCCAACCGGGCCCGCTTGGAAGGGGCGATGGTAGCCGGCGACCTGATCGACCCGGAAAGCGGCGAGGTCTATCTGGATAGCGGCGAGACGCTCGGCAAGGAGCACGTCGACCGTATCCTGGCCAGTTCGGTCAAGGAAGTGATGGTGTTGATCAAGATCAAGGATCCGCTCATCCTCGCTTCCCTGAACGAAGATCCGACGGCCACGCATGAAGAAGCGCTCCTGCGAATCTACCAGCGCCTCCGTCCGGGCAACCCGCCGCAGCTCGAAAAAGCCAAAGAGCTGTTCCGCGAGAAATTCCAGGATCCCAATCGGTATCGCCTGGGGAAAGTCGGCCGCTTCCGGATCAACCGCAAGTTCGACCAGGATATCCCGGAAAGCGAGATGACCCTGCAGCCGCTCGACTACCTCAATGCCATCCGGTACATCTTGCGGCTGCGTTCCGGCGAAGGGCATTTGGACGACATCGACCACCTGGGCAATCGCCGGCTGCGCACCATCGATGAATTGGCAGCCGACGAGCTCCGCAAGGGCTTCCTCAAGCTGCGGCGTACGGTCCAGGAACGCATGAGTATCCGCGACCAGCAAGATATGACGCCGCGCACGCTCATCAATCCCAAGAGTGTCTCGGCGGCGATTGAGTACTTTTTCGGCCGCGGCGAGTTAAGCCAGGTTGTGGACCAGACCAATCCGCTGGCCCAGCTGACCCACGAGCGGCGGCTAAGCGCCCTGGGTCCGGGTGGACTGAACCGTAAGCGTGCCGGCTTCGAGGTGCGCGATGTTCACATCTCGCACTACGGCCGCATCTGCCCGATCGAAACGCCAGAAGGCACCAATATCGGGTTGATCTCCAGCCTGAGCATCTACGCCGGGGTGGATGAGTACGGCTTCCTGATTACACCCTACCGCAAGCTCAACAAGCGCAAGCTGACCGAGGAAGTGTCCTGGCTGCGTGCCGATGAGGAATCGCTCGCGCATCTGGCCCCGGCCGATACACCGACCGATAACCACAAGTTGACCCAGGACCGAGTCATCGCCCGTTTCGGCGGTGATTTCGGTTACATCAGCGCGGATCAGGTTCAGTATGTCGATATCTCGCCGAAACAGATGGTGGGCGTATCGGCCGGTCTGATCCCCTTCCTGGAACATGACGACGCAAACCGGGCGCTCATGGGTTCCAACATGCAACGCCAGGCCGTGCCCCTTCTCGTCACCGAACCGCCGATCGTGGCGACCGGGCTGGAGAAGGATGTTGCCCACAACAGCGGCATGGTCATCCGCTCCGAACGAGCCGGCACCGTGACCTTTGTCGATGCAGAACGCATCCGGATCGACGAGCGCGATTATGTCCTGCGGAAGTTTGTCGGTCTCAACGAGCGGACCTGCCTGAACCAGAAGCCGATCGTCAGCCTTGGCCAACGGGTTAAGAAAGGCCAGGTGATTGCCGATGGTGCGGCGACCAAAAATGGTGAACTGGCTCTGGGCCGAAATGTTCTGGTGGCATTCATGGCCTGGGACGGTTACAACTTCGAGGACGCCATCATCATCAGCGAAAAACTCGTCAAGGAAGACACCTACACATCGATTCACATCGAGGAATTCGAGATCGAGATCCGCGAGACGAAACTGGGGAAAGAAGAATTCACCCGTGATATCCCCAATGTCTCGCCCAAGGCGTTGGGCAATCTCGATGAGCACGGCATCGTGCGGATCGGGACCTTTGTTCATCCGGGCGATATCCTGGTGGGCAAGGTCTCGCCCAAGTCCCGCAGCGAATTGACGCCGGAAGAAAAACTCTTGCATGCGATCTTTGGCCGTGCCGGGGAAGATGTCAAGAACGACAGCCTGGAAGTCCCCAGCGGCGTGGAAGGGATTGTGATCGGCACCCAGCGGTTCAGCCGCCGCGCCAGCATGTCCGATGAAGAACGCAAGGCGTTCGACAAGGAGCACCGCGAGATCGAGAATCGGTACAACCGCACGATCGCCGACCACTTCCGCTCGATGATCGGCAGCATCGCCACCATCCTAGACAAGAAGGAGTTGAAGGATCCGGTAAGCGGCCGCGTACTGGCTGCTGACAAGGAAGACAAGGCTGTGCTGGAGCAGGCCACGAGTTTCCGGCTCGACCAGCTCGATATCCGCAGCCCCGATCGGCTCAAACAATGCGCCGAGCTCTATGAGCAGCAAAACGAACGTCTCCGCTTCCTGTTTGAGGAAAAGGAACGCAAGCTCAACTCGCTCAAGCGCGGCGACGAGCTGCCGAGCGGGGTTCAGCAGATGGTCAAGGTCTATGTGGCCACCAAGCGGCAAATCTCGGTGGGAGATAAGATGGCGGGCCGGCACGGCAACAAGGGAGTCATCTCCAAGGTGCTCCCCGAAGAGGATATGCCCTTCCTGGCCGACGGCACGCCCGTGGATATCCTGTTAAACCCACTGGGGGTGCCCAGCCGTATGAACGTGGGCCAGATTCTGGAGACCCACCTTGGTTGGGCGGCCCAGCGCTTGGGGTTCAAAGCGATCACCCCGGTGTTCGACGGCGCCAGCGAGGCGGAAATCCGCAAGAGCTTGATCGAGGCGGGGATTCCGGAAAGTGGCAAGTCGTATCTCTACGATGGCCGCACGGGAGAACGCTTCGAGCAGCCGGTCACCGTCGGCTACATCTACATGCTGAAGCTGCACCACCTGGTCGACGACAAGGTCCATGCTCGGGCGACCGGGCCGTACTCGCTGATTACCCAGCAGCCGCTGGGCGGCAAGGCGCGCTTTGGTGGCCAACGGTTCGGAGAAATGGAAGTGTGGGCGCTGGAAGCCTACGGAGCGGCGTACATCCTTCAGGAGCTCTTGACAGTTAAATCCGACGACGTGGAGGGCCGCACCAAAATCTACGAATCGATGGTCAAGGGTGAAAATACCCTCGAAGCCGGGACGCCGGCCAGCTTCGATGTCTTGACGAATGAGATTCGGGGCCTGGCTCTGAACATGCAGCTGGAGAAAAAGCGACTCTAGATGCAACATCCAAGCCTGATGTGCGAGCGAGGGCCACTCCCTTCCTTCGCTTGCGCGTCAGGCTTGTGAGTTGCCGAATCTGGACAAATAACCACAGATTGTTAAGATAGTTAGTTTGCGAACATCTTTATGATTCCGTATGCGTCTGTCCAAATCCTACGAGTCTACCACCATGCGGAATGCGCGAACGCAGCCAAAGGTTGTTCCTTCCTTCAGCAGGGCTGTGTTCTTGAGATCGAGCAAATAAGCCACGACGGCCGCGACGTTTTGTACCCGCCACTACCGGCCGGGTCTCGCGCACCACTTTGCCGCTTTTTGTAAGGAGTGCGTGCCATGAGTAATTCGGGCGAATCAAGTTACGACCGCATCAACGATTACGGGGCTGTGCGCATCAGTCTGGCCAGCCCGCATGATATCCGCAGCTGGTCGTTCGGCGAGGTCAAGAAGCCGGAGACGATCAACTACCGGACCTACCGTCCGGAAAAAGACGGCCTGTTCTGTGAACGCATTTTTGGTCCCGAGAAGGATTGGGAATGCGCCTGCGGGAAATACCGCGGCATGAAATACAAGGGGATGATCTGTGACCGTTGCGGTGTCAAGGTAACCCATAGCCGGGTTCGCCGCAAGCGCATGGGCCATATCGAATTGGCCGCACCGGTCGTTCATATCTGGTTTTTCAAGGCCATGCCCAGCCGGCTCGGTACGCTTCTGGATATGAAGACGACCAGCCTCGAAAAAATCATTTACTTCCAGGATTACGCCGTCATCGATCCGGGCGACACTCAGCTCAAGGAACGCCAGCTCCTGACGGAGGAAGAATACCGCAAGGCGCGCGAGATGTTCGGTGAAGCGTTCGAGGCCGACATGGGCGCCGAAGCAGTCAAGAAATTGTTGGAACGGCTCGACCTCGTCCAGCTGTCCGCGGAGTTGCGCGATAAGTTGGCGATGGAAAGTACCAAGGACAAACCTTCCCGCCAGAAGCAGCGCGACCTGACCAAGCGGCTCAAGGTCGTGGAATCTCTGCGCGATAGTGGCTTCGGCGGCACGCCCAATAAGCCGGAGTGGATGATCCTGGAATGTATTCCGGTAATTCCGCCAGACCTCCGGCCGCTGGTCCTGCTCGACTCCGGGAATTTCGCCACGAGTGATTTGAATGACCTGTACCGACGCATCATCAACCGCAACAATCGACTCAAGAAGCTCGTCGATCTGAACGCTCCCGAGGTCATCATCCGCAACGAAAAACGAATGTTGCAGCAATCGGTGGATGCGCTCTTCGACAACAACCGCTGCAAGCGGCCCGTGCTCGGATCGAGCAACCGCCCGCTGAAATCATTGACGGACATGATCAAGGGCAAGCAAGGCCGCTTCCGCGAGAACCTGCTCGGCAAGCGCGTCGATTACTCGGCTCGGTCCGTGATCGTGGTCGGCCCGGAGCTGCGTCTCCATCAGTGCGGTCTGCCCAAGAAGATCGCGCTGGAATTGTTCCAACCGTTTATCATCCGCCGGCTCAAAGAGCAAGGGCATGCCGACACCATCAAGTCGGCCAAGAAGATGTTGGAACGCAAGGAAGAACACGTCTGGGACATCCTGGAAGAGGTCACGAAGAACCATCCCGTGCTGCTCAATCGGGCGCCAACCCTGCACCGCATGGGGATCCAGGCATTCGAACCGGTGCTGATCGAAGGGCATGCCATCCGCATTCACCCGCTCGTCTGCAAGGGCTTCAACGCCGATTTCGACGGCGACCAGATGGCCGTCCACTTGCCGCTGTCGATCGAGGCTCAGGTGGAAGCGACCGTGCTCATGATGTCCACCAACAACATCTTTAGCCCAGCCAACGGCCAGCCGATCATCAGCCCAAGCCAGGACATCGTCATGGGTTGCTATTACCTCACGGCGGTGCGCGGGGAGCCGGGCGATGTCGTCGAAGCGGGCGAGGGAATGGTCTTCAGCAGCCCGGCGGAGGTCTTCCTGGCCTACGCGCAGAAAAAAGTCGGTGTCCACGCCCGAATCAAGGTTCGGTTACCGATTGATAAACGGGTCATCAGCGAAGTTCGCTACGACAAGGACAAGGTGCGGGTCGATGATGTGGCGCGCAATCCAAATGGCCTGGTCAACACGACAGTTGGCCGCGTGCTCTTCAACGATATTCTCAATTCCCGGATGTCCTACTACGACCTGCCGTTGTCCGGCAAACATTTGAGCCGGATCATCGCCGACTGCTACCAAACGCTGGGCCGCCGCGAAACGATCACGCTGCTTGACCGAATGAAGGACCTGGGCTTCCGCGAATCGACGCGCAGCGGCCTGAGTTTCGCCACGGATGACCTGCGGACGCCGGAAAGCAAGGAAGTCATCATTCGCAAGACCGAAAAGGACGTGGAGCAAGTCCTCAAACAGTACCAGCGTGGGATCATCACCGAGGGCGAGCGCTACAACAAGATTATCGACTTGTGGACGCATGCCCGCGATGAGATTACCAAGCAGATGATGCACGACCTCGCCAACGATGTGCGCGAGGGCAAACCCTACCTCAATCCGATCTTCTTGATGGCTCACTCCGGCGCCCGTGGCGGCGTGGAACAAATTCGTCAGCTGGCCGGGATGCGTGGGCTGATGGCCAAGCCGTCTGGACAAATCATCGAAACGCCGATCAAGGCCAATTTCCGAGAAGGGTTGAGCGTGCTGGAGTACTTCAGCTCGACCCACGGGGCCCGCAAAGGTTTGGCCGATACGGCTCTGAAGACGGCCGACTCGGGCTACCTGACCCGCAAGCTGGCCGACGTCGCCCAGAACGTGGTTGTGACCATGCACGATTGCAGCACGACGCAAGGTGTTGCCAAGGGCGTGGTGTACAAGGGCGAGGAAATTGAGCGGGCGTTGAGCGAATCGATTCGTGGCCGGGTGAGCCGGAATACGATCACGACCATCACCGGTGAAGTCATTGTTCGCGAGAACGAGATGATCACCTGGGAGCAGGCGCGCAAAATCGAACAACTCGGCGTGGATAAGATCCTGGTACGGAGCCCGATGACGTGCCAGGCCTCGCTGGGTGTATGCCGCCTTTGCTACGGGATGGATCTGGCCACCGGCAACCTCGTGGAAGAGGGGATGGCGGTGGGGATTATCGCGGCCCAATCGATCGGTGAGCCGGGAACCCAGCTGACGATGCGGACGTTCCACATCGGCGGCGTGGCCCGCCGTGCGGTCGAGGAAAGTGAAATCAAGGCCAAGCGTGCCGGCACGATCAAACTGGAGCGCGTCAACGCCGTCGTCAACGATCAGGGTCAGCGCATGGCCCTGACGCGTAACGGCGAGCTGCTCATCATGGGGCCCAAGGAACGGATTCTCGAAACCTACAGCGTTCCCAACGGTTCGATGCTGATGGTCGAAAATGGCCAGCAGATCCAGCCGGGCCAGCTCCTGGTCAAGTGGGACCCGCACATGATCCCCATTCTCGCCGAAGTAGGCGGCCGCATTCGCTTCGATGAGATCGTCGAGGGCGAGACACTCCGCAAAGAGCGAGATCCGGGCGGGGCCGAACGCTGGGTCATCATGGAGCACAAGGGGGACCTGCACCCGCAGATCGTGATCGAGGACGATCGGGGCCAGAGCCTGGCATTTTATTATGTGCCGGAGAAGGCCCACCTAGAGGTCCGCGAAGGCGAAAAGGTGTCGGCCGGTACCCTCTTGGCGAAAACGCCACGGGAAGTGGGCGGTACCCAGGACATCACGGGTGGCTTGCCGCGTGTCACGGAAATCTTCGAGGCACGCCGGCCGCGCGAGCCCGCTGTCATGGCGGAAGTCGCCGGTGTCGTCCGCTTGGGCGAGAAACGCCGCGGGAAACGGTCGATCTTGATTCAACCCGTAGATGACCAGGGCAAGTCGGTGGGCGAGGAACGCGAACACCTGGTGCCTCACGGCAAACACCTCCGCGTCCACACCAACGACTATGTCAAGGAAGGCGATCCACTGGTGGATGGTCCGCTGGTTCCGCACGACATCCTCCGCATTAGCGGTGCGGATGCCGTGCAGAGTTATCTCGTGCGGGAAGTGCAGAGCGTCTACCGCAGTCAGCGCGTGGATATCGATGATAAGCACATCGAGATCATCGTGGCTTCCATGTTGCGCAAGGTGAAGGTGGAAACGATGGGGGATACGGGCTTGCTGCCCGGCTCGGTCATTGACAAGTTCGCCTTCCGCGAAGTCAACGAACGGCTGCGGGAATGCGTCAAGATCAAGGATCCGGGGGATTCCAAGTTTGAAGCTGGCAAAATTGTCAGCAAGGAGGCGTTCGAAGAGGAGCGTGCCCGGGTGGAGGAAGAGGGCAAGCGGCCGCCAACCTTTGTGCCGCCGACACCGGCGACGTGCAGTGTCGTGCTGCTGGGGATCACCAAAGCAGCCGTGCAATCGGACAGCTTTATCTCCGCGGCCAGCTTCCAGGAAACAACCAAGGTATTGACGGAAGCCGCGCTGGCGGGCAAGGTCGACTACCTGGTCGGTCTGAAGGAAAACGTGATTCTGGGCCATCTGGTTCCGGCCGGTACCGGTTTCCACACGCATCAGGAAGCGGAGGTCCGCATTCATCCCCAGGCCCTGGAAGGACTGGCGGCGACGGCGCCTCCAGCGCCGGCCCGGCCGGCTCCCCTGGAGCCCGCCGCGACCGAATAAGGTGAACGGCTGTGTGCTATGCTTTCGCGGCTCTGCGGATCCGACCGGCGTGGGAAGGGATGTCGGGGCCGCGAACGTATGTTACCCCCAAGTGGCGGCGCGCCCTTGACCAAGTTGTCCTTGATGAATACCGTAAACGTTTTCTGTTCGTGAAAGAGCGGAGTAGTCGATGCCAACCATCAACCAACTGGTACGCAAGCCGCGTCGCCAGCAATATCGGAAGCCGAAACATCCTGCGATGCAGGCCTGCCCGCAAAAGCGTGGGGTCTGCTTGCAGGTCAAGACCATGACGCCCAAGAAGCCCAATTCCGCTCTGCGCAAAGTGGCGCGGGTACGCCTTTCCAACGGCACGGAAGTGACCGCTTACATCCCCGGTGAGGGGCATAATTTGCAGGAACACTCCATTGTCTTGGTGCGCGGTGGCCGCGTGCGTGATTTGCCGGGCGTACGGTACCACATTATCCGGGGCGTCCTGGATTCGCAAGGCGTTGCCGATCGGAAACAGGCACGCTCCAAGTATGGCGCCAAGCGTGAGGGCAGCTAGGGCAGAGGCTAATGGGAGAGACCGGCTCCGTTGGCACGGTCTGGTTTCTCCTACCCTTGTGCGAGGCTCAGGGCATAGGGGCTAATCGGTGTGTAGGCCTGCCGCCCGGCCGGTGGCCCGCCTCCCATTCAACCCAAGGGGCTGATCAAGACCATGATGGAGTTGAACGTGAGCCTGGATTTTGCCTGTTACAGCTGTCATCACTCGGTGGGCGTAACCCTCAAGTGCGAGGGCAAGGGCTTGGCCGCAGGACCTTGGACGGTAGCCACCGTCAAAGTGCCTTGTCCCACCTGCCATGCCGTCAATTTGTTGTATTTTGAGCCGAGCGGCACCGTGCACGCCGTGTCCCCCTACCGGGATCCGCGGCAAGTGCCTGAGCCGTCGCTCAATTAGCTGAGGAAGTCGAACATGGGGAAGCGTACCGCCAGCGCCGAAACATTGAAACCGGATCCGCGCTATCACTCGAAATTAGCCAGCAAGTTCATCAACTGCCTGATGTGGCAAGGCAAGAAACCGACGGCCCAGCGGATCTTCTACGGCGCCTTGGACCAGATCAAGAAGCGAATGCCCGACACGGATCCGATCGATGTCTTCACGCAGGCCGTCGAGCATGTCAAACCGACGGTCGAGGTTCGCTCCAAGCGTGTGGGCGGAGCCACCTACCAGGTTCCCATGCAGGTGAACCGGACGCGGCAACAAAGTTTGGCGATCCGCTGGATCATCGGCGCGTCCCGAGGCAAAGCCGGCCGGCCGATGTACTTGCGCCTGGCAGATGAATTGATGGCTGCCTACCGCCGCGAGGGCGAGGCCATGACGAAGCGCGAAAACACCATCAAAATGGCCGAATCCAACAAGGCATTCGCCCATTTCGCCTGGTAGCTCGGATTCACGGGTTGGTTGCTGGGTTCCGTCTCGCGGCGGTTCCGCGAGCCGCCGCGAGACGGAACCCGATCCTATCGCTTTCCTCAATCGAACGAATATCCGCCGAAGAAGATCTCCGATGGTTTTCCATCTTTGTGGGCGATGATGTAGATTCCCTGCCCGCGGTCGATCTCTTCGTAAATATCGAGCATGGTGGCTTCGATCATTTTCCGCGTAGGCTGGTCCGTTCCGAACAGCCGTACCAATTCATTCCGCGGCAACGGGGTTACCGCGAAGAATTCCGGTTCGTCCGCAATATGCGTGATGTCCAGGATCGACGCGGTCCCATCCTCTTCTGAGTTCTCAAAGGCCTCATCGATGGTGGCCGGGTGAAACTCGGCACCGCGAAATCGCCCCGCGCGGAATTCCTCCTGGCGAAGCTTCTCCAGTGCCTGCTCGATGTCTTCTTCGTAGGGGACGAAGTAATCCCATGCTTCTGCGCCCATCGATTGTTCTCCTTCGGATTCAAGGAACTCGGTCTTGCTTGTTCTGATCGGCCGATTTTTTCGCCCCGATCGGCTGCTGGAGCGTCTCTCGGATCCCTTCGGCAGCGCCCTTCGTCAGTCCTCGGGCCGCGTTGTGAGCGAATCCTTCCACCCCGTCCTTCGCGCCCCGGCCGATCCCTTGGAGATTTACCACGCAACGCCGGGCTACGAGGTCATCGGGCGTGTAAAACAGACCATCCGGACCGGCCGACCGCACCGTGAGCGTCTCGGCAAAGCCGCCTTGGGCATAGGCCACGTTTAATGGGGTCCCCCAGGGATCGGCTTCCGGCAATTGGTTGGCTGGATAGCGAATGTAGACACCGGCCGGCGTCGTTTGACCATGCAGCTGCTCCGCCCAGCGATCGACTTGGGCCTGCGCCAAGGCCGCTCGTTGATGAGAGCGGGACAGAAACACAACTGCAAGGATAGTGATCGAGGCCAGTACGCCACCCAGAGCGACCCGGAATGTCCACTTCATGTGTTGAAATCTCATTGCTGACCAAGCGATTTGTAGGGCCGAGCGTCTCTATCTGCCGGCATGCCGGGAGTATAGCACACCAACGGGCCGCCATGCGGCCAGGCGGTAATCTATGCCCAAGCAGGATTGTTCAGACGTGGATGTAAGGATCTCAGTGTTCGCAGGCAGGAGCCGGGACCGTACTATTTGGCTTCGAGAGCGATGTTGTACGCACCGGCAGCCGGGTCCTTAAGGACCTCGATCCGAAGCTTTGAGGTCTTCGGATCTACGTACCGTACGGGAATCAGCCACTTGGTGAAGTAATAATTATTCGGGTCCAGCTGCTCCGCGGCGCTGACCGACACCTTGTACCAACCGGGTGTGATTCCGGGTTTCACCCCATTTTCGAGGCGATAGTGTCCGTTCGGATCGATCGCACCGCGCGGTTCATCCTTGGAGTCATTCCCCTTGGTCGGATCCGGATAGAAAATCACTGTCCCGGTGGTGAGGGGTTTGTTCCCCACGGTGACATTCCCTTCGACCTGAACGATGTTCGGGTCGGCTTTCTTGCAACCGGAACCTAGAGCAACAGCAGCAACACAGCACATCCAGACAAACCGGAGCCGGAAAGAAGACATCGTGCTGTTGACCATAGTCAAAACCCTGTTCGATCGAGCCGTTGCGGGGAAAATCACGAATCAGCCCATGCCGCCTTTCCAAGCCTCAATCATCCGGGCTGACTGTTTCGCCCCCCCGAATGGTTGCAAGTCCCCGGTAAGTCTGAAGGCCGATGGAGTCGCGGATGAAACGCACCGATCCGTCGGCAAGTGCAAATTGGAGCCCTCCCGGGTGCCGGCTGCGAAACGAATAGCGGTCCGGCCAATTCCCATTATCCGATGGGCCGAGAATGTGGTTTCCAGTAGGGATCGTAATGCCGGTGTTGGGTGGAATGGCACACGTGCCGTTGGCTCCATTGGCATAGGCCCAGGCGTTCCACAAGACCATTTCCGGCACATCCTCGCCGATCATGAACGTGTTACTGGTGCCATCGGAAATGTCTGTCAGCTTCAGGTTCCCTTTGCGGATGTCCGCGCGCCAGAAAATGCCATCTCCTTTTTCGAGGCCATTATAGGAATTGTTCGTACCCAGGTTAGGGTAGGTGGTGTTGAAACGTGATTCGAGATTCTGCGGGAAAAAATCGGCGCCCCAGTTGGCCCCACTCACGCCTTTGTAATTGGTCACGGCCACCTTCGTATTGGTTAAGTCGGCGGAAGTGGTGCGCGTGCGGGGGGAAAGGTCGCTGGGACAGGTCAGGACATTGAGATCCACAGCCAAGTCCGCCTGCGTTGTGGCATTTTGGTTGAAGCTGTTAATTGGGATTCCAGCTTGGGCATAGAGGTTTTGCTCCTCGATCTGCTGGAGTAAGCGGGCGATCCAGCTCCAATGAGGCCCGGCCACGCCACAGCAGCCGGTGCCGGGTTCATTGTACGGCATGCTGCTGATCCAGCTCTGATCATGCGATTGCCGGAGGTGAAACTGGTCGCCGTTGCGTGGCAACGAAGTGAAGACATCATGATAGCTGTGACAGCCGAGGGCCAATTGCTTGAGGTTGTTGCTGCACCTCGCTCGGTTAGCTGCCTCGCGCACTTTCTGGACGGCGGGGAGCAAGAGTCCGACCAGAACAGCAATGATGGCGATGACCACCAGCAACTCGATGAGCGTGAACGCCCGCCGGTGGCGGCAAGGACCTGAGCGCATGGTCGAACTCCTCTGGATGAAGTCGGGATCGGAATGTCGTATCTCGTTGGTAAACCGTGGCCGACGCGTTGTCAAGAGATTTCCCAGGTTTCGCGGTCAAGCTACTCTCGACAAGACGGTATACGCCTGATCATTTTCCGAAGCCCGGATTGGACCCAATCCACCTTGCCGCCGACCCCTCTCTTTGATATCCCGCTGCTGCTGCCCCATGCGCAGGTAACCCGATCAAGGCGCTTGGCCTAAGGAGAAGATGATGGAGCAAGTCGGCTTCTTTGGACGAAAAGGGGAGGCTACGGTTCCCTCTGTGGCGACCCCGCCGTCGGAGTTTGTCCACGCTTCGATGGATCATGTGATTACTTCCCCGGCCAATCGTTCGACCAAAAAGCACGGGCGGGGCCCCCTGCTGTGGGGAATGGGCGGAACCATTCTGAGCGCCGTTGGCTTCATCGCCCTGGCCCTGTTTGAGCAGTACAATGGCATGCTCACGGAACTCCGCAACGACCTCAAACATTTCAACGAAATCTCCAGCGAGCTGGTCAAGAAGGAGAGTCTACAGCGGCTGCGGGATCAGATCAAAGAACGCTTCAAGCAGTTGGACGATTTGAGTACAGCGAAGGCCCAGCTCGAAACGGAGCTTCGGACCAGCGAACGGCTCCGGGAAGAGATGACCCACGAACTCCAGCGCATGCGGGAGCGGCTCGCCTTCATCGAAGGACGACAGACTGCTTCTCCGCAGGCTGTCCCACTCTCGGGCACCGGACAGAACTGACCTCTGCGCTCCGCCTTCTGCTCTGATGCCACGCGGGCTGGCGGTCGCAGCCAAGCGAAAACCTGCGGTTAGAACTCCCTGGGAGTAGCATTTACGGTGAATTTTCGGCCCCAAGGCCCTGTCTTGGGCGCGGCCGCTACGTCGAGCACTCCGGCCAAGTAGGTGACCGAGCGTTCACCGCTATCTGAACCTACTTGGACACCCAGCCACAGCAAGAAGACGCCGAGCAAGATTCCCATGCTTCCGGCGGAGATTGGCCTGAGGTTCTCGGAGACGAAGACGAGCACGTTCCAGACCTCTTTGCTCGTGGAAGTGCCGGAGCGCCTCATAGGAGGCGCCGGGCGATACTCGTGAGATCCTTAAACATTTGTACCCGTCGGTTCAGGAATGGCAGAGATCGAAGGGACGCGGCCATGTCATTTCGGGGCGAGCTTGCGCGCCCTGGCCTCCTCTTCGGCCTCCTTGCGTTCTTCGGGACTGAACTTCTCCAGGACGGCCTCGTGGAATTTTCCGAGTGCTGCTTTGCCTCCTGGAATGCGCGTCAGGTGCGCGGCGTGCAGGCTTTGGAGGGCTCGTAAACTGTCCGGCTGAAAATCCTTTGCCTCGGCTGGCGGGCCATCCACCAGCGTGATGTTAGTAACTGGGTGGATCTCCCAACACGTGGCCCGCCAATTCCCCTCGTTGCCGGGATTCGTGTTTTCCGCCTGCTTGATGTGGGCGGTGTCGAAGGTCAGCCAGCCGGTCACCTCGACCCATTGCTTCTGGTACTTTTCGCGGAGGGCATCGGTTGTCCAGTCCTCGCCTGCCTTCCGCCTCAGGATCCGGAGCCGCGGCGTGACCTCGACGATTACTCGCTGCCTCTCGTCCACACGGTCCGCCAGGCCCAACTCGATGTGGGTGTCCCGCTCGGCCGGGTCGGCCGCCTCGCAGTTACAGCTCTCTTTCCCACCGACTTTTACATCGATAACGAAACCCCGGATCCGCGCGGCCTTGGTTGCGTCGAACCGTTTTATGTCCTTGCCGGGCGCCAGCATGGCCGCCAGTGACACTTCGGGATCGATATCGCTCGCGGACGGCATGGCGTAGCGATTTTTTTGGCGGTCCAGATCCTTTTGTGATGGGCTGCCGCCAGGTTTTCCTTCGAGACCGCACGGCATGCCATTCAAGGTGATCACGTCCAGGTTGACCTGCTGGAGAGTGAGCACCAATAACACGGTTCCACCAAAGCAGATAGCCCATTTCATCGTTCTCTCCTTCCTCGCGGGAGTTGGCACGGACGCCTCGCCTTCGCGACCCGTCGCGAGGCGAAGTGCCACGTGATGTTTTTCCGTATGGCCTTGCGTCAGGGGACGTTCACTCTGCTCGACCTCCCGACCCCGCTGCCCCCCATGGACGAAGCAGTAGTAGGGGAAGGTACCGGCCATCGGGAAGGGCCGGCTGAACATTGCTCCGCGGTTGCGGACACCAGAGTCCCACGATTGGTCGGCCGCGGTGGTCAAGTGGTTGCCCTCGTCCCAGACCGAGCAGATTGTCTGCATCATCCCGTGATCCGGGCGAGATCGCGCGCCTTCTTTTTCCAGGGTAGCTTCTCAGGCCGAGTCGATGCCGAAGTCGCTTTTTTCTCCCTCGCCCGCAATTAAAAATGGCGGAAGGATGGCCAGTCGATGCAGTGTTAATGAGCTCCGAATCCCTCGTAGATCCGGTGGCCCTGCGGTCTTGCGTGGCCGTCGCAACTCCGCCTGCTTAGATAACGATGGAACCTGTCACGAACGAGAGAATCGTACTGCGGTAGGAGGCAAGCTCCTGCGAAAGGGTTACTACCCTTCTGGCCGATTCGCCCTCGTCTCACCATTCACGATCTTCTTCGCCGGGCTCTCACTGAACCGCCGGCGAGAGTCAAGGAAGGCAGCCCGACAGCCGCCTTGCTGACCAAAGACTTGCACCTTCTGCCCGGTGCTTGGGTACGTCTCGCGGGGATGGTTGCGACCGCTACCCAACCGTGCGCGCCTGGCTGGACCTTCAGGCGCACAACCGGTATGCTCACGATTGACCCACAAAACCGAACTTTCGCACTGCGTAGAGGAAACCACGATGAGGATGCTCCAAACATGTCTCTGCCGTTGGGGGCTGGCATTGGCCCTGGCCGCCTTCGGCTTCGTGCAGGTTGCGCAAGCCCAGAAGTTGGACCCGATCGACGTTGAGGGCCAACCGCTGGCGGGCAACGCACAGCGGTTGCTGGATGCACTGCAATTCCTGGGCGCTTCGCTGCCGGCGGATACGGAGGCTGCCCTGAAAGCCGCAGGCAAAGCGCGGGACGCTCGCAAGATTCAAGAACTGCTCGATCCGCACGTTCTGGTGGTCGTGACACTCAACCCAGAATCGCGGGTAAAGGCGGCCCGTGGTCCGGCCCCGGCCACGCTGCAGCAAGGGGGGTTCGTTCCCGTCATGATCAAGGTGATCAATGACAGCACAGTTCAGAAGCCGCTCCGCATTTCCAGTCCCCAGTCGGGTCCGGTCTATTCCGGCGGTGGTGCCAAGAATGACCCTGGCGCGGACAAGGACCGCTTTCTCCAGGCGGAGATGTTCACAAGCCCGCCCATGACGACCAAGCTGGGCGGGCTGAAGGTCGAATACGCGCTGGCCCTGATCTACAGTGGTGAAGCCGGCAAACGGGAGGCGACGTTAAGCTTCGATGTCGGCCAGGGGACTCAGGACCTCGGCTTCCGTGGAGAAGTGCCGATTCTCTTCACCGTCCAGCCGGGCATTCGCGTCCCGCTGTTCGTCACCGATATAGATGGCAAACCCACGACGGGGCGCTTCACATTCCGCGACAAGACTGGCCAGGTTTACCCGCCGAAGGCCAAACGGTTGGCCCCCGATTTCTTCTTTCAGGACCAGATTTATCGCCACAACGGCGGCACAGTCGTGCTGCCGCCGGGCGAATTCATCATGACCTATGGCCGGGGGCCCGAGTACCGGCAGCTCCAACGCAAGATTGCCGTCCCCCAGAAAGGCGACACCCAGATCCACGTCCAGCTCGAGCGTTGGATCAACGCCAATGATTATGGTTTTTACAGTGGCGATCATCATATCCACGCCGCCGGCTGTGCCCACTACACCAATCCCACCGAGGGTGTCTTTGCCCAGGACATGTTCCTCCATGTCAAGGGGGAAGGGTTGAATGTCGGCTGCAATCTGACGTGGGGGCCGTGTTACGACTTTCAACGGCAGTTCTTCGAGCCGACCGTCAACAAGCTGAGTGAGCCATTTACCGTCATCAAGTACGATCTCGAAATCAGCGGGTTCGGTTCGCAGAACCTGGGGCATGTCTGTCTGCTCAACCTGAAGGATCAGACCTATCCAGGATCGGAAGGCACCAGCATCAAAGGTTGGCCGACGTGGACCACACCGGTGATGCGCTGGGCCAAGAAGCAAGGCGGAGTCACGGGCTATGCCCATTCCGCCAACGGCCTGGAAGTGGTGCCGGCCTTCGCGGCCCAACGGCTGCTCGCCGAGCTGGACAAAGACAAGGACGGCACGATTAGCCAACAGGAGGCGACCCAAGGGCTCTTGCCGGAGGACTTCGCGGCTATCGACAGCGACAAGGATGGCAAGCTTACCGAACCGGAACTGCGTCAAAGCATTTCCCGTGTGGCCAACCGTCTTCCCAACCTCGCAATTCCCGAGATGGCTGGGATCGGGGCGCAGGAGATCTGTGTCACGGTCGAGCAGGGATTGTGCGATTTCATCAGCGCGATGGACACCAGCCGGGTGCCGGAGTGGAACTGCTGGTATCACATCATGAATTGTGGTTTCCCGCTAAAAGCCAGCGGGGAGACCGATTTTCCGTGCATCAGCGGCAGCCGGGTTGGCCAGGGGCGCGTCTATGTCCATCTGGGCAAAGTGGACCATGTGGACTTCGCCACCTGGTGCGCTGGTCTGGCCAAGGGCCGCTCGTATATCTCCGATGGCTACGCTCACGCCCTGGAATTCAGGGTGAACGGCCAAGCTCCGGGATATGGCGACGTGGCCCTGGAGCAACCGGGCAAGGTGTCCGTCCAGGCAAAGGTGGCCTTCGCGGCCGAAATGCCGCTGGGAACCGCGGTTGGTGGCCGGGCCCCGGCAGCCAAGAACCGGCGTGTGGATTTGGTGGTGAACGGCGTGGCGGTGGACTCGAAGGAAGTGCCGGCCGACGACCAGCCTCACGATCTGGCCTTTGAAACCAAGATTGACCGCAGTAGCTGGATCGCCCTGCGACACTTTCCACAGCTGCACACCAATCCGGTCAATGTCCTGGTGGGCGGCAAGCCGATCCGCGCCTCTCGGAAGAGTGCTCTGTGGTGTGCGGGAACGATCGAACAACTCTGGCGTGCACGGAACCGCAAAATTGCCGACAATGAGCGCGCGGAGGCGCACCAGACATTTTTGCGGGCCATCGAACACTATCGGAAGATTGCAGCCGAGGCGCCGGAAGGGAGTTGATAATTCGGATCTGTGTCGGTTAGCGGCGGTTCGTCGAATCGCGCAGTTGGGCGAACCGCCGCGAAACCGTGGCTTACGCGAACAATTCCTTCACTGCCTCTCCGCCGTCCACGATCTTGATCGGTCGGCCCAGGCCGCTGATGTTTTCCTTGCGAGGATTGATTTTTAGAGCATGGCAGAAGCTACAGAACAGATCCGGGACCGTGACCGGCCGATCAGCGATGTCGGTTCCTTCGGCATTGGTCGAGCCGATCACCTGGCCACCCTTGACGCCTCCGCCGGCCATCGCCACGCTGAAGGCCCGCGGGAAGTGATCGCGCCCGTTGCGGCCGGCGTTGATGGTCGGCGTCCGGCCGAATTCACCCATCCAGATAACCAACGTCTTGTCCAGCATGCCGCGTTCTTTCAAGTCGGCCACCAAGGCGCCAAACGCTGGATCAACCGATCCCCGGAGCCGGGCGACGGCGTTGAAATTATCGTTGTGCGTGTCCCAGCCGAACGAGCCAATTTCGACAAACGTGACCCCCTGTTCCACGAGCCGGCGGGCGAGCAGACAGCCCTGGCCAAACGGCGTCCGTCCGTA
The DNA here is from genome assembly GCA_035295665.1 of Gemmataceae bacterium. Classification (GTDB taxonomy): domain Bacteria; phylum Planctomycetota; class Planctomycetia; order Gemmatales; family Gemmataceae; genus DATGIQ01. The sequence continues at coordinate 10,396 of DATGIQ010000584.1, read as the reverse complement.
CCGATCCCGGATCTGGTCCGTCTCCTGGCTCACGTCGAATGCCTTCAGGCGGGGGCTGCGCACCATGCGGGCGGCATTCTGGTAGAGGACCTTGTGATCTTCCACGCGCGGACCGCCCCCGGACCGGCTGAATTCTTCTTCCAATTCTTGAAGCACACCCATTCGGCGAACAAAGCGCCCGTCCGAGACACTCCGGGGCAATTCGACGTTGTTCGGCATCTTGAGCGGATCGGCAACGACAAACGGGGCCACGCCCATTCCCAGAAAGCCTGAACCGATATTGGCCGTGTTCATGAGGGGTCCGCCGCCGGCAATGCTGACGAAGTGCGGCAGATCAAAATCCGGAGCGCCCAATTCCGAAGCCACGAGGGAACCCAGCGAGGGATATTTGACGCTGCCCGACGGAATGTAACCGGTGTGCAGCTGGTATTGGGCACGCGGATGGGCGCCTTCCTTGTTCGTCATGGAACGGATCAGGGCGATGTCCTTCATCGCCTTGGCCACGTTGTCCCAACCTTCGGCAATGTGGATGCCCGGGGCCGAAGTGGGCATGGACTTGGTCGGCCCGCCGGTCTTGGTCCCCGGTTTGGGGTCGAACGTTTCGAACTGGCTCGGCCCGCCCGTCATGAACAGCAGGATGCAGGCCATGCCCCGTTTTCGCAGCTCTTCGGCTTGCAGGGCAACGGCATCCTTCCAGCTGAGAGCGCCCACTGCGACGCCGCTCGCAGCCACGTCGCGCAGAAACGTGCGCCGGCAGATGACACCATCGCGACTGGTCTGTAACTGCATCAACGATTGCACGGTCATGTCCAAATACCCAGAAGGTGAAGGGTGGTTATCGCTTGGTCAAAAATTCCGTGGAGTTAATCAGGGCCCAGAGGAGGTCCTCAAACGCTTCCGTCCGGTTGCCGACTCTGGCAATGTATTGCTGGCACTTGTCCTGCTCGCGGCTCGTCGGCTTCCGGGCCAGGGTGCGCAGGTACAAAATACGCACGGCATCCTCGTTGTTGGGATAGGCCTTCAGGATCCGGCTGAGGAAGTTGGTTCCCTTGGCCTGAATCCGCTGATCGAACACGGAGTTATTCATCAGCAGCAAGGCTTGCGGGATGCTCCCCTCAACTTCGTCGGCTTTCAAGGAAGGATCAAAGTTGAACTCCCGCTTGAACTGCGCTTCAAAGGATCGCAGACGGGCGGCCAAGCCACCGGCAATCAATCCTGGACGTACGTTGCCGGCCTGGGGTGGCCGCTCCCGGGGAGCCCCGAGCACGTTGACCAACGCCTGCCACAGCGCGTCCGGCCGCAGCCGCGTGGGACAGGCCGCGGCAAAACGCAGATGCTGTTCGGCCGAATCGCCCAGACGGATCTCGCGCTGGTAGGCCTCGCTGTTGAGCACCGCGCGGATCAGACTCTTCGTGTCGTAGTTCTCTGCCTGGAACGAAGCCGCCAGCCGGATCAAGACGCTGGGGAAGACGACCTCCTTCTTAGGTCCCATATCGTCGACCGGTTGGTAAAACGATTGGCCCATGAGAACACCCCAGATGCGGTTTACGTAGGCTGCCGCAAACCAGTAGTTCTCCTTGGAGGTGATGGCTTGGGCGAGCGCCCTGCGGCGTTCCTTATCCCCCTCCTGCGGCGGAATGGCCGCTCCGCTCAAGAAGCGCGGATGGATAACCGTGGATTTCTTCGGATCATCCAGGCTCGGCATCCGATGTTCTCCCTGCGGGGCGGAAACCAATTCGAGGCCGCGTCCGGCGGCGGCATTCTGCCGTTCGCGCGTCCGCCCAAAATAGGCCGCCAATTCATGGAACTGGTTCCGCTTCCAGATGTCGCTGGGGTGATCATGGCACTGGGCACATTGAATCTGGATGCCCAGGAAGAGCCGGGCTGTCTCGGCAGCGCGCTCATTGTCGGCGTCGGGTCCCATGTGACCCAGCAGATACGCCACGGGGCCGGCAGTCTCGGGAGCGTTCAACTGCAAGTTGCCCTCGGCAGTGATCATGGCCCGCGCCATGTCAGCCCAGCTGCGATTGGCCTTGATCTCTTCGAAGAGCCAGGTTTCCAGCGCCACATCCCGGCCGAGCCGAACCAAGGGCTGCGGCACCGTGGCCTGAGCCGAGATCACATCGCGCCAGTATTGCGCCCAGTGACGGGCATACTCTTCGCTATCGAGAAGCCGGTCGATCAGTTTGGCCCGCTTGTTGGGGCGATTGTCCGCGACAAACTCATCGACGTCCGCCGGCAACGGGAGGTGGCCGGTCAGGTCGAGGCTGACGCGGCGGAGGAATTCCTCATCCGTCGTCAACGGCGCTGGAGTGATCTTTTCCGTGTGCAGTTCCGTGGCAAGGAGCTGATCGATCTCGCCGGGTCGAAGGGGAACCTTTTTGGCCGTGCCCCAACTCTCCGGCGACACCAGGGGCGCTCGTCCATCCGAATTGCCATACGACTTGGCTTGGGCCTTCGCCCTCGATTTGACGGCCGGAGTCTCGGCCAAGGCAATCGTGCTCAGCGGGCTCAGAAGCCAGAGGCCGACACAACCAAGACCCAGCAGAGCGACCCTCATGAGACGACCGCGGCACTCCGTATGGCATTGAAGTTGCATCGGCAGGTACTCCAACAAGCTCAAGCCCGTGATCAACTCTATTGTACACCGCCGGGGCGTTCAAGTTCCGCTTTGGCCAGACTTACCGCAAGGAAATTACTTCCTTCGAAGAGAATGGTCGGGCTACAATAGACCCATGCCCAAGACTGTTCTTGCGCCCACCTTGTACTGGCCCGCAATGCGAGCCCAGAGGAGATGCGTCGATGCGTGGCGGCCGCTTCTTATCTGCCTTGATCCTGGGTGCGCTCTGTTGCTGTCCGGCAGCGCCGGCAGATTCAACGACGAGGGATGGAATCGCCCAGGAACCGTCCCCGGGCTCATCTCCGACCCGACCAGTTCCGCTGTCGCCAGAAATCGTGGCGATCCGCAAGGCGGTCGAGCGCGGTTTGGAAAGCGTTCAGAAAGCCGCCGCGAAATACCCGCAGCACCGCCATTGCTTCTCATGCCACCATCAAACGCTCCCCCTCCTTGCCGTCGACACAGCACGTAGCCGGGGATTCCCCATCGACGGTCAACTGCCTCAGGCCCTGGCTGAACTGACCCGGAACACGTTCGGCGGCCTCGTCGAAAACATGAAGGAAGGAAAAGGAGTTGGCGGGCGGGCGATGACGGTGGGCTACGGTCTGTGGACGCTCGGTATGGTGGCCGACAAGCCCGACGAGACGACCGAGGCAATGGTCGAGTACCTGCTCAAGACCCAACGGCCGGAAGGCCACTGGGTGGGCCAGGTATCACGGCCACCGCTTGAAGAATCCTACGTGACCTGTACGGTCCTGGCGATCCAGGGGATGCAGCGTTACGCGGTTCCATCGCAGCGCGCTGCCGTCGACACGGCCATTGCCAAGGCTAACGCCTGGCTGGCGACCGCGGCCGTGAAGGGACAGGAGGACAAGGCGGCTCGCTTGTGGGGGCTGCACCTGCTCGGTGCCAAGCCCGAAGAGCTGCGTGAGGCCCGGGCGCTGGTTTTGAAGGGGCAACACGCCAACGGCGGGTGGTCGCAGCTAGACGAGATGGATAGCGATGCCTACGCCACGGGGCAGACGCTGTACATTCTTCACGCCACCGGCTTGGATAGCGCGGACCAAGCGTATCAGCGTGGCGTCCGGTTCCTGCTGCAAACGCAGCGGCCGGACGGTTCCTGGCTCGTCGTGTCGCGCTCCAAGCCAATCCAGCCGTACTACGCCTCCGATGACGAAGACCCGCTCGGAAAGAACCAATTCATCTCGGTGCCGGCAACGAGCTGGGCTGTGGCGGCATTGGCCGTAGCCAATCCAGCGAGTCGGGGGGAATCCCCGGCACGCAAATTCAATCCTTAATTTGATAGCCAATCACACGAACCGGGTCGATGAGCAGGCGTTCGGCGGTGCCAGCCTTGCTGACCCGAATGAACTCGAAAAATCTCTTGCCGCCCACGTCCAGGACTTTGCTAAATCGCATCCCCTTCAGATAGGGTGTACGTGGGTCACCCTGGAACGTGTCGATGAATACATCGATCTCTTGGGCCCTGAAAATGCTTCTCAGATGCTCGGTTTCGGTATCCAGGTCCCGTTGTCGCCGTTGTCTCTCGGTCTCCACTTGGTCTGGCGGCAGCTCCTTCTTGCTCGGTGGCACTTGGGCAAACGCATTCCGGTCGGCGGGGACCTGGTTTGCCGGCGGTTCAGCTGCATGCGGTCCGTAGGCCCAGATGCCAGCGCCAAAACCGGCCGCAACCAGGACAAGAACACCAAACATGACCTTCAGCTTGGAAAATAACATGGCTGTCAGTACTCCTTCCGTCAATGTGATGACTTTTGCGGAGACGGGTCCCGTGCCCAGCGCTCGTCCAGCCGCATAGAGACGTGCGGCGGTAATGGTGGACTCCAGCACCGAGTGTGATACACAAGCGGATGCCGTATCGGGGGATAGAATTGTCCCCAGGGAGAGCACCAGGCCATGCCGCGCCAGGCGTCTGGCCAGCATGGTCCGAGCTCTGGACAGACGGCCCGAGAGCGTACCTTGGGGCCAACCCAACAGGCGGGCCGCTTCCTTCTCGGTTTTCCCTTCCAGCCCACAGAGTACGAGCGGCGCTCGGTACTTCTCGGGCAGACATCTGAGTTCGCGGTCGAGCAGGCATTCCAGCTCATGCCCGGACTCATCCGGAGAGGCTTCCGGTTCGGGCAGCTCCAGCACCTGCCGCTCCCGGCGTTTGGCAGCGAGTGCTCGTGCCTTGAGAGCAGTGCGATAGGCAACTCCGTGCAGCCAATTGCCCACATTCTCTCGTGGCACAACCGCAGCGGCCTTGCGCGCCAGGACCAGGAACGTGGCTTGGAATGCGTCTTCACTATCGTGGTGATTCCGCAAGATACGCCGGCACACGGACAATACCATCGGACCATGCCGGCGCACCAGTGCTTCGAAAGCCGCGTTTTCCCGCCCGACCAGGAAGCATTCCAGCAGCTGCCCATCCGTCAAACCAGCGCCATCGCGCAAAAGCATCGCTCTGAGCTGTTCAATGACGCGGTCGGCTCTCATATCCATTGCTCCTGCGGCTGGCCTCCACTTAGTATTGCCCGGGGAGGAGGGGTTTCCTACACGATTTTCCTCTCCAGCTTGCACAGAGCGGGCGATGCGTCTGCCGTGGGGTATAGCATTTGCATGTGGGATGACAATCCGTGGCCCCGACTGAAAGCCCCGCCCTTGGGCCATGCCACAGCACCTGGCAAGAGGTTTCCTCCCTTGCGCATCGTCATCCCGTCCACCGGCTCGCGGGGCGACGTGCAACCGTACCTGGCCCTGGCCCTGGGGCTTCAGGCGGCGGGGCACAAGGTTCGCCTCGCCACTCATTCCGATTTTGCCGATTGGGTCACGAGTTGTGGGATCGGGTTCTTTCCGATCGAGGATGGGGCTCGTGCGCTTCATGAAACCGAAGCAGGACAGCGGATGATCGGCGCCAACGGCGATCCGTTCGCTTTCATGCGCTGGTATGCCCGGCTGCGCGAGCCGTTAATGGCCGGCCTCATGTCGCGCTGCCTTGCAGCCTGCCGCGATGCCGACCTGATCCTGGTCACGACGACCGCATTCTTCCCGGGACACTCGGTTGCCGAAAAGCTCGGCGTGCCTGCATGGTTGGCCTCGTTGCAGCCCACCAATCCGAGCCGTGACTTCCCCAATTGCCTTTTTCCCGATGGGCCACGTTGGCCTGGATTTCGTGAGGTCTATAACCTCGGCACCCATTTTCTGGCGGGAGAATATTGGTGGCAACAGGTGCGCTCGGCCGTCAACCAGGCCCGGCAACAGGTTCTGGGTTTGCCGCCGTTGCCGTTCCTCGGTCCGCCGCCCAGCATGTTCTCCGAGGTGCCTACGCTGTACGGCTTCAGTGCCGCGGTCCTTCCCCGGCCGACGGATTGGGGTCCTGGCCACGAGATCACTGGGTATTGGTTCCTCGACCATCCTGCCGATTGGCGGCCTCCCAGCGAGCTGGTCCGCTTTCTGGAAACCGGCTCGCCGCCCGTCTGTGCAGGCTTCGGCAGCATGCGCCACCCGGCCGCGGAAGAAGCGACAGCTCTCGTTGAGGAGGCGTTGGAACAGGTCGGCCAGCGCGGCATCTTGTTGACCGGGTGGGGAGGCCTGGCCAGGTACCGCGGCTCCGACCGCATCTTCGTGGCTGACTCCGTTCCTCACGACTGGCTATTCCCGCGAACTGCAGCGGTCGTGCATCATGGCGGGGCAGGTACGACCGCGGCCGCCTGTCGGGCCGGGGTTCCTTCGGTCATCGTCCCCTTCATGGCCGACCAGTCCTTCTGGGGACACCGGATCCAGGCCCTGGGAGTCGGCCCCGCACCGATCCCGCGTGGCCAACTTTCTGTAGAACGGCTCGCGCATGCCCTCCATACGGCCCTGTCCGATCCGATCATGCGGCGAAAGGCAGCGGCATTGGGCGAGCGGTTACGGGCGGAAGATGGCGTGGCGCGCGCCGTTGCGGTCGTGCAGGAGAATGCAACGCCGCGGCAACCACATCCGCCGTGGCCGGCCCCCAAGCAAACCAGCGGGGATCATGGGCTGCGGCATACTGTGCGCCGTTAGCTGCCTCTCCCAGCTACCCCGTTTGTGCGATCTGTGCATTCCGTGCCCAACCGAGGGTTTTTGCCCTTTTTCCCTCATCTGCCAACGACTTGGCCGCCGATAAGACCGGCAGACAGAGGGCTCAGGAGCCGGCCCAATCGGTCCGAGCGCCGCTCCGGCGAGGGGAAGCGCACATGGAGGTGCAAGCTACAACGGCCCCGTGGGGCCGTATTGTGACGACGGTGGGGTTCTTGCTAGCCCTGGTGGCGCAGCCGGGATGTGCCACGCTCAGCGATCCTTCGATGAAGACCGTGCCGCTGGGTTGGAGGAACCGACACCCTTGGGGACCAGAAGCAAACGCGGCGCGAGACGCCGGCACTTTGGGCTATCGCAATTACACGGCCAAGATGGCTTGCTGGGCCGAGTTCGCCCGGCAACACCTCCAGGATGGCGATGTGCTCTTTCGCCGAGGCCGCTCAGTAGGCCCGCTGGGTAACGCCGCCAGCCGATTCATTGCCAATATCACCGACAGTCCCTTCTCCCACGATGCCATTGTCTGTTGGCAAGGAGACAGCGTCTGGATTTACGACGCGGAAGCCGAGGGAACCCGCAAAATGCCTTTTGAAGTGTGGATGCTCGATGTTGCCGACGAGACGTTGGCCGTCAAACGCCTCCACCCCGAGTACCGCGATCGCATTCCGGTCGCGCTGGCCTATTGCGAAGGAATCTACCAGCGGAATCTCCCCTTTGACCGGGCCTTCGGCGTGGACGACACCGAGTTCTATTGCTCCGAGCTGATCGAGAAGGCGTTTCGGGCTGCCGGCCTGTGCTTATCAGAAGCGGTGCCGATTCGCTGCCTGCCGAACTATGCACGTTGGCGGTGGATCATGCCCCTTGGCGCGTTGACCCGTGGTCTGCGGGTGGATACGCCCATTTTTGTGCCTGGCAACGAGAGTTACGGCACATATGCGTCCCCCTATCTCGAGACGGTCTACGTCACCGATTGCGTGAGTCAATCGCTCCAGGCGAGGAGAGGCCCAAGCTGCTACGGGTCATTGCCCGTGGCCTCCCTCGGAGAATGTGCGCAGCCTCGCTAAGAAACCCGATTCTTCGATTGAACTGTTGCCGAGCCGCAAATGTCTTGCTTGCTCAAGGTCAGCCGTTATAATAGCCCCCTGCGGAGTCCACCCAATCGCCCGACTCGCTGCATGGAGGCAGCTCGATGAGCAGGACGCTCAACCTCGCCGATCATGTGCTTGCCAAGGGACGCCAACTTCACCAACTAGGGCGCGACCACGATGCTCTGGGGCTGCTCAGCCGGTTAGCCGGCTGGCAGGACCTCCCCGCTGAAGTTGTCCAGGAAACGCATACCTGTCTTGCGGACATCCGGATGAGCCATGGCCAATTTGCCCAGGCACGCCGCCACCTGGGCGTGCTGCTGGCCCATCGACCCAACCATCCGCGTTACCATTATCTGCTGGCCCTGGCGGTCGATGGAGAAGGGAGCGGCTCAGCCCTGGCTGCCCATGAGCACTATCGGCGTTCGCTGGAGCTCGACCCGGATCAGCCGGATTGCCTCAGCGATTTCGGGCTGGTAGCGTTGAGGCTGGGCAACGAGGAAGAAGGTTTGCAGGCGCTCCGGCGCGCGGTGGAATTGGTACCGGACGATCCCAATCTCGTCGGCAAGCTGGCCGACGGACTCTACCGCTGCGGAAGAGTGGACGAGGCGCGATGGGCGCTTCGGGCGGCGTTGTTCCGGAATCCCCGCAATCACCAGTTCCACAAACTTTGGAACGATTTTCGCTTTCGTCAGGTTTGTGATGCCCAGGAAAGTAGCCGGCAAACCGGTGTCGCCTCGCCGCAACCCGACGAACCGGTTTTGTTGGCGCTGCAAGGTCGGGTGAATAATACCCAGGGTCCGAGCTCTGGGTACCGCAGACCGGCTCGTCCGGGGCGGCGAGCGGTTTCTCCCTCCGAGCACGGATGGGACTCGGCTCATCCGTCCGGCCAAAAGCGTGCATAGCCTACCGCGGCCAGCTCGCCACCGGGGTCGCGGAGGCTCCGATGGCAATCGATGTGGAATGATTTTCTCACCCGCTGCCTCCAACAGCTGGGAACAGCTCCCTGTTTCCGGATCTATGGCAAGGCACGCCTTGAATCGCAGTGGCGCATCCTCGAGGTGTTTGCCACCCCCCGCCGCAACGCGCGCAGTCGTTGGCCGCTTTGCCGGGCCACATGCATCACGTGGACGGACCGCATCATCGGCGTCGGTTGGGATTTTGCCGAACGAATCCTGATCGAGCAGGCGGCGGCCCCGGCAGCGCGCCATTATCCCGTAGAGGTTGCCGGCGGTCGACTTCGTGACCCAGAGCGCCGGTTGGCCGCGGGAGCGGGGGAGAGAGCCACGGCCAGCGAGGTTCTGGCGCATGAGTGTGGCCATAGCTGGCAAGCCTTACGGCTCGGCGGAGCGTATTTGCCACTCGTCGGGGCCGTAACCCTATTCCGCGAAGGTCCCCATTTTTGGAATCATTTTGAGAATCAGGCCAGCGAACTGGGACAGTTTGGTGGCTTGGTCCAGGGTTCGGTTTGCCCTGATTTGATGAACCGGCTGGCACTGCGGCCATCCTGATGGGCAATTTCTCTGAGCCAATCCGTTTTGTCTTAAACGGACTCGCCTTCCAAATCGGTATCGCGCCAATCGCTCACAAACATGTGTCCCGGCTTATGGGTGATCAGGAGCGGCGGCCGAACTTCCATGGCCACGGCCTGCGGGGTCACGCCGCAGGCCCAGAAGACAGGCACTTCCCCGGCCCGGACTTCGACCGGGTCGCCGAAATCCGGCCGCCCGAGATCGCGGATGCCGATCGCTTCCGGATCCCCAAAATGGATGGGCGTTCCATGCGCCCGCGGAAAACGGGCACAGATCCGAATTGCGGTTATGGCCTGCGCCGGCGTCAATGGCCGCATCGATACCACAACCGGCCCGTGGAAGATACCGGCGGGGCGACAGGCCAACTGGGTACGATACATTGGCACGTTGCACCCTGCCTCCACATGCCGCAAGGGCACCGCCGCCTGGAGCAGAGCACTTTCAAACGTGAACGAACAGCCGATGAGGAATGCCACCAGATCCTTACGCCACCAAGCGTGCAAATCCGTCGGCTCGTCGATGAGCTCGCCGCCGCGGTAGACACGATAACGAGGCAGGTCGGTGCGAAGATCGGCACCGGGTGCGATCGTTCTTGGCTCGGCATCGCCCGGTTCGGTCACGGCGAGGACCGGGCACGGCTTCGGATTTCGCTGGCAGAACAGCAGGAAGTCGAAAGCCAGCTCGCGCGGCACGATCACGAGGTTCGCTTGAACATAGCCCAGTGCCAACCCCGGCGTCGGGCCGGTCAGTTGGCCGCAAGCCGCGGCACGGCGCACTTCCGCACCGGTAATGTAGCGCATGTCGGTTCCTTTTCTCATGAGCCCAGCCGCCGCAACGGCTCCACGTAGCGCTCGAAGTCCAGACCATCCACCATCACCGAGCGCAGTCCAGTTACGCCATCCACCAACGGGCCCTCTTCGACCATGATGCGAAGAAGCTCACGCTCCCTGTTCGGATCGAAAAGTTCCGCATCGGCGGGCACACCCTGTAGCCACCTCACCCCCGCGGCCAAGCCGTACGCACCCCAGTTGCTGATCCCGCACACAATGAGATGATCGGTCGCCACCCGACACGCCACTCGGCCGCCACCGGAAATATTTCGCCGG
>DATGIQ010000583.1:0-8131 GCA_035295665.1 Gemmataceae bacterium | reverse complement strand
GGTCGCCCGCATCATCCGGCGAGCGCGACGGCACCCGTATGTCGGCAAGGTTTTCCGCCAAGGGCTGACGGCCATCCGAGACGAGATCCTGGCACGAGATCCCGACGCTTTACCGGGGAAGACCTCGAACCATTGCACCTTTTGTTGGTATGTTTTGTCCAAATCGATCTATTCGCTTCCCTTCTCCTGTGCGAAAAATCCCCGGACCGGCCGGGTGGGACTACCGATGGTGGGCCAGCCGTGGACGCCGCCGGACTAGCCCCGTGAAGACTTACTGCGAACCCGGCTCCGTTGGGCCGTGTCACAGTGTCCATCGCAAGGTCTTCTCCGTCGTGGCCATCGGAGGATAGGATGAGCAACATATCCATCCGCGACTGCCGGCTGGAAGATATCAACGCGGTCCTCGATCTCTGGCGACAGGCCGAGGCAATCCCCAGTGTCAGCGATACCCCGGACGATCTGCGGCGGGCCATCGCTGCCAGTCCTGCCCATGTATTATTGGCCGAGGCCCAGCAGCGGATCATCGGCTCGATCATCGGTACGTTCGACGGCTGGCGCGGCAACCTCTATCGACTGGCCGTTCACCCCGACTATCGACGGCGCGGCATTGCCCGAGCATTGGTGGCCGAGGTGGAGAAACGACTGGCCCGGCAAGGAGTCAAGCGCATTACGGCCTTGGTGGCAAAGAACGACGCTGTGGCCACCAGCTTTTGGCACGCCGCGGGATATCCGACCGACGACCGCATTGCTCGGCACGTTCGCACGCTTGGTTGAGAAATTGTGAGGATCACCCAATGACCGCCGATGAATTGGCCGCTGCCGTGGGGACAGAGGCGGCGAAAGAATTGACCAATGCCTTGGCCAGAATCAAGCACTGCCTTTCACAATTGAGCGACGAGCAAGTGTGGTGGCGAGGCAGTTCCGAACAGAACAGTATCGGTAACTTGATCCTGCACCTATGCGGCAACGTGCGGCAATGGATCATTGCGGGGCTCGGTGGGAAAGCCGACGATCGCAATCGACCCGCGGAGTTTTCGGAACGGGGTCCGATCCCGAAAGCAGAATTGTTGCCGCGATTGGACGAGGTGGTGGAAGAGGCCAAAGGAGTATTGAGTCGGTTGACCGCCCAGCGCCTGCTGGAGGGCCGGCGCATCCAGGGATTCGACGTCACTGGGCTGGGAGCCATTTTCGATAGCGTGCCGCACTTTCGAGGCCACACACAGGAGATCGTGCATAGGACACGGTCGCAGCTGGGGGCTCGGTATCGGTTTGCCTGGACCCCGGATACTCATGAAGCGGGTGCGCCCGTTTGAAAGACTCCCGGCAGGAGGCATTTCTCGATGGAAATCATCCCGGCCCAGACCGAGGCGCAGGTTCGCCAGGTAAGAGAGCTTTTCCAAGAATACGCGGCTTCGCTGGAAGTCAGCCTCGATTTCCAGGATTTCGCGCGGGAACTGGCCGAGTTGCCCGGTGCATACGTTCCGCCTGCTGGCCGGCTGCTCTTGGCCTTGGAACAAGGTAAGCCGGTAGGCTGTGTTGCGCTCCGGAAACTGAGTGACGGGATTTGTGAGATGAAGCGGCTGTACGTGCGGCCGAGCGTCCGGGGGCGGAATCTTGGTCGCCGCCTAGCATTGGCCATCGTTTCGGCAGCCCGGCAAGTCGGCTATGATCGAATGCGTCTAGACACGCTGCCGACGATGAAGCAGGCCCTCGCCCTTTACATATCTCTGGGCTTCCGACCGATCGCGCCGTACACGATCAACCCGGTTGCCGGTACGCTCTTCCTGGAACTCGACTTAGGAGACCAACCGCTGCAGAGCTTCGATTTAGGAACGATCCTGGCGCAACAGGAGCGGAGCGGCCAAACCTGGCTGGAGTTCCTCCGTGCGGGGTCGCTCAGCATGGGCATTTACCACCTGGAGGTTGGGCAGCCCGATTTGCAGCAGCCGCACACCGAGGATGAAGTCTACTACGTCCTCCGTGGACAGGGAAAGCTCCGGACGGGTGAGCAAGAGCAGCCCGTGGGACCAGGATCGTTGATCTTCGTGGAACGAACCGTGCCGCATCGCTTCGACGATATTCGCGAAGATTTGACGGTGCTGGTGCTTTTCGCGCCGCCGGAAGGTGCTTTGAAAGATCGCAAGTGACGCTGGGCCGACTGTTTTCCTGGAGAAGTTGTTGGCAGTGGAGGGATAGACAGCTCTCGGCGATGAGGTATAATCCAGCAAGTCAAGTAGAAGAAGCAAATTTGTCCCCGTAGCTCAATTGGACAGAGCGTTGGCCTCCGGAGCCAAAGGTTACAGGTTCGACTCCTGTCGGGGATAGTAGATGTAAGCCATTTGCCGAACACGTTTCAGTGTACCCGTCTGTGTCGGATGGTGCGGCCCAAAACCCTTATCGATGCGCGGAAGTCTTCCGCAGAAAGAGTAGGACCGCATGTCCCGAAACAACCACGTTCCCAGCTACCGGCAGCACAAGCAGAGCGGCCAGGCGATCGTCACCTTGCCTGATGGGTTAGGCGGTACGCCGCGGACAAGATATGCCCAAGTACGGTAATCGGCCGGACACCGAACGGCGCGAGCGAGTCGCCCAACTACGCGCCCAGGGACTGACGCTGCGAGAGATCGCTGAGCGTTGCGGATGCTACCTCCAGGCGGTGCATTATCTCTTGACACGCAGGGGCAACACACAACGCGCACCGATCCATTGCCAGGAGTGCCAAGTCGATGCCCCCAAAGATTCATCAACGAGGCTGCTCTACTCTTCGGCCTGCTTTATCCTTTCTGTTGCCCTGAAGCCACTCCGAAGCAGCGCACCTGATGGGTACGACCCATGCAACCAACCCCCACACCCGTGCTGAGCCGCCAAATGGTCCTGGTGTTTACCGACCTTGTCGGCTCTGTGGCTCTCAAGACCAGGCTGGGGAACATCGCTTACAGCAATATCCTTCAATGCCACGATACCCTCTTCAGGCGAATTATCGCCGATTACCCTGGTGCGGTGATCGTGAGCTACACCGGCGACGGGTTCATAACGCCATTTCCCTCCAGTAGCAGCGCAGTCTCGGCATCCCTTCGGTTCCAGTATGTGCTTCCGCGTCAAGAACCTGGGCGTAACGCTAAACGACCTGGGCAAGTGGGACAATGCGGAGACCGCCTTCCGCGAGGCTCTGAAGATCCGCATGCAACTGGCCCAGGAGTTCCCCACCGTACCCCAATATCGCCTAGAGCTGGCCAGAAACCACAACAGTCTGGGCAACTTCCTATTGCGTCAGCTAGCCAAGCGCGACCAGGCAGAAGCTGCCTACCGCGATGCCTTGAAGGTCCAAGCGCAGCTCGTCCAAGACTTCCCACCGTGCCGAATTATCGCAATGATCTGGCAGCTACAATGGCCACCTTGGCTATTCTTCTCCGCCACAACAAAGAATTGGGCCCGGCACGTCAACTCCTGGAAGAGGCCCTGCCGCTCCACCAAGCTGTTCTTCAGACCTACCCGCGCAATCCGAAGTATCGCGAATTCTCTCGTAATACCGGAAGTACGCCGACCGTGCCATCGCCACGCTTCGGCAGGCAGTGCAGAACGGGTACAAGGACGCCGCCCACATGAAGAACGACACCGACCTCGATCCGCTGCGGTCGCATCCCGAGTTCCAGAAGCTGCTGAAAGAACTGGAGGCGAAGGCCACAGAGGATGGCAAATAAGCCAGCTACGTCGTGCAATCTGCTGGAGCAGCGGGCATGCAGCTCGTGAGGCCGAACGGCTACGTCGCGCTCGCGCATCCGCATGCCGACCCCGAGCACTTACGCAAGTATTGGAGGCGGGTTGACCATTAGCCGAAAAAGTCTCTGCAATACCTTCCGATACCAAGCGGCATCGATCTCCCGAAGCCGTCACGAATTCTCTGTTCGGGATTTACGCCCACGTGATGCAGTAACGTGGTGGTCAGATCCTGCGGCACAAACGGGCTATCCGCGGGATAAGCGGCAATGTGATCGGAACGGCCCAACACCCTCCCTCCGTCTACTTCTCCTCCCGCAAGGACCAGGGAGTAACACTGGGACCAATGATCCCGGCCCGTGCTGTCCACGCCATTGCCGGTATTCTGACCGAAGCGCGGCGTTCGGCCAAACTCTCCCATGCAGACGACCAGCGTGTCCCGCAGCAGGCCGCGGCTGTGGAGGTCCTCTAGCAACGCAGAGAAACATTGATCAAAGGGCGGCAGCAGTTCTTCCTTAAGACGCGGGTTATTCTTGAAATGCGTATCCCAGAACGGGTTTGGGTTGTTGACCTTGCCGCCCCAATACACCGTCACCAACCGCACGCCCGCTTCGATCAGCCTCCGAGCCAGGAGGAGACTTTGGCCATACTTGTGTCGTCCGTAGCTCTCTCGGAGCGCCGCCGATTCACGGCTTAACTCGAATGCCTGGCGGACGCGGTCGGAGGTCAAGAGGGCCAACGCTCGCTTCTGGAACTGGTCCATCTGCGCGTATGCATGACTATCGCCCAGCCGCCCCAGGGTTTCGTCTATCCGCTGCAACAGCGTCTTGCGTGCCTGGAAGCGCTCCGGCTCGCAGTCTGCGCCCAATCCCTCGACGGAGAAATGCGGGTCATTCGGATCTCCCCGAACCTGGAAAGGTGAGCACGCGGCACCGAGAAAGCCTCCGTTCTGTCCCGGCGTGGTATACGGACCGTCGCTCACGGGATCTGGCAGCGAAACGGCAGTCGGCACGTCGCCTTGTTTTTTGAGTCCGTACGCCACTTGGGCACCCAGATGCGGAAAATCATTCTCTGTCGGCGTGAAAGCAATGAGATCGCGTAGCGGCGGTTGGCCAGTCGTGACGTAGTACGTTGCCGAGTTGTGGAACAGCGACGTGTGCGTCATCGACCGCACAATCGTGAAGCGATGAGCGAGCTTGGCCAGTCGGGGCAGGTGCTCCGTAATTTGAACGCCCGGTACGGAGGTCGAGATCGGTCTGAATTCGCCACGAATCTCGGGTGGAACGGCGGGCTTCATGTCCCAGATGTCGAGTTGGCTCGGGCCACCGTGGAGGATAAAGAGGACGACGGACTTCGGTCGCTTCGTTGTCGGTTGGGCACGCAGCACCGTAGGCAGGGTCAGTCCCAACAGACCGAGCCCGCCAAGCCGAAGCCATTCGCGGCGTGAGGCTCCGCGCCGCGTCAGCGGATCCGGGATATGCAACACCGGCACTTCCTCCCGGAATGGACATTAAGGAATGGCAGTCGCAGTGTCAATCGGCGTGCACGCTTCGAGCGAGAACGCGCTGACGGCTACTCCGGAAATAGCAATCGGCCATGCCGGCTCCGCGGCAGGGGAAGGCACGTGGCTTCACGCCCCGTTGTCCTTGAAGCGCATTGGTTGCGGCTGCGTTGGCCGAGTGTTATCATCCGGGTCAGCGATTCGTATCGATTTGGATCAAGAGAATAGCCTCATGAGCGAACAGATGCATCCGGGCAAGGAAGGGGTGCCTCCGTCCTTGCCCCAGCGAGCAGACGAACTCGGTTTGCGTTTCGTCATCACGGCGACCCTGCTGGCGGTCTGCACCAGCGCCTCGCCGGCC
The DNA here is from genome assembly GCA_035295665.1 of Gemmataceae bacterium. Classification (GTDB taxonomy): domain Bacteria; phylum Planctomycetota; class Planctomycetia; order Gemmatales; family Gemmataceae; genus DATGIQ01. Next base: position 2,552 of record DATGIQ010000583.1, on the reverse strand, counting down.
TTCGACGTGGTGGCCACGATCCAGAAAGTCGATTCGGACCAGGGCATCATCGTCTTTAAGGCCGGTCAGCAAGCGCGAACCTTGAGAGTTCCGCCCGGGGTCAGGATCTTGGACGCTGCCGGACAGGAACTGCGCAACGGGCTCAAGGCCAAGGAACTCAAGGAAGGTACCGCAGTCACCCTCACGGTCGAAAGGGACGCCGGCAAACCGGTGCTGAAGGCGATTCAGCTGAGGAAGGGCGCCACCGGCCATCCGGCGGCCCAGTCCGGTAAGGTCCAGCAGCAGGATACCTCCGCCCTGATCCCCCTGACCGACCTGGGCACCAAGGAATACAAGGGCTTCCCGGGTGGCCTGTACCCGGGTGGCAAGAACACGCGCCCCGCCGGTCACGAAGCAGCAGGCATCGAACTGGCCCGGCATGTCCAGCCCCTGGATGCGGACGGCAAGCCGAACCCCGACGGCAAGATCGTCTTGCTCGGCATTGGCTTCAGCAACACGGTGCAGGCCTTCAACGGGTTCATGGCCGTGGCCAGGGAGGATAACGATCTCAACCCCAAGCTTGTGCTCGTCAACGGCGATAAAGGCGGACGGGCAGCGTTCATGATCCAGAATCCGGACGACGGCCGCCAGGGCACGGACTACTGGGACGACGTGGACAAAAAGCTCCGGGGCGGCAACGTGACCCGGCAGCAAGTGCAGGTCGTCTGGATCAAAGAGACGAACCCGAATCCGCCCGACCCCGGCTTTCCCAAGTTCACGCAAGACTTGCAAGCGCAGCTGGGGAACATCGTGCGCCTGGTCCAGCAGCGCTTTCCCAACGTGAAGCTGGCCTACTTCTCCAGTCGCACCTACGGCGGCTGGGCGCAGCGCCCGGGGGGCGGGCCGCCCGGCAACTCGGAGCCCTTTTCCTACGAGACCGGTTTCGCGGTGAAATGGTTGATCGAGCAGCAGCTCAGCGGTGAGCCGGCCTTGAATTATGACGCCACCAAAGGGCCCGTGCGGGCGCCGTGGCTGAGCTGGTCCGCCTACCTCTGGTCGAACGGCCCGATCCAGCGCGGCGACGGGGTCTCGTTCGAGCTGGAAGACTTCATGGCCACCGATCACATGCACGAGTCGCCGGCCGGCCAGCGCAAGGTTGGCAGGCTGCTGTTGCAGTTTTTCAAGACCGACTCGACCACCCGGCCGTGGTTCGTCAAGCCCCAGGGCTAACACCCCGGCCCAGCCTTGCACGCTGAACGATTCCTACAAAAGGACCCCTTCTCATGCAGAGCAAAGCGACTTCCGTGGCGCAATATCTGACGGAATTGCCGGCCGAGCGGCGGGCCGCCGTGGAGGCGGTGCGGCGCGTCATCCGGGCGAACCTGGACGAGGACTATGAGGAGGGCATGCAGTACGGCATGATCGCCTACTCCGTGCCCCACCGCGTTTACCCGGCGGGCTATCATTGCGATCCCCGGCAGCCGCTGTTGTTCGCGGCGCTAGCCGCGCAGAAGAACCACCTGGCCGTGCATCTCATGTGCGTCTACGGCGACCAGGCGCTGGCCGAGTGGTTCCGCAAGGCGTGGGCGCAAACGGGCAAAAAGCTCGACATGGGCAAGTCGTGCGTGCGCTTCCAGAAGGCCGAGGACCTGGCCCTCGACGTGATCGGAGAAGCCATCCGCCGCGTGCCGGCGCGGAAGTATGTCGAGCACTGCGAGGCCGCGGTGCGGACGAGCAAGGCCTCGCGAGCAAAGCGCACGGCGACTACGAAGCGGGAAAAAGGGGCCGAACAGCTACAACTCAAGAAAAAGCGACGCAGCGAGGCATGACGACCGCCAGGCACGCAGGGAGAGCCGCCCTGGGCCGCTAGGCCTCAGTCTGATCGACGAGCTTCGGGCCGATCATCGACGCGCCTACCCCTACGTCCACCATGACGACCGTGGCTGGTTCTGCACGAGCCGGTGATGGGCGCCAGCGCGGATCCGTCCATGCCGTGGGATACGACCAGCATGCGGCTTCGGTGCGAAGCCAATGCCAGCCACGCCCTGCGATTTTGCTATCCATAGTTTTCCGCAATCGCAACCACGCGGCAGAGGATCAGAAATCCCGTTCTGGATTTTCCAAACGTGCTGCTGAGCTTGAGGGACCCTTTGCCACTCTCTGGGGCGGCTCCGCTGCACTCGCAAGGGCAAGGTCCTCCGGCCGGGGAATATTCCCACTACGCCCGACTACGCCCGCTCACAGACGCGATTAAGGGCATGTAGGGCACCCACAAATGCAAACACCCCAGGAAATCCTCGGGTGTTTCACACTCTCTTATATCCACAGTCTGGCGCTCTAACCGGCTGAGCTACACCCACCAAGTGTTCTGATAGCAAGGACTTGCCTGTTATTTCTAATCCCTTGGAAAACCCTCACTACGCCTGTTCCGATCCGTGCAAGCTGGATGAAATGGCCGGTCCATCTGCACCGCACCGGCCGTGAACACAGTGACCTTTGCCAAGGAGATATCACTTTGTCCGATTGCCATTCCACCCCTTTCGACATTCCGTGCAAGTCTGCCAAGACAAGTA
>DATGIQ010000582.1:0-13125 GCA_035295665.1 Gemmataceae bacterium | reverse complement strand
CAAGACGGGCGCCCTGCTGGATCCACCGGATGGCGACAACGAGAACGGCGCCGGTCCGAGCACGCTGGCCCAAGGGGATGACCCTAAATTCTGGGCTGGCTACACCGGTGTGTATGCCCGGAAATGGGTTGGCCCGATCTTCCAACGGAGCCAGATCCGCATCGGCGACATCGGCAACGGCACGAGCAACACTTATCTTCTCGGTGAGAAATATCTTCAGCCGGAACATTACAAAGACGGCCAGGACGCTGCGGACAATGAGCACATGTATATCGGTGCGGACAATGACATTGAACGCATCACGGTACATCCGCCGCTTCAGGACAAGAAGCTCTACAGCGACACAAAACGCTTTGGCAGCGCCCACGTCGGTGGCTGCAATATGCTTTACGCCGATGGCCGGGTCGAGGTCGTCGGTTATGATGTAGACCCCGCCGTGCACCAGCGCGCGGGCGACCGACGGTAGGGCCAGCGCACGGCTCCGAGGGATTCTCCAATGCGGTCCGGTTGAGGATGTCGGTTTCGCGGCGGTTCGCAGAATCGCCGCGAAATGATCCCACAGACTTAACCGGGCCGCTGATCATTCTTGTTCGGACGACAGATCACTGGCGGAGCAGGATTCGGATTCGCGAGTCCTTTTTCCGCGTGCTCATACCGGCTTTGCATTCTTGGTCTTCTCAACTCAGGCAGCCGGGGGCTGCGCCATGCAACAGCTTGCAACTCATTTCCAGCTATTTCGAGCCTTCCTCCTAGGCAAGAAGTCTCTGGATGCTCGGACCTCACCTCAATCAACCGTGGTGTTCTTGTGCCTGTTGGCCGTGCTTTGCTCCGGTTGTGCCGGTGGGGAGGATCTGAGGCTCCCAACGTATACGCCGGACGAATCCGCCAAGCAGGCCTTGGCCGAGTACGACACGAATCACGATGGTTTCCTGGACGCCAAGGAGTTAGAGCGGTGTCCCGCGCTCAAGAACAATCTGGATACGATGGACAGCGACGGCAACCAACGGTTGAGTGCTGAGGAGATTGCTGCCCGAATTCAAGTCTACCAAGAGAGCCAAGTTGCGCTGAAGGCAGTGGCGTGTCGCGTGCAGTTGGATGGCAAGCCGTTGCAGGGGGCAAGCGTGACTTTCGTGCCGGAGAAATTCATGGGTACATCCATCCGTCCCGCTTCTGGGGTCAGCGATGAGCGTGGTGGAGTCCAGCTGATGGTTGAAGGGGAAAAGTATCCGGGGGCGCAGCCGGGGCTTTACCGTGTCTATGTTTCCAAGAAGAATGCCAGCGGCCAAGAAACCATACCGGCCCGCTACAATCAGGACACTACACTCGGCGCCGAAGTCTACCCCCGGAAACTGCGTCGGTCGGGAACACGAGAGGATGTGGCGGGAGACTTTCGGCTAACCAGCAAACCGAAATGACCGCGATGGTAGCGATGCTCCGGCCCTCCGCGGCCACAATTCCAACACGTCGTGATAACTCAGCTGGGCAATGTCGAAAATTGGTTTCCCATCCATCCATCATCCGGTATACTTTTTGACAGATCGGACGATTTTTCCGCCATCGTGCCCGGGCGGCCGCTGGGAGGACAGAGCGCTTGCGAATTCCTGAACTATACGCCCGTCCCGAGCCCACCGTTTCGTTTGAGTTTTTTCCGCCGAAAACAGATGAAGCAGAGGCGACACTCTTCGGCGAAACGGTGCCGGCCCTGAAACGTCTGGAGCCGTCCTTCATCTCCGTCACGTACGGGGCTGGCGGCAGCACGCGTGACCGCACTTTACGGATTGTCCACCGCCTCCGCCAGGAGTTCGGTATTGAGTCCATGGCCCATTTGACCTGCGTCGGTTCGACCCGTGAAATGTTGGCGGCCGTCCTTGATGAGGCGCACGGCCTCGGCATCGAGAACATCCTGGCATTGCGTGGCGATCCGCCGCGCGGGCAGACTTCGTTTGAACCGGTTGCCGGTGGCTTCCGCTATGCCGTGGACCTGATTCGCTTTGTCAAAGGTCAAAACTCGTTTGCCGTGGGCGCTGCCGGCTATCCTGAGGGGCACATCGAGTGTCCGAACAAACAACTCGATTGGGACCGCACGGCCGCCAAGGTCGAAGCCGGGGCGGAATTTGTCATTACGCAACTCTTCTACGACGCCCAGGACTTCCTCGCCTTCGAGGATTACTTGCGGAATCGGCGCGGCATCACGGTGCCCATCGTGCCCGGAATCCTTCCGTTCCTGAACACGGAACAGATCAAACGATTCACCTCACTGTGCGGAGCCAAATTGTCGTCTCCGCTGTGCCGCCAGCTGGAGTCGTTTGCCGGCGACGATGAATCGGTGCGCCAATTGGGTGTTGAGGTGTGCACCCAGATTTGCCGACAACTTTTGGACTACGGGGTACCGGGCATCCATTTTTATTGCCTCAATCGTGTCCCAAGCTGCACCGAGATCCTCCGCAATCTGAATTTGGCGAACTAGCAAGTGAGATGGAAGGGCTCCAACCAAGCGGCCCAATCTGTAGCATCCTGCAAGAGCCAGCCCCGTGTTTGTACGATTTTGCACAGGACCATAAAGAAAGCCCTAAAACCAAGTGCTCGCGAGCGCGATTCCCGGTCCCCGGCACGCCCGCAAATTGCGACTTCATGGAAAGAGTAGAAGTTACAAGGACTTAGGCCTTCCTCTGTACAGAATGACCCACCCGTTTTCAGAATCAGCCCCAAGCAAAACCGTACTGCGGTTCGTGCAAATGTTTACCTTAGCGGCGGTTCGCGTTCCCAGAAGGGAGCGCAATGGTGTTCGCTCGTTCCTAACATCACGTGATTTTTCCTTTTGGCACTGTGTTTGCACTTCTCTCTTTTGCAAGATAAGATTGACCAGGTGTGACAGCGGTCTTCCGCTCCACCACTCAATCCTATTTTGCGACCTGCCGATTGGATTTTGATTACCCTCATGCATCAGGAGGACGCGATGAATCCGTGGAAAGTTTCTGCGCAGTTTGCGGCTTTCGTTTGGTATTCGAACCGGAAGTCCGAGCAGAAAACGACCGTTGCGGAGGCCGCGCAGTTCGCCAAGGATAACTGGATCGCTTTTCTCCCTTATGCGCATGAAGGGTATGGCCGCCTCCTCATTCGGATCGCTCGTTCGGGGTCCAGCCGACGCGCACGGAAAAGCGCTCGGAAATGCACGACACAGAATCCGCATTCCGAAGGCACCCCGGCGATGGCGCGATAAACCCGTCCGTCACGCCGCCCTGGAGAAGTAGCCATGTATCACACGATTGAATTTGCCGTCGAGTTCATGGTGGATCTGGAAGTCTCGCGCAATCAACCGCTCGAGCGCATGCTCATCCGGCGCGGCACCCGCGCCCGTGCTCAGCTCAAGCCGTATGTCATGGAAGGTGAGGACATGCCTATTGAAGTCGCCGACCTCTTCTTGGAAGACGGCACGTCGATCCGCGGGGTTCGGTTTGAGTGGTTCAGTTTCGTCGAGTGAGCAAGCCCTAGCGGGGCGGACTTGCTGGTATGGAAAACGGGAGCTGAACCGTTTCGACCGGCACGTGGTGCTCGATCGGATGAAAGACATCGACCTCGAAGGGGCGGCGGATGCTGTTGCCGGCGGGGTCCTCCAGGCGGGTGTCCGCTACGACGTGATACGTGCCTGGCTGCCAGGCTCGCTGCGGCGTGAATTGCCAGCGCGTCTCGTGGTCGGTCACGGTTGCGATGCCGGCTACCTTGTGGCCTTGAAGGTCAGTTACCCAAACCATCCGCTCCAGCAATGCCTGATCCAAGGGACCGCGAAAACGCACCGCGAGCGGGTCGCGAGTTCCCGCAATCGGTGGCGACAATTTCCACGTCTTCGGATCAGGAGACTGTTCCAGGGCGGCGCCGGCCTGGAAGGATTTACGAACCGATCGCTTCAGGGGGTTGCCGTCGGCATCGCTCCACTCTTGGTCGATTACCAGGGTGTATCGCTTTCCTGCCTCCAGGATCGGTCCCAGCTCTTCACGCGGTTTCAGACCTTTCTTGATGCGCCCCGGATGGAAAAGCAGCGTAAACCGCTTGCCTTGCGGATCCCATAGTTCCTCATCCAACTCGAGGAACGGATGATCCATCGGTTTCCCCGCGGAATTCAGTAAGTGGATATGCTGGAAAGCTTCGCCCTGGCGCATCGGCCCGGAGAAATGGATGTAGAAGCGCAACTGGTTCTCGGGCAGCTGATCACCGCTTGGATAGACTTGCTCCACGGTGGTCGGGTCTTTCATCGGCTTGGCGAGCACGATCCGTGCGGCCAATGGTTCTGTGCTAGTTCCGCTGCTTCCCGGGATTTTGTTGGGATGAAAAACTGCGCGGTAGCTGAGGCCCGGCGTCAGCGGAAAACGTGGCTCGAAGCGGACGATATTCTCCTCAACACGGTAGGCGCCCAAAACCGCGGGCCGGTCCGTTCTCTGATCCTCGCCGGCTACGTAAACCGCAAACACCGTTTGCCATTGATCCTGATCCAGGCGAGCCAGCGTCAGTTTCGCCAGATCGGTTGCTCCGAGTCCGATCACGTCGACCGAACCCCTGGCGGCATTCCATCGAATGGCCGGCCGGGCAGCAGACTCAGAATCGGCTACACCCGTAGCTCCTCCACAGAGGAGAATGGGGACCACGATGAGTCGAACAAGTCGGTGCGAATCCACGGTTGCTTGGCCCTGCTTCCAGAATGAATGGTCAACAAATGCCGAGCCCGGCTTCCTGGAAGAGCCGAGCTCGGCAAGGCTGAATCACGGCAGGGCAATCGTATCCAAATTCACTCCGCTGGGCGTCCGCACCAGCAGCAGGGCATGGCCCTTATCCAGGCGATCCAGCTGTTCAACTCCCTGCAAACCGGCCAGCGTCTCGTAGCCGAGGCCGGCCTTATCCTTCACTGGCGCGGCAATTCCGCTGGCCTTGTCGATATTATCCGTCGTGATTTTCATCACGCCACGGCTACTGTTGGCCAGCAGGATAAAATCCTTGCCATCCTTTTGGTAGACGATCATGTCCAGGGGGTTATTGCGATTGCCCAGTTCGGCAATCGTAGTCCCCTTGACGCGCTCGCCCGGCTTCAGCTGCGAAACGGGGATTCTCACTAGCGGCGTGCAGGTATAGGCGGCCAAAATATTTGGCTCACCGTCGATGTCGTAAGCCACGAACGTGCGCACCGGGGCGTTGGTCTCGAATCGGCCGTGAGAACCATGATAAATCTGCACGCTGGCTCCCTTATCCGCATCCGTGAAGGGGAACGGAATGGAGCGCAGGTTGGATGCCCACTCTTCATTCGACAACCCGGCGACAATCACGCGGTCCTTGACGAAGGCCAGCTTGGTGATGGCCTGGGCGCGGTTCTTTCCCGGGTTGGGCAGAGTTACCTTGGCAAACGGTACGTCCTTCAAGGGGAACTCGGCAATTCGGCCGCTATGCTCGACCCGGATCAGGACCGGATTCGCATCGGGCCCGGAACCCCGCATCACCGACAGATAGGCATTGCCTGAAGCTGGGTTTACGGCCAAATCGGTGAACCGGATCCCTTTGGTATTGGTTCCGAGCATCGCAGCGACCTTCTCATCGAGCCCTTCGACTTTCAAAGGGCCTGAGGATGCAGCGGGTTTCTGGTCGCCCGTAGCGATCGCAAACACGGCGGCCCCTTGGGGATCGCCGACGAACAGAATTCCCTCTGGACCAAAAGCCAGTGCTTGGGCAGATTTCAGATCGGGCGTACCCTTCTTCAAGTTGGCGCTCAAGTCACCCGCTCGGGCCGAGGCCGACAACAAGGCGACCCCCAGCACGAGCATGCCGGCAAAGCGTGTCTTGTGCAACATGGTGTGGATCCTTTCTGAGTGGTGAAAAACTCGAAAGCGGCTTCACGGACATTCCAGGAACCGCGGCCCCGTCGGCCGTTTGGCCGAACCGAGACATTTCCGTTACTTCCCTTTCTCGTCCTTTTGGCGCTTGGCCTCCCAATCCCGTTCGCGCTTTTCGCCATTGATGTCAATTTCGGTTTTTCCCTTGATGGTGTCCTTCTCCAGCTTCCCTTTGTACTTGATCGTGAATTCTTGGCCGTTGAACTCGCGCGTCACCTGGAAGGAGACCTCGTCGCCTTTCACCTTGCCGTCCTTGATCTCCACCTCGCGATTGTCGCGTCCCGTAATGTTCCCGGTCAGCTTGTTGTCCTTGAACTTCAGTTTCAGGGTCGTCTCTCGTGTCTGACCATCCTGGGTCATGAAGCTCCATTTCCAGGTTCCCGTCGGATCGACCTTGGCCTTCTCATCGGCCCCGGCACCCACCGATCCGCCGATGAGCATCGCGCTCAGTGCGATCATCCATCGCATTTCCGCTCGCCGCATCATGGACCCCCTCTTGATGAATGGAAACGGGCGAAACCTACTGCTGAGTTCGGTTGAGCCAGAGAAAAGATATCCGCAGCTTGTAACACCGCCAAGTGCCTGGGGACTCGGACACGCGTAATGGGTGGCCCGCCGTCATGTTTCACGATCTGCTGCTTGACAATGCGCCCCGTTTTGAGCAACATAACGGGTAGAAGAAAGGGCGGGCTCTTTCCCACCTGGGCTGCTGCCGCGCCGGCCCTTTGCTCACCACAATTGCACCGGCCTTCGCGCCGGCCCGCCGATTCGAAGGAAAAACGATCATGCTCCCTTCTACGAATTTGCGTTTCGTGCTGCTTGCCGTGATGATCGAGTGGATTGGCCCGGGCAATCTTACCGCGACCGAACCGGCGGCCCAGCCACCGCAAGCCCCGTTGCGAGGACTTGTGATCTTTCCGCAGCATGTCCGGCTCGATGGGCCTCGGGATCGCCAGCAGCTCATCGTTCTCGGCGAATACGCGGACGGCCAGCGATGGGACTTGACCCGACAGGCGATTTTCACCACGCAGTCTCCGAAGGTAGCTCTTGTGGAAGCCGGCGTGGTTCGTCCCGTGAGCGATGGGCCAACTACCGTCACGGTGCAAGCCGGCGGGAGAACGGTCGCCGTTCCTGTCGAGGTCGAGCGAGCCAAGGCCGAAATGCCCGTGGAGTTCGCTCGGGAAATCGTCCCGACCTTGACCAAGCTTGGCTGTAACCAGGGGGCTTGTCATGGCAGCCAACACGGCAAAAACGGCTTCCGCCTGAGCCTGCTCGGCTTTGATCCCGCCTTCGACTACACCCAGATTGTCCAAAGTGCCGAGGGCCGGCGCGTCGTACTCTCCGATCCCGAACGGAGCATTCTCCTGCTCAAACCGAGCCTGACCATGGAGCACGGCGGCGGCGAACGGTTTAAGGTCAACTCGCCGGCGTACAACTTGGTGCGGCGCTGGCTCGAGGATGGAGCCCCGGAACCGCCGGCTAATGCACCCACGGTGACGGCCCTGGAAGTTTGGCCGGCCAAGCGCGTGATGGCCCCCGGCGAGCAACAGCAGATTGCGGTCCGCGCCACCTGGAGCGACGGCCGCATAGAAGATGTCACCTCCCTTGCCCGATATGATGCCCTCAACGAAGCCGTGGCCCGGGTCACGCCGGAAGGACTGATCACGACCCACGATCGCGGGGAAGGGCATATCATGATCCGCTTCGGCGGCCAGGCTGGCGTGGTCCAAGTGACGTTACCCTACCACCCTGGGCAGGGAACCACGGACGTGGCCCGGTTCAATTTCATCGATGACAAGCTCAGTTCCAAATGGCGGGATCTGGGACTGTCGCCGTCTCCAGTGTGCACGGACGAAGAATTCTTCCGCCGGATTCACCTCGATGCGATCGGTACGCTCCCGACTCCAGACGAGATCCGGACCTTCCTGGCCGATCGCGATCCCGACAAGCGCCGCCGGGCCATCGACCGTGTTCTGGAGCGGCCAGAATTCGTCGATTTCTGGGCGCTCAAATGGGGCGACCTGCTCCGCATTAACCGTGACCAGCTGCAAGAAAAGGGAATGTGGAGCTTTTACAACTGGATCCGCACGGCCCTCCGCGAAAATAAACCGGTCGATGAATTTGTGCGTGACATCATCACGGCAGAGGGGAGTACCTACACCGAAGGTCCGGCCAACTTCTATCGCACCGCCAACAATGCCGCCGACTGGGCCGAAACGACCTCCCAGCTCTTCCTGGGAGTACGCATGCAGTGTGCCAAATGTCACCACCACCCGTTCGAGAAATGGAGTCAGGAGGACTACTACGGCATGGCTGCCTTTTTCGTGCGGCTCGGCACGAAACGGAGCGATGAATTTGGCATCTTCGGACGAGAAACCGTGGTCTATCTTCGTTCGAGTGGTGAACAGAACCATCCGCGGAAAGGCGGCATCGTCAAGCCGCACCCACTGGATGGAGCGGTGCTGGACGATCCCTTCGATCGCCGCCGGAAGCTCGCGGACTGGCTGACGGCTCCGAGCAACCCCTTCTTTGCCCGCAATATGGTCAACCGGTTTTGGGGCTACTACATGGGACGCGGTCTGGTCGAGCCGCTGGATGATCTGCGTGCGACCAATCCGCCGAGCAATCCCGAATTGCTGGACAGCCTGGCTCAGGATTTCACCGCAAACCGGTTCGATCTCAAACACCTGATGCGAACCATCATGAACTCGCGGGGCTATCAACTGAGTTCGACCATCACCCCCGGCAACGCCGATGATGCCGGTAACGTGTTCTTCGCCCGGTACACCGTAAAGCGACTGACGGCTGAGCAGCTGGCCGACGCCATCGACGGGGCCACCGGGACGCGCGAGAAATACCAGGGGCTTCCCCTGGGCACGCGCGCCATTCAGCTTCCGGATACCAGTGTGCGCTCGTTCATGCTGGACGTCTTCGGCCGGCCGCCCCGGCAAATCACCTGCGAATGCGAACGGAAGGTCCAGCCGAACATTGCCCAGGCTCTCCACCTGCTGAACGGCGAAGCGTTGAATAAAAAGCTGACCGCCGCCACCGGTCGCATCGAGACGCAGCTCAAGAGCAAGACCCCCGTGCCGGCCATCGTGGAGAATCTGTATCTCGCCACACTGTCCCGGCCGCCCAGTGCTCAGGAGTTGACCGAGGCTCAAACATGGATCGCAAAGGCCCCGGCGCCGAAAGAAGGCTTGCAAGACCTGCTTTGGGTCTTGTTGAACTCCCGCGAGTTCCTGTTCAATCATTAACTTCGTATCGGACGGGCCAACTCCCCGAAATACATGAAGGAAATTGCATCGATCATGCACGCTCCTACCCGCCCTCGATCCCGTTTCGTCGTGATTGTTTGCGCCGCCGCGGCCATGTCCTGGTTATCCGTTGCCACTGGCCGAGCTTTGGCGGATCCGACCTACTGGCAGGACATTCGTCCCATTTTGCGGAAGAATTGTACGGTCTGCCACAGCACAAAGAACCTCAAGGATGTCGATGTCTCCGGCGGCCTCGCACTGGATAGCTACGCGGCGATCCGTAAGGGGACGAAGCACGCCGTCATCGAGCCGGGCAAGAGCGAGGCCAGCATCCTGGTCCAGCGAGTGACCACGGAAGACGGGGACCAGCGAATGCCCCTGGGCGCGAATCCGTTGAACCCTGCTGCCATCGCCCTTCTCCGGCAATGGATCAATACCGGGGCGAAGGAAGGGCAGAATCCGGAGGATCGGCCGGCTGTAGTCGCCGCAGCAACCAGCAAGCGAACTCGCAAGCTGGACGTGACCCTGCCGACGACGGCTGTGCCTCCGAAGGGGTTGGTCGCCTCGAGCAATTCGGCCAAGCTGGAACTGGCGTTGAAGGTAGGGCCGCTAGCGCCGGTGACGGCAGTCGCCTTCAGCCCGGATGGCAAGCTCCTGGCCACCGGTAGCTATCGGCAGGTGACGATCTGGGACCTGGCGACGGTTCAACCGGTGCACACCCTTACCCACGTGCTCGGTGCCGTGAACGATGTGCGATTCAGCCCCGACGGTCAGATGCTTGCCGTCGCGGGGGGACAGCCTTCCGCCAAGGGAGATCTGCGTCTGTACTCGTTGGCCGATGGTAAGCTCCGGGCGACGCTAAGCGGCCATGATGATGTCATTTTTTCGGTCGCGTTTCATCCGGACGGCAAGCGCCTGGCTTCGGCGTCGTTCGATAAGACGGTGCGGATTTGGAACCTCACCAGCCACAAAGCGGAGCGCATCCTCACTGGTCATTCGGATTTCGTTTACGCGGTGGCTTTCAGCCCAGATGGCAAATGGTTAGTATCTGCCAGCAAGGACCGTTCCGTCAAGCTCGTGGAAACGGACACGGGCACGAGCCGCCTCACCTTCAGCGGCATGGATCAAGACGTGCTCGCTGTCGCGGTCAGTCCCGATGGAAAGAATGTCGTCTCCTCCGGCTTCGACACGGGTATCTATTGGTGGAACGCACAGACGGGGCAACGGATTCGCTTGCAAAATGGCCATGCCATCGCCGTCCACGAACTCTGCTTCAGCAAGGATGGGAAACGCCTAGTGTCCGCGGGGGCCGATAAGACGATTCGCGTCTGGGATGGCGCGACGGGAGCATCGGTGCGTACGATCGCGGCGGGCTCTATTGCCTATGCAACGGCGATCCGCCCGGACGGGAAGCTGATTGCCTCAGGTACGTTTGACGGGCTGGTCCGCCTCTGGGATGCGGCAACCGGCCGCCAATTGCTGACGCTCCTTTCCATACCCGCCGAAGACGATCGTTCGGAGTGGCTGGCGTTGACGCCTGAAGGCTACATGGCGAGCAGTGCTGGATTAGCTAGTTCGGTGCAATGGCGCGTCGCTGGCAAGGGGATTCGGGCGGAGCCAGTATCGAAAACACTGGATCAGCCCGAGTCGGTGGTGAAAGCCGCGCGCGGCGAGGCGCTGCCGGCGCCCAGTTTTGGAAACTGACCGGTCAACCGGATTTGCGGATAGGGAATCTCATCATGCGTGCTTCGACCAAATTACCCAGCTTCGTGGGCCTCCTCCTAATCTTGTGTCCGGTCCCCGTTGCCGCCCAGATCTCCTACCCGATGATCACGCATACCACGCCGGTGGCAGTGCAGCGCGGCAAGACCACGGAGATTAGCGTCGACGGACAGATGGACTTCCAGGGCGTCTACAAGGCGCTGTTCGAAGGCAGCGGCATCACAGCCGAGATCGTGCCGTCTTCGCCAGCCAATACCACGCAGGCATCTACGCCGCGCAAGAATTCATCAAGCCAAAAGTCGCAAACGCGCTCGGTCAAGCTGAAACTTACCGTCAATCCGGATGCATCGCTTGGTGTGCGCGAATTCCGATTGGCCTCCGGGCTCGGCATTTCCAGCATCGGCCAATTGGTTGTCGTCGATGATCCAGTTATTGTTGAGAGCGGCGACAACAATACGCCGGGAAAAGCCAATTCCATCACGCTTCCCTGCGCAGTGTGCGGGCGGATCGAGGCGGTGGAAGATGTGGACTACTTCAAGTTCCACGCCGAGGCGGGACAGATTCTGACGTTTGAAGTCCTGTGTGCACGGCTGGAAGACAAGATTCATGATTTGCAGAAACACGCCGATCCAATGCTCACGCTGTTCGATTCCCGTGGCCGGGAGCTGGCCGCCAATGATGATACGTATTTCGCAGATCCGCTCCTCACCTTTACGGTACCCGAAACGGCGGACTATACCCTGCAAATCCGCGACTCCAAATATGATGGCGATCCTCGTTGGGTTTATGCGCTGTTGGCGACGAATCGACCCTATGTTTCCCACGTTTTCCCCATGGCGGGCAATCCCGAGCAGACGTTATCGGTGGAACCGGTCGGTTCAGCGAAAGCTGCCCAATCCCGGATTGCGCTGCAAGTTCCTTCTCAGCCCGGGATTCATTCGGTCTCCTTGGACGTCGGCGGCGTGAAAAGCAACCCCGTGGCCATTATCTCCAGCCCGTTGCCGCAGGTCCTTGAGCAGGAACCCAATGATACGTTGGAGCAGGCAACGCGGATCTCGATTCCGTGTGGCATCAACGGCCGGATCGGCACCCGGCGCGACCTGGATCATTTCCTCTTCCATGCAACCAAGGGAAAGGCCATCCGCTTCGAGGTCAAGGCCCGTCGATTTGGCAGCCCGCTGCAATCGAGCCTCGACTCGGTCCTGGACGTGTTGACGCCGAAGGGAGCCGTGCTGGCCAACAACGACGACGCCTTCGGCAAAGACGCCGCCCTGGTGTTCACGCCACCTGCCGATGGCGATTACATCCTTCGGATTCGCGATCTAAACAGCAAAGGCGGCGAGACCGCCATCTACTACATCGAGGCGGACTGGGCACGGCCGGAATTCTCGTTGCGGTGCGATCCCGACAAGGCGATGATCGGCCCGGGCTCCAGCACAGCCTGGTATGTCCATGTGACGCGCAGCAACGGATTTACTCGTCCGGTTCGGGTCGAAGTGAAGAACCTGCCCAAGGGCGTCACGGTGAACCCGCTGACCATCCCGCCGGCCATGAACCAAGGTCTGCTCGTCCTGACGGCCGCCGCGGATGCTCCGCGTGAAGCCGTAAATGTGCAGGTGGTAGGCACAGCGATCGTGCCGCCGGGCGGGGAGGAGGCGCCGCTGGTGCGCACGGCGATGCCCAACGAGGAGATTTACCTTCCGGGAGGCGGGCGCGGACGTTTCGATGTCAAGATGCAAACCGTGGCCGTTACGGATTCGTCGGATATCCTGAAGGTAGATGTGACACCCAAGTCCATCACGTTGAAGCCGGGGGAGGAAGTTCGCCTGGATGTCACAATCCAGCGTCGGCCCGACTATCAAAAGACGGTTTCGCTCGATGTCGTGCTACAGCATCTGGGGAGTGTGCATGGCAACCCCTTACCGCCCGGCGTGACTGTGGTCGAGGGGAAGAGCAAAACCTTGCTGGGGACCGGCAGCACCGGACATATTGTGCTCAAGGCGGCACCGAATGCCCAGGCGATTGAAGATGTCCCCATCAGCGTGCTGGCTCATGTGTCGATCAACTTTGTGGTGAAGATCAGTTATTCGAGTCCGCCCATCGCCCTGACTGTCCGCAAGTGACATGGAGCACTTCGCCGACCGGTTGACGGCCTCTATCCGGGCCAAGGGGAATGCCTTGTGCGTGGGCCTCGATCCCCGCTGGGATGCCCTCCCCCTTGCCGTGCGGGCACGCCATTCGGACGGAAGCCTGGACGATGTGGCCAGGGCCTA
>DATGIQ010000581.1:0-3858 GCA_035295665.1 Gemmataceae bacterium | reverse complement strand
TGAATCCTCCGCGGGACCCCATTTCTTGCCGCCAATACTCGACCTGCTCGGGATCGGCAGACAGATACGGAATGTCCGCCGGCACGGTCGCCAGGGTGGTTTGCAAGATCCGGGGCAGACTCAGAAGCGGGGCATGGACATCAAAATCAGGTAAGGGCGTACCGAACGCTACCCATTGGTCCACTCCCGTGCAGGTCGCCAAGAGCGGCAGCAATTCGCGTTGGCACTCCACGATCACGTAACCACCGTACCGTTTCACGAGGGGAGCATAGCGGATGAAGTGGAGGGTATCGCCCAGGCCCTGCTCCGCGTGCACCAGGATGGTGCGCCCGGCCAACGACTCACCATCCCAGAGGGGTTGCGGAAACGACCGCGGAGGGAACGATGGCCGCCGCCACCGCCATTCGAACTCCGGCCAGCCCCGCTCCCAGTCCCCCATTTGCAGCCAGGCTTGCGCTCGGCCCAGGTGGGCTTCGACATAATCGGGCTTGAGCTGCAAGGCCCGCTCATAGCTGGCCACTCCCTCGTCAAGCTTTCCTTGATCGACCAGGAGCGTGCCCAGGTTGTGATGAGCGTCGGGATAATCGGGTTTGAGCGTCAAGGCCCGCTGGTAATGGACCAACGCTTCGGCGTAATTCCCTCGCTTGTTGAGGATGATCGCCAGGTTGTTGTGGGCTTCGGCAAAGTCCGGCTTCCTGCCCAGCGCCTGCTGATAACACGTGCTGGCCGCTTCGAGGTCTCCCTTGCTTTCCAGGATCGTTCCCAGGTTGTTGTGCGCTTCGGCAAAGTCCGGATTCAGTGCCAGAGCCTGGCGCAGACTGGCGGCCGCCTCGTCCCAGTTCCCGCGCTCCTTGAAGGTGACGCCCAAGTTGTTGTGGGCTTCGGCAAAGTCCGGGCGAAGGCGGAGCGCTTCCTGAAAACTGGCGATGGCCTCCGTCCATCTCCCCTGTTCCTTGAGCGCCAATCCCAGCTCGTTGAAGGCATCGGGCTCGTCCGGCATGTACCAGCGATTCATCCGGAACTCGGCCATGTTCTGGTTCAGCCGTTGCTGAGCCCCCAGGGCCGCCTGGAGGTTGTTGGACGCGCTGAGAAAATCGGGTTTGATGGCCAGCGCCTGCTGATGGGCGGCGACCGCCTCGGGTAGTTGTCCCAGCGATCCCAGGGCAAGTCCCCTGTTGCTATGGGCCTCGGCATAGTCCGCTTTGATTCGCAGGGCTTGTTGATACGAGCGAACGGCTTCAATCAGTTTCCCCTGCTGAGAAAGGACGATCCCGAGGTTGTTGTACGCCTCGGCATAATCGGGCCGGGACTGGATCGCTTGCCGAAAACAGGCCACCGCCTGGTCCAATTTTCCTTGCTGAGCGAAGACCACGCCGAGGTCATTGCGCAGCTCGACGGATTCCGGCCGAAGCTCCGACGCCCGCTGGAGGACCGCCACGGCCTCATCCAGCTGGCTCTGAGCGAGGTAAACACCGCCGAGGTAGCAGAGGGCGTCCCAGTTGTCCGAGTCGCTCGCCAGGACGCGCCGGTACATCTGCTCCGCCTGGGCGAACTGGCCGGCTCGGTGGTACTCCAGCCCCAGGGCTAACACCTGCATCGCTTCGGACATGCGCAACTCTCACCCAGCAACCTCGTTGGAACGCACAGGATGTATCTTAAGACCAGGACGGCGTCCGCACAATTATGGGTGGGCGAAGGATCTTTTTCGTGCAACTACGGAATCTGCTATGGACATTTTCCTTCCGAAGCCGATAATCACTAACATGATCAACATAGAGAACAATCGTTGTTGCTGTTGTCCTATGATCGCAAATCTTTTCCCGAGTGGTAGTTGCGGTCCGACTGGGTTTTCCGTCGGCTGACAGAAGACGATTACCGCGAACCTGAAGGCTCGGGAGCAATCACTTCCGGGCCTTTTTTGTTGGACGGATGCACACCCTGGGTGAGCGTTTTTGTTTGAACGAACCGGAGATCGTGGACGAAAGGAGTCTTCTGCCGTGAAACATCGTGTTCGAATTCCTGGTTTGCTCAATCCAGGTGAGCAGATCGCTCCCACGGGGCGTTGCTCCATCCCTGCCTTCACGCATTTCTGTTGTTGTAGCCCTTCGCACTGCCGGATGGCCTGATCTCCAGGCTGGCAACTCCTCATCCATCCGATTTCGCCCCCCGTGAAAGTCCCGCCGGCTGCCTGGCCGGGATGGGGGATTCTTTTCCTTAACCAAGGCGGTTCGAACACAGCCGCCAGGAGGACATGATGTGGACGAAACGCTCCGCACCGAGAGGGCTGCTTATCGCTCTGCTTGCCCTGACGAGTCTGTCTTGTGGCAAATCGGATCGGAAGCCGGTGTTTCCCGTTTCCGGCCGGGTGCTCCTGGACGGTAAGCCGCTCGCCTACGCCTTTGTGGTTTTCCATCCGCGGGCCGGCCGCGGATCTGACGACGTTCGCCCCCGTGCTCATGCCGATGCGACGGGTCGATTCGTGCTCTCCACATATGACAGTGCCGATGGTGCTCCTGCCGGCGAGTACCGAATCACCGTGGAAAAGTACCGGCCGCCGAAGGAATCGGACAAGGGGCCGCCGGTCAATCTCTTACCCACGCGCTACGCCAAGCCCGATACCTCGAATCTGGCCGTTCGCATTCAGGAAGGGCCCAATGACCTCCCCCCTTTGCAGATCAAGCGTTGACTGAAATGGTTTTCCTGATTTCCATCCCAAATTCTAAAGAAAGGTATGTCATGAAAAATCTCCAGCGCTCCCGACAATCCGGATTCACCCTGATCGAGCTCTTGGTGGTGATCGCCATCATTGCCGTGCTCGTCGGACTGTTGCTTCCTGCGGTGCAGAAGGTCCGCGAGGCCGCCAACCGGCTCGCCTGCCAGAACAATCTGAAGCAGGTCGGCCTGGCCATCCACAGTTTCTCCGATGCCCATCAAAGCCTGCCCACGTCCAATCGGCCTTCGAGCAACAGTGTGACTTCCGCCCGGCAGGGTTGGGTTCTCTTTCTGTTACCCTATATTGAGCAGGGCAATTTGTACGATGAGTACAATCTCACGTACGGTTGGCAGACCCCCATCGACCTTCCGGTGACCTCGATTCCGCTCAAGTTGTTCCAGTGCCCTTCCGTTGCCGACCATTCGCGCCGGGACGCCGACCCGGCCGAGACGCCCTGGAACCCGATCGTGGCGACCGGAGATTACGCGGCCCTCAATGGCGTCGATCCCCGCCTGGTTACCGCGGGACTTGCCGATAAGGCTGGGTTAGGATTTCTGCCCAAGAACATGAAGGTCACGTTTGCCGATGTCGCCGATGGCCTATCGAACACGCTTGCGGTCACGGAGTCGGCCGGCCGGCCTCAGGTTTGGCGGCTTGGTCAACCGATTGGCTCGCCTCCGACGACCTATACCAATGGCGGCGGCTGGTCTCGGCCGGCATCGGATATCACGCTCAACGGCTTGACCGCAGATGGTATCCGTTCTCCCGGCCCATGCGCGCTCAACTGCGCCAATGGCGAGGCCAGCACGACGTATCCCGATCCGTACTTTGGCACCAACGGCAACGGCGCGATCTATGCGTTTCACACCGGCGGGGCCAATTTCCTGTTCGGGGACGGGTCGGTTCACTTTATCGCCCAGACAATCAACATTCGCATCGTGGCTGCCCTGGTCACCCGGGATGGCGGCGAAGCGGTCGATGCCAGTGCATGGTAGCATGTTCCCTCGCACACAAGCCGGAAGCGCGCGGCAATCCTTCACGAGCGCTTCCGGCTTGTGTGCAGCAGGATCCTCCCCGATCATTTAGTGACTGACATCCCCATGTCACCCTCTCTTTGTTTTGCCAGGGCGTTCCCAACGCTCTCG
>DATGIQ010000580.1:0-15085 GCA_035295665.1 Gemmataceae bacterium | reverse complement strand
CGCCCGGTTCGCTGGAGCAGGTGATTTTTCGCATGGATGTGCTCCATCGGCTTCATGACACGGGGATCGCCGTTTTGAACCCGCCGCGCGCGGTCGAGATTTGCGTGGACAAGTATCTCACCACGGCCCGCCTCGCCGCCGCCGGTCTGCCGGTCCCGCCCACCTCCGTTTGCCAGCACGCGGACGCCGCTATGGAAGCATTCTCTGCTTTAGGGCACGATGTCATTGTCAAACCGCTCTTCGGTTCCGAGGGACGTGGCATGATGCGGATCACCGATCCCGATCTCGCCTGGCGGACCTTTCGTACCTTGGAGCGGTCGCAAAGCATCCTCTATCTGCAACGCACCATTGCCCATCCCGGCTGGGACCTGCGGGCTTTCGTGCTCGGCGGTGAAGTCATCGCGGCCATGCGGCGGCGGGCGAACGGTGGATGGCGGACCAACGTTGCCCAGGGAGGATCGGCCGAGCCAGTTCAGCTCACGGCCGAACAAGCGGACTTGGCCGTGCGCGCCGCCGAGGCGGTTGGCGCTTTGGTGGCCGGGGTCGATTTGCTGCCCGGACCGGCGGGCGAGATCTACATTCTGGAAGTGAACGCCGTGCCCGGCTGGCGCGCCCTGGCCCCGCTGACCGGGGTAGACATCGCGGCCCGGTTGCTCAGCTATGTGGCCTGGATCCGCCAGATTCGGTGATGGCATCATGCTCTCCATTGGTCTGTGTGCACAATTGGCCTGTATTTGGGAAGCGACGGCCCGCAAGCCGGGCAATGTCCATCGCTATGCCGATTTTGCCGACCTGACCTACCTCGATTTGCTCAACAGTGCGGCCGCGGTGGCTCCCATCTTGAACGGTGCTTCCCTTTGGGGCGTCGGCAAGAGCATTCTGGAATCGGTGAAAGCCACCCGCTGCGTGGCCAAGACCAACCCCAATCTAGGAATCGTGCTCCTGCTAGCACCGCTGGCCGCGGTGCCGCCGTCGCAGGAGCTGCGCGCCGGTTTGCCTCGCATTCTCGACCGGCTCGACTTAGCCGACGCCCGGCTGGCATATGAGGCCATTCGCCTGGCAGGTGCCGGTGGAATGGGGCGCGTTGCCGAGCAAGATATTCACGAGGAGCCGACGAAAACCTTACGTGAGGCGATGGCCTTGGCCGCCGACCGCGATCTCATCGCCCAGCAATACGTCAACGGTTACTTGGAAGTGTTCCAGGAAGGCGTACCCGCCCTTCGCCGGGGATTGGAGCAAACGGGCTGTCTGGAGAAGGCCATCATTGCCTGCCAGCTCGATCTCCTGGCGTCTCATCCGGACAGCTTGATTGCACGGAAGCATGGCCCGGCCGAGGAGGCCAGCCGCCGAGCTCAGTCCGTGTTGGCCCTCGGTTGGCCCGGCGGAGAAGCAAGTCGGCAGACCTTGATCGAGTTCGACCGCTGGCTGCGTGCCGACGGCCATCGCCGCAATCCGGGGACCACCGCGGATCTCGTCACCGCTTGCTTGTTCGTTCTGCTGCGAAACGGTACGATAGAGTTACCACCGCAATACCCCTGGTCCGCCGATCCTGATCATGGCTGAAACCTACAAAGTCCGCGTCATCAAGGACCACCTGGTCTTCTGCTCGGGGCACTTCATCAGCTACGAGGGAGACCGCTGTGAACGGCTGCACGGGCACAATTACCGCACCGCGGTCGAAATCGAGAGCCCGCTTGATCCCAACTGCTACGTCTTCGACTTCATCGCCCTGAAGCAGCGCACCAAAGCGATTACCGACGAACTGGACCATCGGATGCTGTTGCCGACGCGGAACCCCCACATTAGCGTGTCTGAAAAGCTGCGCAGCGTTCACGTACAGTACCGTGACCGAGAATGGGTCTTTCCGCGCGAGGATTGCGTTCTGCTGCCGGTGGAGAACACAACAGCGGAACTCTTGGCCCGGTACATCGGCGAACGGTTGCGCGCGGATTTGCGACAGCAACATCAGTTTGCGCCGCAGGTCTTGCGCGTGGAGGTAGAGGAGAGCATTGGGCAGTCGGCGACGTATGAATGGCGTTCCGACTGAGGCGTGGGTTACATTCCGTGGTCCTTCCATCGTTCCAAGTCTTCCGGCCGCAACCGGCCATCATGCAAGGCCGAAGCCACGAGCGCCGCCCGGATACCGCACGCTTCCAACCGCTGCAAATCGGCACGGTCTCGAATGCCGCCGCCGGCCACGATTGCCACCTCCGGGTACTGCGAAGCCAGTTGCTGACACAGATTCTCTGTGCCGATGCCGCCATAGCCGCCGACCTGTGCCAAGTCCAAAACGATGATTTGTCTCACACCAATGGCGATGGCCTCGGTAGCAATCGACCAGGCATCCGGGTGCAGCCAGTGGCCAAGGTCGCCAAGCGGACTCCCTTCCTTTAGATCTAGCGAGAGGACAATCTTGTCTGGGGTAGCCCGGTGATAAATGCCAGCCAATGCTTGCGGACCGGCCACCGTTTCCAAGCCAACGACGATCTTCTCCACGGCGGCTGCGAGCAGCGGTTGGATGGATGCAACTGCGCGCACTCCGGCATCAATCCAGACGCGGAACCCAAGGGATCGAAGAGCACGATAGGTTGCCAAAGCGGGTGGAGCACCGGCAATCGCATCAAGATCGGCTACATAGAGTTCCGTGAAGCCAAAACGATCACGGAGCGCGGTTGCAACCGCCTGAGGCTGAGAGGAATCCGTCAGGCGGCTGCGAATTGGTTGGTAATCCTGTCGGCGGCCCGCCTGGGCGCGAACGACATGACCAGCTTTCAAGTCTAGGACTGGAATAATACGCATGGCATCAGCATTGCTCATTGCCCGCTTGGGCGTGCGCAACGAATTCTACGGGACTCCGGGGTTCGCAAGCAATGCCCCGCTGGTAAGCGAATTCGCTCATCTGCAAGGAAGTTCCAAGCCTTGGGCATGGCTTGGCGAGTGAGTCGGGCTTTGCGGTGGATGACGCCACCGGCCTGTGCTCGTGCATCGCAACTAAACTTGAGCGTAAGCCCTGTTCCGGGTACAGATCATTCATCTAGCGAATTATGCCACCAGCTGTAGGAATATCCAAGTATGTTGACTCGAAACGGCAGGCCGAGGATGGGTAGGGCTCGACCACAGCGCGGCCAGGGCAACGTGTCGCCGAAAGAGCCTCTGCGGAACGGCAATTATGCGCCGCTCAGCAGCGTGTGGGAGCGCAGCGATGGCGAACTGTTGGGAGCGATGCTGACCTTCTATCCAAGCATCAACCCGGAACCAATTCTGGATGCCACCTATAACACGGGACGCTTCTGGAAAGGCTCGACGCGGAAAGTCTGGTCCATGGATATTGATCCGCGTTACAAGCCGATGATCCTCGCGGATAATCGTGTCATGGAGGGAGTTCCTTCCGAGAAATTTGGCACGGTCGTATACGATCCGCCGCATGTTGGCCCCCAGGGCAGGGATAAAAGCGTGAAGCGATTCGACGTGGACTTCGGAGCTACCGTCGAGTGTGGCAAAGAGCAGGGCTGGACGCTTAGCTACCTCTATCCTCCGTTTTTGCGGCAAGCGAAGCGGGTCTTGAAGCCAAACGGGCTCTTGCTGGCAAAAATTACCGATATGGTCAACAGCCACCGCTCCCGCTGGGCGCATTGCGACTTTATGCGCATGGCGGAGGAAATGGGGTTCACGGTGTGCGACTTGATTGTCAAGGTTCGCACCGGCCCGATGCGATCCACCAAGTGGCAAACCGCTCACCATGCCCGCAAGCGGCATTGCTTCTGGATCGTTTGCCGAAACGGTCCAAGCTGCGAACGGGAATAAGGCTCAGCTTGGCCGGTCCACAATCGCGTGGAACGGTTCTGGAATCCGCACGCGAAGCTGCCGCACCCCATCAGCGGTCCGTCGTCTTGGGCCGAAAGATGTCTGCCAGTAGGTCCGGCTTACTCGATTCGCGCGCCAGGTGGGGATAGCGCTCGCCGCCAGCATAGTCGAGGGCAACCGTCTGAAAATAGTCGCCATTCTCCAACAGGAGGTGCACTTTGTCCCCCTTCTGAGTTGCGGCGACAGCGTGCCGCATCCGGTCGGTTGACCAGCGCCGGCCATTGACCGCGATGATTTTCATTCCGGGACCGACGCCCGCCTGATCCGCCGCCTTGCCCGGCACGACATCGGTCACGGTGCCGTCATCCTTGAGCAACAAGCCAATGGCGGCCGTCAGATCGACGCTCTTCTCCTCGCCATCTCGAGCTTTGAACAAGTCGCCGGCGTGGTCTCGATATACGAGCTTCCAGCCGCCGCGTGTCAGGCCATCGAGCGGCGGCTCGGCGTCCGTCCCGGTCAGGCGTTTTTCGAGAAATCCCTTCCAGTCATGTTCGACAACCCGGTTCAGGGCCTGGACCAGGTCGCCGAAGGTGTACGGCTTCACCACAGGGGGACCATCCTGGCCACCGTGGAACGCGCGGCAAAAATCGTCCAGGCTTTTCTTGCCGCCGGTCTTTTCGCGGATCAGGGTATCGGCATCAAGCCAGAGCAGCGCCCCTTCATCGTAGAAATCGACGCCACGACGCCGATGGGACCAATCCGTCCGAGAGGCGTAGAGGTGCGGGGCCGCCGCGGTGGTGTCTTCCAGGGGCCGCCAGGTTCGGCCGACCTGATTTCGACCCCAGTCGGCAATCAGGGCCAGGTTCTCGCGCGACAGCTCCGGTGTGTACAGCCCGCTGCGGCCGGCCAGGACAAAACCCAGGTACTCGGTCAGCCCTTCGTAGACCCACAGCAGCCGCGTTCTCATGGGCTCCTGAAAATCGGGCGTCGTCAGGCCCTCGGGGCGGCGAAATTTGCCGTTCCACGAGTGGACATACTCATGTGGCAATAGCCAGGCCGTCCAGATTTTGCGATAGGTATCGTCCAGCAAGAAACGCTCGGGCACACGGTCATCGCTGCACTCATGGTGCTCGATGCCGGTTGGCCGGATGAGGTCGCTCATGGTTACTAGAAAGCGGTAAGAGCGGTAATGCCGGGCACCGAAGAGAGCTCCGGCCTCCGCCACCAGCCGCTCGTAGTGCGTCTTGAGGGTGGCACTCAATTCCAAGCCGTCGGGGCTATCGCAGGCCAGGACCAGGTAATGAGGCGGTCCCTCCGTCGGGCCCAGCGGGACTTCCTTCAGATAGGCGCCGCACAACACTGTCGAATCGGCCAGGGTCTCCAGCGACACGGTCTGGAATTGCGTGGTCGCTCCATTGGCGGACTCGACGGGCAAGGCCGTGCCCAGCTTCCAGCCCTTGGGCAGCGTCAGCCGCGCCCGAACACGCTGCTCGCGCACCGGAGTTCCCTTGGGATAGAGCAGGACCAAGTGCCAATTGAGGACTGCGAGCCGGGCCGTCATGGAGGCACTGGCGGAATACCCCTCCTTGGCCGCGGTGCCCAGATAGTCGAGGCTCACCTCGATTGTGTCAATTCCCTTGGGGACAGTGCAGTGGAACGCGTACAGGTCTACGTCATCGCGCTGCCAGGGAATCGGCCGGCCGGCAGCCTGGATTTTTACGCCCGAGAGATCGTTGATAGGACCATTGGGCATATGTTCGCCCGGGATCCACTTGGGATAGAACAGTGTCAGCGGTCCCGGCGCAACCGGGATCACGAGGCGTGCATGCAGCAGCTTGCGGGGTGCCTCGGTTGCATCGACACTCAGCTCGATCGGCCGGTTCACCTCGGTCGCCGAGGCTTGGGTGCTGTGCCAGAGGAGGACAGCAAGGCAGAAGCCAAAGACCTGCCGAAAAGCAGCCGTACGTCTCATGGGGTTCTCCAGAGTCCAGGATGGGTCGGTTGATGTTTGCCATTATGCACGGATCGAGCGCTCCTGGCCATCACTTTTCGGTGGGCGTTCGAGTGTGGACAGGAAAAGGAATGAAGCGGGATAGGAAAGGAGCGCAGGAACTGGCCGGCTGTTGTGGACGGTGTAGCGGCGGTTCGGAGAACCGCATGCGGCCGCGCCACTGCGCAGTTCTTCGAACCGCCGCCGAACGAAAGACGGACATCTCCCGCCGAAGCGTGCCTTAGCCCATGATGTTGGCGAACAGGGCATCGGCCAGGTCGGCGGACGGCCCGTGGGAGCCGTCTGCAAGAACGCTTTGGATTCCGTCGGACCCGGAGCTGGGGCCGTTGGCTCCACTGTTGGGGGCCCCCGGCTGCATGGTTATTCCCGGCAGTTGGGAAACGGTGAGGCTGACCGGGCCCGGTGTGCCAGAGTCATCCGCACTGGTTGCACTGGCAGGCAATTTCGTTGCCGCAAAGGCAGCAAATCCGGAAGCCCCCTGGTACACCTGGTTGGTCGTGACGGCAGCGGATGTGCCATTGGTTCCACCGAAGGCATAAATGCGGCCATCGTATCCCAATACGGCTGCCAGATCGCCCCGAGCGGTGGGTAGAGAGACTTCTGCACGCCAGGTGTTCGTGTTCGGATTATAGGACTCTACAACGTTGGTATTGTTGGCGAAGAAGTCCGCGGTGTCGCCACCAACGACATAGAGACGCCCATTCGGACCCTGGGTTGCCCCCGCATAAGCAACGGCCGTGAGCATATTGGCCACAAAGGTCCATTTGTTCGTGAGTGGGTTGTACGATTCCACTGTGGGAATGGCGGCCGAGGCCTTGAACGCGGGAACCCCGCCGAATACGTAAATTCGGCCATCACTGCCCACCGCGGCGGAGGGCCCAATACGGGCCGTGTTCATGGAGGCCCGAGCGACCCAAGTATTGGTTTGCGGGTTGTAGGCCTCGACGGTAGTGACTGCCTTGCCGGCGCTATTGGCGCCGCCGATGGCATAAATGATGCCGCCGGGGCCCGTTGCGGCTGCGAGGTAAACACGGCCAGTAGGGATCGGGGCCACCGTCGTCCACGAATTTACGCTCGGCTTATAAACCTCCACCGAATTCATCGGCATGATCGTGGAGTCACCGCCGCTGATGGCATAAATGCGTCCATCGAGACCTGCCGCGGCAGCCAGGCCGCCGCGGGCCGTGTGCAGACTGGGGACAGAGGTCCAGAGGTTCGTGCCCGGATTATAGGCCTGCACAGTGTTGAGTGCCGTGAAGCTGTTGTAGCCGCCGATTGCATAAACGAGTCCATTGGACCCGAGTACTCCCCCCAGATCGGCGTGCGGCGTGGGCAGGGGAGCGACCGTGGTCCAAGCGGCGAGCAAATTCCTGTCTTCCAGAACTTCCACCCATGGAGTGCAGAAGGACTTCCCTTGACGGGACGGCGCTTTGGGGCGCAACCTTGACGAGACGGCGAAGAATGGGAGCATCGAATTTCCCTCTCAGGCGCTTTTGCGAGCCGATCGGAACAATACCTTGGCCGTTGTGGCAGCGAGATCCGGGCGGAAAGGAGCAATTCAGACGGGCTCAACGGATCAGTGGGGCTAACGCAGCCGACCGACTGGGGACGTCCGGGGCCTGGGCCGGACGGGTCCACTACGTATGAGGCTGAGTCTACCACGGCGTCAAGCCAATCTCCAGCAAATTTTTCGGATTTTTTCCACAATTTTTCTTCCAATCTTCACGATTCCGGGAGCCAACTCAGACTCATCCAGTAAAACACTCTGTGAGGGAAACATTGGCCTGCACTACCACAAAAGCCATCTGGGGGATTACCATGAGAAGCCCATATCAACGAACTCTTTTCCCATTCGTGCTGGCTCTGAGTCTCGCCGGAGTGGCCGCGCTCGCAACGCCGGCACAGGAAAAGAGCGTCCGCCCCGGCATCAACAAGCCGTTCGAGAATCCCGACATCAACGAGTACGTCGGCAAGTTCGAAATCGAGAGCCGGGAAGTCTTTGCCAAGCGCAAAGAGATCGTTGCCGCCTGCAAAATCAAACCGGGCATGGCGATAGCAGACATCGGCGCGGGGACGGGGCTGTTCACGCGCCTATTTGCCAAAGAAGTCGGCGACAAAGGCAAAGTATTTGCTGTCGATATCTCTCCGAAGTTCATCGAGCATATCCAGAAAACGAGCAAAGACCTGGGCCTCAAGAACATTGCCGGCGTCGTTTGCAAGCCGGACTCCGTGGAACTGCCCGAAAACAGCATCGACCTGGCTTTCCTGTGCGATACATACCATCATTTCGAATTTCCTTTCAAGACGCTGGCTTCGATCCACAAAGCGCTGCGCCCCGGCGGCCGGATGGTTGTGGTCGACTTCAAGCGCATTCCCGGCGTCAGCTCCGAGTGGATTCTGAACCACGTTCGCGCTGGACAGGACGTGGTTACGAAGGAAATCCTTTCCGTAGGCTTCTCATTGGCCGACGAGCCCAAGATCCTTCAGGAGAATTACTGCTTGGTGTTCGACAAGGTTGAATCGAGGCCCTGAATCTGGGTGCCGGGTGGCGGTGGTGGGAAAAGAAGGCGGGAATCGAGCACGGATTGCACCGACCTCTTCTCCCGTCACCCGCCACGCACCACCCGCCGCTTGGCACCCCCTACCCCCGGCCGTATACTGCCTATACGTGATTGCTGGACCCACGACGATCGCTGGTACGGCTTACGCTGCGATGCCGCTTCCCTCCTGCCAGCCCCGCCTCGTCGTAATGCGGCGGCTGCCCTTCGAGTCCAGCTGGAACTCGGTGAACCCGCGAGGTAGAGACCGACGATGCGAACGCTGCTCATCTTGACTGTCTCCGTGTGCGCGGCGACCATGCCCACGCTGGCTGCCGACTGGCCACAATGGCGCGGACCGGATCGGACCGACCGGTCGACCGAAACGGGGCTTCTCAAAACCTGGCCCCAGTCTGGCCCGCCGTTGATTTGGACCTATGCGGAGGCCGGCGTTGGTTACTCGGGTCCAGCCATCGTCGGTGACCGTTTGTACGCTATGGGGGCCGAGGATCAAACCGAATACGTCTATGCCCTGGACATCGGCAGCAGGACTCCGAAGAAGGTCTGGTCGGCCGCGGTTGGACCGATCTACCAGGAAGGCCATGGCGATGGGCCCCGCGGCACCCCGACGGTAGACGGCGATCTGCTGTACGCAATTGGTGGCAAGGGCAACCTGGTCTGTGTCGAAACTGCCACCGGCAAAATCCGCTGGCAACAAAGCTTACCCAGGGACCTGGGCGGCCGCCAACCGTACTGGGGCTACACCGAGTCGCCGTTGATCGACGGCGAGAAGGTTCTGTGTACGCCGGGCGGTCCGCAGGGAACGATCGCGGCCCTGAACAAGAAGACGGGCGAAAAGATCTGGCAGACGGCGAAATTGACCGACCCGGCCGGCTACGCGTCCATGATTGCCGCCGAAGTTGGGGGCCTTCGCCAGTACATCCAAACGACCATGAAGGGCGTGGCCGGCGTTGCCGCGGACGATGGCCGGCTTCTTTGGCACTATCTCGAGCCCGCCTTCCGAACCGCAGTCATCCCAACCCCCATCTTCCACCATGACTTTGTCTACGTGAGCTCGGGCTATGGTGCCGGCTGTGATCTGCTGCACTTGATCCCGGACGGCCCGAAGGGCACCAAGGCGGAAAAAGTTTACGCCAACAAGAACATGGTCAACCATCACGGCGGCGTCGTCCTGGTGGGTGAGTACCTTTACGGCTACTCCGATGGCAAAGGATGGGTTTGCCAGGAATTCAAGACGGGGAAGAATGTCTGGGAAGAAAAACGGAAGCTGGGCAAGGGATCGATTACGTATGCCGATGGCCGGCTTTACTGCTATAGCGAAGCCGATGGGACGTTGGTGCTGATCGATGCTTCTCCCGATGGCTGGAAAGAGGATGGCCGGTTCAAGATCCCGCGTGAATCGACACGGCGTGGGCCGAGCGGTCGAGTTTGGACCCATCCGGTGATCGCCCATGGCCAACTCTACCTCCGCGATCAAGAACTGCTCTTTTGTTTTGATGTGAAAGACCATGCCCTTGGGGCGGAGTGAACATCTCCAGAGATTGAGGTGTCGCATGAAGCACCGTTTCGCGATGGCCGGGGCTACCTGCGTTCTGCTTTTGCCCTGGGCGATTCAGGCCGGCGATTGGCCCCAGTGGCGCGGCCCGAACCGGGACGGCGTGGCCCAGGAAACCGGCTTGCTCAAGGCTTGGCCCAAAGAAGGACCGCCGCTGCGGTGGGTGTACGCAAACGCGGGAATGGGCTACTCCGGTCCCGCCGTGGTCGGCGATCGGCTCATCTTGATGGGTGCACGGGAAGGGGCCGAGGTGGTTCTCGCGCTGGAACTCACCCCGCGTGCCTCGGCCAAGACGGTTCAAGAGCTCTGGTCGACAAAGATCGGTCCTGTGTTCACCTGGAAGGGGAATGACTGGAATGCCGGTCCCAGCGCGACCCCGACGGTGGATGGCGAACTGCTGTACGCCCTGGGGGGCCAGGGCCAACTTCTCTGCGTCGAAACCGCTACCGGTAAAGAACGCTGGCGGAAGGACCTGCCCACTGATTTAGGAGCCGAGGTCAACCCTGTGGGCGGCGGCCCGCCCAAGCTGGGCTGGGGGTTTACCTGGTCTCCTTTGGTGGATGGCGACCGCCTGATCTGCGTTCCCGGCGGCCCACAGGGAACTTTGGCCGCCTTGGACAAAAAGACCGGCCAGGTGCTGTGGCGGAGCAAGGAGCTGACCGATCTGGCATCGTATTCGTCCCCGATCGTGATCGAAGTTGGGGGTGTGCGGCAATATGTGCAACTAACCAACGAAGGCGTGTCTGGCGTGGCCGCAAAAGACGGGACGCTCTTGTGGCGGTATTTGAAGAAACCCGCCTACGGCGACGTGGTCATTCCCACGCCAATCTTTCACGAGGGGTTGGTTTATGTTACCGCTGGCTACGGAGCTGGCTGCGACCTGATCAAGCTCACCCCCGCGGGATCGAAGTTCAAGGCCGAGAAGGTGTATGCCAACAAGGTCATGAGCAATCAGCAGGGAGGGGTGGTGCTGGCCGGCGAACATCTCTACGGCTACTCCGAAGGAAAGGGGTGGATCTGCCAGAACTTCAAGATCGGCACTATGGTCTGGTCGGAAAAACGAGCGCTGGGCCGGGGCTCCATCACGGTTGCGGATGGCCAACTCTATTGCTACAGCGAAGATGATGGGATCATGGTCCTGGCCGATGCCTCACCGGCCGGCTGGAAGCAGCGGGGCCGATTTGAGATCCCGCAGCATTCCCAGGTGCGCAAAACGAATGGCAAAATCTGGACGCACCCTGTGATTGCCGGCGGCCGGTTGTACTTGCGCGATCAAGAATTGTTGTTCTGCTACGACCTGAAAGGGCCAGCAAGCTCATCCGGTCAGTGAGGCCAAAGGCAAAAGGAAAAAAGCAAAAGGAAAACGAGAGCATCCGGATCTCCTCTTCCTTTTGCTTTTTTCCTTTTGCCTTTGGCTTTGGAGAATGAAATGGTCCGGCCCGCGGAGGAGTATCTGGAACGCTCGGCGCTGACCCAGCTACAGTGGGACCGTCTGCGTCGCCTGCTCGCCGAGATCTTGCCTGCCAACCCATTTTATGCCCGTAAGTTTGCCCAAGCGGGAGTGAGTCCCGATGCATGGACAGCCCCGGACGATTTCCTGCGCGTCCCGTTCACCACCAAGGCCGAACTCCTGGCGGAGCAAGCGAACCATCCCCCCTATGGCCAGGGACTCACGTACCCATTGAGCCGGTACTGCCGGCTGCATCAAACTTCCGGCACCCACTCCCGGCCGCTCTACTGGCTGGATACCCCGGAGAGCTGGAACTGGATTCTGGGCTGCTGGGAGAAGATTTTCCGCATCATTGGGCTGCGTCCGGACGACCGGCTGTTTTTTCCGTTTTCGTTCGGGCCATTCCTGGGATTCTGGGCGGCGTTCGATGCCGCAGCCCGGCATGGCTATTGCTGCCTGCCGGGGGGCGGAATCAGCAGTGTGGCACGCCTGCATTTTCTCCTGGAACACCAGGTGAGCGTGCTTTTCTGTACGCCGACCTATGCCCTGCGCCTTGCCGAAGTGGCCCGGCAGGAAGGGCTTGAGCTGGCGCAGACGCCGGTTCGGCTGATCGTCGTTGCCGGCGAGCCTGGGGGAAGCATCCCGGCCACGCGCCGGCAAATTGAGACTACTTGGGGGGCACGGGTCTTCGACCACAGCGGCATGACCGAAATCGGTTCGCTCGGGATCGAATGTTCGGAGAACCCCACCGGTCTACATCTGTTAGAGACGGAGTGCTGGGCCGAGGTGATCGAGCCGGCGACCGGCAAACCGCTCCCGCCGGGAGAAATGGGCGAGATGGTCCTCACGAACCTTGGCCGCTGGGGCAGTCCGCTTTTGCGGTACCGCACCGGGGATCTGGTGCGGATCGATCCGCGGCCGTGCCCCTGTGGCCGAAGCTGGGTCCGCCTGGAGGGTGGAATCCTGGGTCGTACCGATGATATGATCTATCTTCGTGGCAACAATCTGTATCCGAGCGCTCTGGAAGCGGTGATCCGCCGTTTTGAAGACGTGGCGGAATACCGTGTCGAGGTGGATCAGAAAGAGTCGTTGCCGGTGCTCCGTATCGCGGTCGAGCCGCTTCCGTCGGCTTCGGCGAATGGCTTGGCCGAACGGATCAGCCGGGCGATCCGCGATGAGCTGTTGTTCCGGGCCGAAGTGACCGCTGTCCCGGCCGGCAGCCTGCCCCGCTTCGAAATGAAAGCACGGCGAATCGTGTCGAAGGGAATGGGAAATTAGCGATTGAACAGGGTTCGATGGTTGGATGGATGCACTTATGAAACCGTTTCTTCCTCTCTGGTTGGCCGCCTGCTTCTGCGTGACCGGTCCCGTTCATGCGACCGACTGGTACCAATGGCGCGGCCCCGAACAAAAGGGTGTCTCCCTCGAAAAGAACCTGCCCGATCGGTGGTCGACCGATCCGAAGGCGGCCAATAACAACCTGATCTGGAAAGCGCCCTACGGCAGCCGGTCCACGCCCATTGTGCAGAACGGCCGGGTCTACTTGATCAACGACGCCGGCGAGGGCTTGACCGAACAAGAACGGGTGATGTGTTTCGACGCCAACAGCGGCAAAGTCGAATGGGAATACAAGTTCAATGTCTTCCTGACCGACATTGTCAGCGATCGGGTAGGCTGGACGAACCTCGTGGCCGATCCCGAAACCGGCAATGTCTACGCCCACGGTGTGCAAGGCCTGCTGTTCTGCTTCACTCGCGATGGCAAAGTGCTCTGGTCGCATTCGCTCACGGAGGAATATGGCCGGATCAGCGGCTACGGCGGCCGGGTCGTCAGCCCCGTGGTCGACGGCGAGCTGGTGATTGTCGGCATGCTCAATGCCAGCTGGGGCGAACAGGCCCGAGGGGGGAACCGCTTCGTGGCCTTCAACAAACGGACCGGCGTACCTGTGTGGTGGGCATCGACGGAGGCCCGGCCGAAGGATACGTACTACTCCACGCCGATCGTGACGGTCATCGGCGGCCAACGCTTGTTGATCAGTGGCGGCGGCGACGGCGGCGTTCACGCCTTCAAGGTCCGAACCGGTGAGAAAGTGTGGAGTTACTTCTTCGGCAGCGGCGCGGTCAATTGCTCGCCGGTAGCCGAAGGCAACCGGATTTACATCGCCCACGGCGACGAGAGCCCCGACAGCAACAAGCAAGGGCGGGTCATTTGCCTCGATGGCTCCAAGGTAAAAGACGGCAAACCGGAGCTGATCTGGCAACGGGACGGCATCAAGGTCAAATATGCCTCTCCGATTCTCCATGAGGGGCGGCTCTATGTCTGCGATGAAGTGGCGCGGCTCTATTGTTTGGACGCCGCCACCGGCAAGCCGCTCTGGAAGACTCCTTTCACCTATGGCCGCAATTGCATGGGCTCGCCCGTCTGGGCCGACGGCAAAATCTACGTCGGCGAAGTCCAATCCCGCTTCCACATCCTCAAGCCCGGTCCGGACAAGTGCGAGCGATTGTACGCCCAGTTTTTCCGTGGACCGGCTGGCGACACCGCCGAGATCGAGGTGAATGGCAGCCCAGCCGTGGCCAATGGCCGGATCTACTTTTCGACGAGTCGGGAGACCTATTGCATTGGCAAGAAGGAGCAGCCCGTTCCCGCCTCCGCTTCCCCGCAACCGGTCACAGAGGAGCCAGCGAACCCCAATGCCAAGCCGGCTCACCTTCAGGTCCTGCCGGCGGACGTGGTGCTCGAACCGGGGCAGAGTATGCAGTTCCTGGTGCGGGCGTTTGATGATCATGGCCGCTTTCTCCGCGACGTGCAGGCCGAGTGGTCCCTGGCCGGCCCATTGCCGCCAGCAGGTGTGACGCCGCCGCCGGGCGCCAAGCCGGCTACCCCTCCGCCGCTGCAAGGCGAGATCAGTCCGGCCGGAAAGCTCACGGTAGCGAAAGCTCCGCCGGGACAGTTCGGCATGGTCGTGGCCAAGGCCCAGGGATTGACGGGCCAAGCCAGAGTGCGCGTCGTCCCGACCTTGCCGTACCATCCGGACTTTGGGCGCATCCCGGAAGGCCGCACACCCGGCGGCTGGGTAAACACGCAAGGCAAGTTTGCCGTGCAGACGAAGAACGGTGCCCAGGTGCTCGTCAAACTGGCGAACATCGCCAGTCCCCTGGTTTCCCGCGCCCATGCATACATTGGCAAGCCCACGATGACCGATTACACGGTTCAGGCCGACATGCAAGGGAGCAAGAAGGGGGAAGACATGCCCGACATGGGCGTGTTAGCGAACCGGTACACCTTGGTGCTGGACGGCAACAAACAGCAGCTCCGCCTCCTTTCGTGGGACGCGCTGCCCCGGGTGGAC
This sequence comes from Gemmataceae bacterium, assembly GCA_035295665.1. Classification (GTDB taxonomy): domain Bacteria; phylum Planctomycetota; class Planctomycetia; order Gemmatales; family Gemmataceae; genus DATGIQ01. Next base: position 355 of record DATGIQ010000580.1, on the reverse strand, counting down.
AAGACGATCAGCTGGACCTGGAAGCCCGGCGTATGGTACACCCTGAAACTGACGGTCGATGTGCACGGGAACAGCGCCTTGGTTCGTGGCAAAGCCTGGCCGCGCGGCGAGCCGGAGCCCGCCGTGTGGACCATTGAACTCGAAGACCCGGTCCCCAATCGCGAAGGGAGTCCCGGCCTGTATGGCTACGCCACCGGGATTGTGGGCAACGAACCGGGAGCCGAGGTTTACTATGCAAATGTGAGCGTGACCCCCAACAAGAAATGAGTTTGGCGGCGGGTCTGGAATCCGCTGCTGAATGATGAGGAATAGTGCGATGAAAGGCTATCCTACCCTGAGACGTTGGTTGGCGGCT
>DATGIQ010000579.1:0-2218 GCA_035295665.1 Gemmataceae bacterium | reverse complement strand
CCCGTGGCCAGGTCCCACAACCGAGCCGTCTTGTCCCGGCTCGTCGTGAGGAACGATTTACCATCCGTACTAAACCAGAGGCCCATGATGTAATCCCGGTGTCCGACACATGCCGGGCCGAGTTCCCCCGTGGCTACTTTCCAGGTCCGAATGGAATAATCTTTTCCGTATTGAGCCGCCGCAGTCCGTCCATCCGGCGAAACGGTTGTCACACTGCCCCAGAAACCGCGCGGCAGCGTTGGGTATGCTTTGTGGTGCCGAGCAGTACCAAGATCATAGAGTCGAACGGCACCGTTTCTACCACACGTGGCCAGGGTCCGGCCATCCGGAGAAAACGCCACGCACCAGATGCGCTCCCCGAAAGTCGGAATCACTTGCCGCAGGGACCTGGAAGCAACATCCCACACGCGCACGCCATCATCGCCCGCCGAGGCCAGCATCCGGTCGTCCGGCGAGAAAGCCACGGATTGAATAGTATTCATGTGCCCATGCCAGGTCTGTTGCAGACGGAAAGTGAGCGGATCGCAGAGGTGCAAGAGCGATCTGTCGCCACCAAAAGCAATCATGCGGCCATCATGGCTGTAGACCATTGCATAAATTCTCCCGCCGTCGGAGAACCCTCCGCGCAGCTGAAGGATGGCCAAGTTCCAATGATGCACACGCCCGATGTCGCCAGGGGAAGATCCTGGTTCTTTTGGTTCCGCGGCGCTGAAGCTAAGGTTTTTGCCATCCGGAGAGAACGCCAGAGCTTCGATACGGCCCCCATAGGAAGTCAGCACGGCCTTCTCCTTCAAGGAAGTACGGTCCCACAGCCGGACGATCTGGTCCTCGCCGCCGGATGCCAGGGTCTTACCATCGGGGCTGAACGCGACCGTTGCTACTTCTCTCTGATGCAAGCGGAATGTCCCTTGCTCGCGCCCCGCCGCGCAGTCCCAGAGGTGTACCTGGCCGGAGTCGCTCGCCGTTGCCAGCGTTCGGCCGTCCGGAGAAAACGCCACGGCATTGACTTCCGTGCCATCGCCGTGCAGGACGAGGCGCTGCTGGCCGGTGGTGGGATCCCACAGCCGGGTCGTGCCGTCCTTGCCGGCGGTTGCCAGCGTTTGGCCATCGGGCGAGTAGGCGAGGTAATAGACATCGCCCTGATGGCCGTCCAGTGAGCGAGCCACGGGGATGCCGCGAGTTACCTTCTGCAAGTAATACCAGACGAAGGTGCGCAAATCCTCCTCGTCCGGCTGCGGTTGATGGCGCTTCAACAGCTCGTGGACGCGAGAGAGATCTCCTTGGAGCCAGGCTTGCCACGCCAGCTTCATGTCGCCGGCGTAAAGGTGGATGCGCAGGTCGCGCTCACGCTCCAGGGTTTGCTTGTATTGGTCGCGGATTTCATCCCGCTGTCCGGTAATCAGCCAGACACTCACCATCAGGCCGACGACGAAGGCAAGGGCCAGACCTGCCGACAGGGCTATCAGAATAGCCAGGAAGGGTTTTCGCCGGCACCAGCGCCAGATCCGCTCGATCCATCGAACCGGCCGCGTCCGCTGGAGCGGTTTATTCTGGATGTAGTTTCGCAGCTCGTCGGCCAGTTCCTGGGCGGTGCTGTAACGATCGGCCGGCTCCTTGGCCAGTGCCTTAAGGACAATGCTTTCCAGGTCTGCCGGGATGGCGCGATCATAAGACCGGGGTCGGGCCGGTTCCTCGAAGGCGATCTTGCGCAGGATTTCTTCGCGATCGATTCCATCGACCGTCGGCCGCAGGGTCAGCAGTTCGTAGAGCGTTGCTCCCAGGGCGTAGATATCGGTGCGGTGGTCCACCAGGCCGTGCTTGGCCAACGCTTGCTCCGGACTCATGTAACGCAGCGTGCCGACTACATCGCCGGTCATCGTCAAGCCGCTGTCGGCCGCCGTCCGCGACAGGCCGAAGTCGGTAACCCACAGGCTCCCCGCGCTGTCGATCATCAGGTTGGCCGGCTTGATGTCGCGGTGAATGATGGCCAGGCTGTGCGCGTGCTCCAATGCCTCCGCCGCCTGGATGCCCCACTCGGCGATACGGCGATAGTGGGCCGCATCGCGCGACAGCGCTTGCGTGGTAGCGTGTACAATCGGTTGGGTCACAGCGTCCGGCGAGCGGTCTTGCGTCATCGCCCCGAGTGCCTGCCCATCTCGGGGCGCTGACGCGACCCCGCTCGCCGAGGTACGTCTCTGCGCTGCGATCAGCTCGGCGA
>DATGIQ010000578.1:0-4235 GCA_035295665.1 Gemmataceae bacterium | reverse complement strand
CCCGTGGCCATCAGGCCTAAGGCGTTGGCCCCGGAAGCAGTAACCGTCACCGTCGAGTTTAGGGTAATCGTCGTGAAGTCGAAGAGCATGGTGGTTTGGCTCGGGTCGGGGCTCAAGACACCCCCCGAAAGCCAGGGCCCGTTGTCTATCTGATACTGGCCCGCCGTCGTGTCGAACGCGACCGTTGAGACGGGCACGAGACTTCCCAACACCCCTGTCGGCGTAAATGGAGCCGGCTCGATACGATCTTCGAGGGATTCAACCCATAGGACGACCCTGGGGCATTGGATTCTGCGGGACGGTCTCTGGCTCCTGGACCGACTACGCCCCCGCCGTTGCGGTTTCGCGCCGCGTGATAATGGGGACCACATGTTACTGCTCCTTTCATCAAGGGACCGTGGGTAGAAAAGAACCAAGTCGATCTGCCTCTCCACTGCGTCCGATATATTGTGCCGGCCTTTATGCAGATAAGCCACTCACGGGGCAACGTCGGGATCCCGTTTGGCCAGGCGGTTTAACGCCTCCTGCGCCTCGGTCGTCAACCGGGCACCCGGAGCGCCCCTCGCTAGGTCCTGTAACAGCCGGCGCGCATCCCGCCCTCCCATTTGCTCCAGCGCCTGCACCGCTCGCCGGCCAACTCGCGTGTCGGCGGAGGCCCCCGTACCGTCTAGTTTCTCCAGCAGCGCTTCGACCCGCTTGCGGACCTCGGGAGAAGCCTGGCCGTCCCGCGCCCGCAGCAGTGCCCCGCGGGCCTTCTCGCCTAGCTCCTCAAGAGCGCGCGCTGAATTTTCGCGGACGTCAAATTCATCGTTGTCGAGCCCTTCAATTAGTCGGTGGAGGTGCCGGGCATCAGCCGGGGGAACCGGCTTCAGGTGTGTCCGAAATAATGGCAGCGATTGCTTGGGGGTACCGACCAAGGTCCAGAGAGCCCGATACGCCTTGGCTGCATCCTCCCCTGCCAGGTCGGTCCACAGACGCTCCCAGTCCTGGCGGGACCACTGCTCCACCCGAGGGCCTCCGGTTCCGAGCAAGGAAAAATCCCAAACCAAAGCCGTGCCGTCTTCGCTTCCCGAGATCAACACCCTTCCGTCCGGGGCGAACCCGATGAAAAAGACCCGGTTGTGGTGACCCGTCAGGCAAAGTATTTGCTTGCCAGTGGCGGCTTCCCACAGAAAGACGTACTCATTTTCCGCGGACGCCAAGGTTCTGCCGTCGGGGGAAAAGGCCAGAGACTCCACGTAGCGCCAATGTTTTTCCTGTGGAAGTTGCTCTCGAGGAAACTGCCGCAGTTCTCTCCCCGTGGTAGCCTCCCGTAGAAAGATGGTCGGCGCGTCCTCGTTCTGAAAAGGCCCGCTGGCCCCGGGGGCCGCGAGCGTTCGAGAATCGGGGGCGAACGCGACAGAGGGAACGGGGTAACGCCCGGTTTCACCGACCTCCCGAAGCTTTTTTCCAGAGGCCACGTCCCACAAATGTACGACCGCTGGCCCCCACCCCGCCACGGCTAAGACCTTGCCGTCAGGCGAGAAGGCCACCTGGGATCCACCCCCCGGGATTGTGAGGCGACGCACCTCCCGGAGACCGGGCACGTCCAATATCAATACCGCGTGATCTTTCGCGCCCACGGCCGCCAGTAGTTTTCCATCCGGCGAAAAGGCCATCGGCCCAATGCCGTTAAACGGACGCTCAGGCAGCCGACGGGCTGGATCATCATTATTGATACTTCTAAAGTATATGAATCCATCAGCCCCTGAAAAAGCAAGGGCCCTGCCGTTAGGAGAAAATGCCAGACACTTAAAGTCGCCCTGTTCACCCCGCCACTGGCGTATCTGCCGTTGACCCCGAACGTCCCACAGGTATAGGACACCCCATCGACCGAAGGCTAGCCTCTTACCATCCTGTGACATCGCCAGCGAATGCCAGTACGCGACGCGGTTATCCGGGTCGCGGCCCACATCAGGAGAAAGACGCACTCGGGCGACAGCTAGGTCGGGAAGCGGCTGACCGTATTGGTCCTTGCGGGTTGATGAGGTGTGGGACGTTCGATCGGTCGAACGCTCGTCTTCGCCCGCAAGAGACCATCCTGCGGTAGCTGGAAAGGTCCCGCTGACCAGCGCCAATGAGAGCGCACAGAGAATACGCCGGAGAGCCATACTCCCCCTCGAGCGGACAAAGGTGAGTAAAGCCTGCGACATTGCAGGGGATTCGGACGCAAAGATAGAAAGGGTAGCGTAACACATCAGGGAAGCCCCTGTCAAGTCCAATCCTTGACAAATCTGCAAATTTTTTCAGGATTGAATAGTCTGCATTGATTAGGATTTTGCGAGAAAGGCGGCGCCGGAGACGAGGCGACGTGGGATGGAGCCCGTTAGGACTCGACGCAGAACCGAGAACGTTAACCCAAAGGGCCTGAAAGGCAGTGGTGGTTTCCCGGCGGCTTAACGGGATATTCCCTTGGCCCAGTACCTCACCGACCTGCTCGACAAGCCGGTTGATCGGGACTATGCCGCCATGAAGAAAGAGATGGGGGAAGAAGAGGACGAACGGTAGCCCCGCTCTTTCCGCTGAGCGACCTTCGGCGGCGCCGCCGCCCCTGGAACCGTAGTTAGGGCCGGCCGCCGGCCGGCCCGTTACGTTGCCCGGCTCGCATTGCTTTGACGCAACAGGCTGGGACGCAGAAGCTGTGGCTGCGAGTCATCGGCTTCAGCAGCGCCGACCTCGTAGTGTTTGTGGCCGATGTATGGCCGCTGGCCCAGGAGAACCCCGATGTGACCTACCGGGCGCAAGGGTTTTTGGAGTCGGGCCAGGGGGAGGTACCGAACTGGCTCAAACACCCAGTTCGGAGATGAACTCGTGTAGCCGGCGTGACCGGCCATCGAGGGACTGGGACATCTTCGAGCGCTCCGACCCGTCCCCGTAAAAGGTCATTCCGCTGAAGTCATTGAACCTGACTTCGTGCGCGCTGCCAAAGTGTTCCTTTAGATGCTGGCTCACGCGATCCACCCAAGCATTATGATCCCGGATTGGCAGCGGGTCTTCGTTCAGGCGGTTTCTAAGCCGCTGCGCTGCAACGAGGAATGCCGGCAACTGGTCTTTATGTTCCTGGTGATTCCGATAGCTGGGATTCTCAAGTAACTTCAACGCCTCGGATTCCGCGTCTTCTTTCCACTGGCGGAGCAGGGAAACCGGAAGCCGGGTGGCCTGCTCCCCAAAAACTGGTCCAGTCGTTGTCAGAGTCCTATCGAGGGATCGGATAAGTCCAGGAGGGACGTATGCGCAAGCGACGGACCGGCGACCACATCCAACGCCTCCTCCGCGAGGCCGACCGCGACCTGGCCAAGGGCCTGACGGTCGCGGACATCTGCCGCAAGTTCGGCATCGCCGAGGCCACCTACCACCGCTGGCGCCAATGCCATGACCCTGCCCAGGTCGATGACGCCCGCCGCGTCCGCGCGCTGCAAGCCGCGGTGGACCGCCTCAAGCGGCTCGTGGCCGAGTGGATGCTCGATCAGCAGATGCTCCAGGACATCGCCAAAAAAAAGTGGTGACCGCCGCCCAGCAGCGGACCGCGGCCGCCTACCTCGGCGAGCACTTCGCCGCCTCCCAGCGGCGGGCCAGCCAGCTCCTGGGCCGGGCGCGCTCGACCCTACGCTACCGCGCCAAGCCGCGTGCCGGCGAGCAGGCGCTGGTCCGGGCGATCCGCCGGCTGGCGCGGCGGCACCCGCGCTACGGCTACCGGCGCTTCCACGCGCGCCTGGTCAAGCGGGGGTGGTCGGTGAACCGCAAGCGGGTACGCCGGCTGTGGAACGAGTTGGGCCTGCGCCGGCCGGTCCGCGTGCGCAAGGCCCGAAAACTCGGCCCGAAACCGGGGTCGAGTGCCAACAGCTGCGTGAATCAGCCGGCGCGGTTCCAGAACGACGTCTGGACGTACGACTTCAGCGCCGACCGCACCGCAGACGGGGGAACGCTCAAGTGGCTGACGTTGGTGGACGAATATACTCGGGAGTGCTTGACCTGGCATGTCGCCGGTGCGGTGACCGGGGCCGACGTCCGCCGGGTCCTGGCGCGGGTGGTGGGGCGGCGGGGGGCGCCGCGGCGGCTGCGCAGCGACAACGGTTCCGAGTTCATCTGCGAGGCGTTGCGGGAGTGGTTGCCGGTGGCCGGGGCGGAGGCGATCCCGGTGGCGCCTGGGGGCCCGTGGGAGAACGGATTTATCGAGTCGTTTCACAGCCGCTTCC
>DATGIQ010000577.1:0-26406 GCA_035295665.1 Gemmataceae bacterium | reverse complement strand
CAGAATTACCCGGGCTCCGCCCTGCATGATGACGGTACGTTGACCTTCCGGAACACTTGGCTTTGGCTGCGGCGGGTCGCGATAGACGATCCGTCCCGATTCGCCGGGAAGCAACGGGCTGGCATTAAGGGCCAACTCGGGATGCCAGACCAGGCAACTGCCGTCCGGCTGCTCCGTGCCCTTTACGAGCCGTCCGTTCAGGTGGACACCTTCCATCTCCATCCGGCCCGCTCTGCCGGCAACCGCAGGTATGCTCGCCGTACCGCCCGGAGAATTCAAGGCGATCAAGGAACGCAGCCCAGCAAGCGGCAAACGCAGGGGCTCTTTTACACCAGGGGAATTGAGCGTGAGGTGTGTATCCTCGATGCGGGTGAGCGTGCCACTGATCCGCCAACCATCGCGATAGACGGCCCGTACCGTTCCCTTGGGCGAGCCGGCCGCCGTGTCAGCCGGTGCCTTTGCTACAGCGACCGAAGGAGCCAGAAATACATCCAGGATCGCCGCCTGCTCGATGCGCGTCTCCGTCTTGCCGTCGCGGAAAGTGAATTGTTTCGAATCCGGATCGAAGCCTGTAATTTGGCCATAGACGATGGAGCCATCCGTTCGGTGAAGCCGGGACTGTTCTTCACGGATTTCGCGCGGCGGCAGGCCGTTCCAGGAGGTAATCCGTAGATGTTCGAGCCGCACATCCCCTTTCTTATTCGTCAGCCGCACGCCGGGATGGATCGGGCCATTCTTCGCATCGACGTGGAGGGTCGCCAGTGGCTTGCCGCCGCGCGAAAGCAGATGGAGGCGTTGTTGCGCCTGATCGAGATAAATCTGGAGGCGAACGTGCCCTTCACCGGTGCCAACAGGCTGAATCGAAGCGACGTCGGCATCCCGGGCTGACTCCCCAACCACGACCAGTTCGCCATCCCACACTTCGAGATGAAATGCGTTGGATACGGCGGCCTCACGATCCTCGACGCCGAGTGCCAAAACAAAGTCGGGGGCTCCTTTCCAGGACAACTCGACCTCGATCATGGCCTTTTCCGGAATACCGAGCGCGCCATAGAGCGAGGCCCCCGGCTGATCGGTGACGAGCTGTCCCCCTTCGTCGCGCCAGTGCGGGGTCGCTGCGGAATCGGTCCAACCGGCGAGGCCATTCGGACCGAGATAGATGGCATCGGCTCCCTTCCAGAGATAAAATCGCCGAATTTGCTCCCGCCGCAAATGCACCCGGCCAATGCGTACGGACTCCAGCGCCACTTCGTCTCCGGTCCAGCGCAGCACGTTGCCGTAGAGCACATCATCGTTGACCAGCTCGAAGCAGTATTCACCCACGGGTTTCGGTTGCGGCCCCGGCGCTGGGTACTGCACTGCCTTGACGGCCGTCATCGGAAATTCGAACGGCTGAGCAAAGCATGGCGAACGCCAGCGGAGGACCTTTGGATCGTCGGATCCGTGGAGTTCTCCGGGCAGATAGCCGCCGTCGTTTAGAAACAATACCGAGCTTGCCCCCCCGTCGGCAGCCGAAGCGCCGGCGGGGAAGCAGACCCAGAACATGCTGAGGACGAACAGAAGAAGTGCGATTCGCGGCAAAACTCGAAGGCACATGGTTGCAACACTCCTTCCAGCGCGGGGCGGCCGCTCAGCGTTCGTAGATCGGCAGGAACCGGTAATTCAGGGCCAGGGCCAAGAGCGAGAACGACGTAGCGGTCGCGGCCCCATGTTGGCCCGAAAAGCTGCCGTCGGCTTGCTGCGCGGCCTTGAGCTGCTGCACGAGCAGCTTGTTCCATTTTTTCCACGCCTCGACATCGCCCTGGAACAATGCCTGGGCCTGGTAATAGCGTTGATAATCGATCCATCCGAAGCCGGATCGGCCCGTGAACTCGAGCTTGTTGACCAGGTAATCGACCGTGGCTCTAAACTGCGGCAAATCTTTGCGGCGTGCCAGGGCATAAACCAGCGCTCCAATCGAGATCCGCGCGAGCGATTCATCGAACCCTCCGATCCCTCCGGAATACGCAACCTGTCCCGAGGACGTGGTCATGTTCGTGTAGTACGCAATCGCTCGGTTGATCGACTCGTCGGGCACCTCGATCCCCGCGTTGCGCGCTGCCAAGAGTCCCACCAGAACCGCACCGCTCACCGACGTATCCGCATCGGTCGCCGTCGGCGAATACCGCCAGGCACCCAAAGGATTTTTCTTTTGCGACGTGATCGCCATCCGCACCGCGAGCTCGAGCGCCGCTCCGATTGACCGGGGCTGCTTGCCGCTCGGCCAGATCTGCCGGTCATCGACGGTACCGTAGGCTTCGGCCAAGGCGAGCATGGCAAAACCGTGATGATACATGCTGGTGCCCAGGTACCCGGTAGTTGGGTTCTGGTTAGAGATGATGCTGCGCACGGCCCGCCGGACATTGTTGCTGTACAGACCAAAATTCGGGTCTTCGCCGGAAGCCAGGAAGACCATCAATCCCAGGCCCGTGACCCCCGGTCCTTGCTGGCCGTCGGTCCAATCGCCGTTTTCCGTCTGCGTTTTCGCCAGATACTGCAAACCTTTGTCGTACAGTTCGCGCACATCGCGCGGGACGGCTTCGCCGATGCGGGCATTGGGCGGCTGGGCGTTGACAGGAGCGATGCCGCCTACCAAGACGAGCCCTACAGCCAGGATTCGCGACATGCTTGGTCTCCTTTCGGCATCACCGTCCTGCGCACTATTGCTTGGCCGCCGCCGGCCGATCCGCGGCTTTATTGGGCTCGTCTTCTTCGTCAGACAGCTGGCCGGATTGGCGGAGAAACGGCTCCAGTCCCTTGAATTGGTTGAGCTGCCGGCTCACGACCTTCCATTGCGCATTGTCGAAGAGCGGCTTCAGTTTCTCTTCCGGAAGCCGGCCGAGCTGATACATGATGAAATAATACTGTGCGGCCTGACCCGACTTTCGGGGCGGCTTCGTTTGGTTCATCAAAAGGGTGATGAGCTCCCGCCGCTGTGCATCCCGCAGAGGCATCCCTTGTTCGAGGACGGTGACCGCAAGCTCCACCGTGGCACGGTGATGAAACGCTCGGCGTTCCCGGGCAATCACCCCGTACCGTGCGAGCTGGTCGTCGGTGAGCGTGTGGCGGAGCGATTTGATCAGGAGCGAATCGACACCGAATAAACCGGATTGCAGGGTTGTTTGTAACGGACTGATGGCCTGCCAAATCTCCTGGACCTTCTGCTGATCGTGCTTCACCAACTGAAATTTCTGTTTGACCGTTTCGTATCGGTCGAAGAAATGCTTGATGTCGCCTCGCCCGGCCAACTGCAGTTTTTTCTTCTGCTCATCCGTGAGCTTGCAGGCGTGATCGATTTCATCAACGTGCAAGGCCAACCGCGAGTTCAGCCGCTGGCGTGCCACCGAAGCGTTGCGATCCTGCTGGAAAACCCATTGATCGAACTGATCATCGCTGAACGCCGGCTGCACGACCGCCGGCTGGACGGCGGGAGCAGCAGCCTTTCGTGGCGCCTGGGCATCCACGCCCACAACACAGACAGCCAGCAAAGCGAGCGCCACCAGGGCCCATTCAAGCCCTTCAGCAGGAAGGCTGCGATGGAGCATCGGTCTGCTCATTTCTTCTCCGCGGGTTGATCGTCGTCCCACACCTCGTCCCCGGCTTCAAATCCCTGGAGCATGACCTGAAGATTCAATCCGAATCGGACGTTTCCTTTGGGGATGTCGCGCCACACGGCCTTTTGCGTCTCGGTGAGAAGCGGGTCAATCTTCGCCTCGGGCATCCGGGGAAAGTATTGGCCGCCGTACATCAGGAACTGGATATGGTCCCAGGAGTCATCCCAATTGTTCTCCAGAATCGTGCTGATTTGGGCCCGCTGCTCGGTCGTCAGAGCAAGGACCTTGTCGATCTTGGCGACCAGATCCAGCAGCACGACGCGTTTTCGCGCCGCGGCCCGCTGTTCGAGTTCCTTCTGGTAGCGTGCCGCCTGTTCCGGCGATAGCGTTGTCCGAACCGGCTGAAGTAGTGCGTCCGCGATCAGGGTGCGGGGGTCCGCCTGCTCGCCTGCGGAATAGGCGGCGCCATTCCGCGCAAATCTCCGAATTACCCCTTTCAGCCCAGCCTCACCCTCGGCGGCGATTTTCTCGAATTGCTGCTTCGTCGGCCGAGTCACCAAGCGCATGAAGTGCAGCTCCGTTTTGTACAATTGCCGAAACTGCGGGCCGAACTGCTGCTCGAATTGCTGGACCACGGCATCATCTTGAACCAGCGCTCGCGCTCGGTCGAGAAGCTGCTGGGCGAGCCCCTGCACCATCTTCGCGGGGGCTTCATCGGCACACGCTCGCTCCGACGGTACATCGGTGGCAAGCGTCGCTAGCCACACCACGCCGGCAGCACGGAACAGTAGATTCGCTCGGGATCTCATCACAAAACGCTAACCTCCCGATCTGCGCACGTGTTCTTGCTGCCGGTTTTGCGGCGGTTCTGCGAACCGCGTGGAGACCGCGCGGTTCTGCGAACCGCTGCTCAACACAATCCTCACCGCTCTTTAGAACCCTTCTCCAAGCGATTGAAGTAGGCGTCCAGTCCCGTGCGAAATTCCTCGGGCAGCGTCGCCCCAGTCTCCCCAGTCGCCTGGGAAACGCCGGACGCTTCCCGTACTTCTTTCTCGTTGACGCCCTTGCCGATGAGGCTGAGCGCGGAATCATTGGTCGTGCCGCCGCCGCCGCCACCCGGAACCGCTCCACCGCCTCCCCCTCCGCTGGGATTGAAGCGGCGTGATTGCAGCAACAGCTCGATGGCTTCTGTCTCTGCCGCGATGGCCGGCGTGCCGGTCTCCCCACGTCGTAAGAAGCTGGCCGCCTCGGCCATCACCTCCGAGACCGCGCCCAATAGGTTGATCTCCCTGGCAAACTGGACTTCGCCATCGGGCAGCTCACGGATGCGTTGCGTTACCTTGTCAGTGCGGTCGCGCAGCTGGTGCTGTGTTTTCGACAGGCCGATCGCCTGCTCGCCATGTTGTTGTTTCGCAATCGCCGGCTTGGCCTGTTGGGCAACGCGAGTATCCTCGCGGAGGTTGACTTCCCCTTCCAGGATTTGCAGGACTTCCAGCACGATCGAAGGCGGCAAACTGCCGCTTGATTTCGAGCCCGGTCAGGTTCCCCCCGACGCTGGTTCGACCAGGTCCTCAGCCCAGCGGTCGAGCGTGTCGGACCAGTATTCGCATTGTGCAATCGATAGCCCGCTCTCCCGATGCAGGTCTTCGCTCAATTGCCGTAGTCCGCCGATCGCGTCTTGCTGACGCATATCGTCGAGCACGGCCTTGAACTGCACAAACCGACGCCGCTCGAAATAGGCCTGCAAGTCGTCCATGATGTTCGACAGATCCTGGCTGCTCTTCGCTTCCTGCTTCGACAGCTCCGTGAACAGGTTCCGCTGAACCTCCTTCGCGGCCCGCGCCGGAACCCCGAAGGCGTCGCCCACGAGATCGCCCAGCCGCCCGGCAACGCGGTATTGAAGCCGCGATGCCGCTTTCAAACGCTTGACGAGAGTGCTGCCTTCGAGATTGGCCAGCACGCGATTCAGCTCATCGGCGATCTTTTCAAATTCGGCCAGGAGGTCTTGTTGCTTGACGATGGCCTCTTCCATTTTTTGGCCCGCCGGGCACGAATCGGGGTTCTTGCCACCCCCGGCCAGCATCGTAGTCGGCAGCCCAAGACGCGGGCTGCTCCGGCTATCGCTCGGTGCCGATGGCTTGTCGTTGGGATTGGCCGGCTGCTGGGACGATTCGATATCGACAATCGCCGGGACCGCATTCTTTTTGGCCGACGGTTCTTTCGACCCATCGGATGATTCCCCCGAAAGGGTGGTGCGGATCTGGCCGGCCGCGGGTGCATGGTCCGACGGTGTGTTCTGGGCGAGCTTGGGCGCTTGGGCAGCTTGCTTGAGCAGGTCGGCGACCGAGGGCATGCGATTGGCCGAGATATCCTTCAGGATTTGCAGCATCTCGGCCCATTTCTCCAGATGGCCGACGCCGAACTCCGGGTTGCGCATGGCCTGCTTGACCAGGTCTTCACCGGTCGCCACCAGGTTGGTGAGCCGGCGTCCGTTGGTGCGCTCGGCCTCGGCTTGCGTCTCGATCCGGCGGCGCGTGTCCGGTTGATCGATTTCCTCGGCCGCAAGCTGCCGCAGCTGCTTGTTGGTTTCGAATAATTGCATCTCCCGGTCGCGGACATCCAGCGATTGCCGATGCCATTTGCTGAGCTGATCGGTCAGCCAGATCGCGTGCTGCTCGGCGTTGAGGACGTAAAGAAGGTACGTCGGCGAATACACCCGCTCCCGGCCCGGGAAGAAATCTTCGACGAAGAGCCGCACATGGATCGGCTGCGGCTCGATTCCCAGTGATGTAGCGGTAAACGTGCCGGCCAGCTCCACCGATTCCTTGTCGGGACCTCCGGCCGCGAGGATGCGTTCGCCTGTCGCGGGGTTCTTGAAGTTCGTCGTATCGATCCCCCGCCATTCCATGCCAACTTGCTTCACACCATAGTCATCCTGGGCCGTCACCTTGAAGCTGAGCTGCTCCGTATCCAGGACCACTCTCCGCGAAGGCAATCCGTCACAGGCAATGGAGGGTGGTTCATCTTCCCGACCGTTGATGGTCAGCACGAAAGGCTCCTTCCCGCCGAGACCGAACCGATCTTGCCACTGAAACTCCACCGGAAGATTGCCATCGATCACCGTCGCCGGGCTGACCACGGACGCACCATGCGGAGCGACGGGCTGGCCATTAACTTTGGCGGCAGCCAGCTCCCGCGTTGCCGTGGCGACAAACGTTGCCCGGCTGCCGTTGACCAGGGAGAGTGCGCCGCCGCGCACATCTTTTTTCACAGTGTCCGCACGGCCCAGGTATCCCGGCAAGGCAATGTCCGCCATGACGCCACTCAATTCCGGCCGCAAGGTCGGTTCCAGGCGAATGTGCTTGGTGAAGTCGCCAACCTGAAGGTCGAGCCCCACGGCATCGATTTGCGGGGGAAGCTCAAACTCGTACGCTCCATCGGCAAGCCGGGCAACAACAGGCGGCTGCACCCCGATGTGGACCTCCGCCTGGCTCGGCTGCCAGACCGATTGTTCCGCGAGCTTGACCGTCATCGAAAAGGGTTCTCCGTGCGCGACCACCATCTGGTCGGGCAATGCTTCGACCATGGTGAACGTGTACCGCGGCGTGTCGCGCCACGGCATCAAGAACCGGGCCCATGCATTGGCCGCGGCCGCGGGATAGAGCGCCAACAATCCGAGTCCGATCACCAGCGCTCCCAGTGCGACGCCGGCCCAGCGAAGATGTTTCGGGTTCGGAACGGCCTCCGCGAAGTTGCGCGTCTGCGCTTTCTCGGCTACCTGTTCAATGGCGGCCTCGCACAGAGCGATGGACCGTGCCTGTTCGGATTCGCTGCCCACCAGCTCGATAACACCGAGGAGTTGATCTCCGATGCTGGGATACGTACGGCTCAGCAAGCGGGCCAGTTGTTCCAGCCTGCGCTGCCGCCATATCCACCGGTGCAACGCCAGCGGCACGATCGTACAACTCAGCATGGCCAGTGCAAAAATGGCAATTCGCACCCCTCCTGGCGTATCCCAAACACGGTCGAGGAGGAACAGCACGAGGTAGGCGGCCAAGACGCCAAACGCGGCGCCGCAGCCGGCCTCCATCAATTTGATGGCCCAGACCCGGCGCCGAAACGCGAACATCTGGGTTCGGAGTGATTCCGGTAATTCGAGCCGACGCTGTTGCGGGGAAAGAAACATTTCCAGTCTCCTTCGGGCAGCTACGCGAACCCTTTTGGTCCCCTCGAACCGGTCTCCATCGTATCAGACCGGCAGACATTCGACTGCAACAAACAGGGATCGTCACACCAGGCCGACGATTTTCCTTCCGATCCAGAATACGGCCAACAAGAGAACCACTGCACCCGCAAGCACCGGATGGCTCCACAGCTGGACCCGGCGAACCGAGGGCGGCGGTTCCGGCAGACTGGCAAGCGCATGCAGAAGCTGGTCCATCTTGCCGGGAGCTAGCATGCTGCCGTGAGTCACACGGGAGATTTCCTCCAAGACTTCCGGGCGCGCCGGCAGCCCGACCCGCTCGGCCGTGATTCCTTGTACGAAGATGGACGTTTCCAGCGTCGCGCCAGTCTGCTTGCAGGCCAGGGTAACTTCATGCTTGCCCGGTTCGGCGGCCGTGAAGCGGCCGTGATAGACACCCCATTCCTCGCCGGTCGAGGTAAACCGCACCGTCTCGGTTTTGCCGGAGGGGGCGGTGATGCGCGCCAGCACGTCTCCCTTGGCAAGGGGTTCGCCGTTGCGTTCCATCACGTTGGCATGCAGGGCGAGTGTTTGGCGAACCTGGGGCTGATCCGGCGAGTAGTACAGCCGCATCGTCTCGCCTTTGACCATGTTTCGCTGATACGCCATCCAGCGAACGACCTGGCCCCAGAACCGGTAATGGTACTTGTCTTCCACTCCCTTACGCCAGCGCCACGCACCGTCGGTGCCCATGAAAAGCACCTTGCCCGCACCAAACGTGCGCGTGACCAGGAGCGGCAGCCGGCCATAGGTGTTGGCCGCGTCCTTATGCACCGCCAACACTTCGCTTCCCCCCTTGGCCCGAACCACGGGCGCATACCACTGGAAGCCCGGCAGGTCCTCCCACACTTCCAGGTTGTCCTCTTGCGTGTCGGCCAGGTTGGTCAGCAAGCTCCGCCGGCCGAGCTCGGTCAATTCGAAATGCCCAGGAGTGCGCGAGCCCCATCCCCCTGGCTGCGCTTCGTCCATCACCACCGGAAAAAGATCGGCCAGCCCCGTTTCGAGCAAGGAAAATTGCCGGCCTTGGGCGCCGGGCATGAACACCAACCCACTGGCTTGATGTTCGACCAGACCCTTCAAGAGCCGGCATTGTTCGGCTGTGAGCTGGCCATCGTCGACGCCAACATCGCCCAGGAAGACGACGTCGAACTTCGATAGTTCATCCAACCCGGCGGGGAATTGCTTGATGTAGTCCTTGCCACCGCCGCCAACCTTGCTGAGGCCCGGCTGGAACAGCAGGCAGCTCACTTCGACGCCGGGGTCGCGCACCAAGGCATTGCGGAGATAGCGGTATTCCCAGCGGGGCAGCGATTCGACGACCAGCACGCGCAGTTTTTCTTCACGGATGGCGATCGGCGCCGTGAGCCGATTGTTATCGGCCAGTGTCTCATCGGGATGTTTCGGCACTTCAAGGGTCAGCGTGACGTCGCCGGTCTTGGTCGGTTTCCAAAGGAGCGAACCAGTGGTGCGGCCCATCGCCGCAATGCGGACTTCTTCCCGGACTTCGTCGCCATCGGATGTTTTCAACGACACGGTGGTGAGATAGTCGCGTGGCAGAGTGCTTTCAATGGTGAATGGAATGCGAACCGACTTGCCCACGACGCCGAACGTAGGCGCTCCGAGGCTGAGCAGCTCGATATCCGGCAGCCGGGTCGAACTCCCCACCGGCACAGCAAATACGGGGATTCCCTTCAGACGCAGCTTCGTCGCCGCCTGAACCGGCGGCGGCCCTTCATTCCAATCGCCATCGGAGATCAACACCACGCCCTGGAGATGCTTGACCTTGTCGGGCGCCTGGGCCAATGGCTCATGCAGGTCGGTCCGCCGGCCCGTTTCGGGCGATGCAAACGGCTGGACAATGACGTCCATCCGTTCCCGCAGGGTCGTCCAGGCGGTCTCATCGGTTAGTGCGGTAATCGCCTCGCGCCGAGAAATCCGCGCGGAACCGCCGTTGGGGCCGCTAGGCACATCGCGCGTATCCATGCTCGCGGAATTATCCCAGAGTACGAGAATGGCGGGCTTGTCGTCGGGCCGAAATTCCTCCACCCATTCCGGTTGATTGAGGATCCACGCCATCAGAGCAATGATGACCAGGCGCAATAACTCCAGCACGCCCTGGGAGCGTGCATAGCCGCTGCGCCGCCATGCCATCCAGCAAAACCCAGCCGCCAACAGCACGGCACCGATGGACAGCGTGGCCGACCATGAAGTCCAAAGCAGTGTCAGCGTGTGCGTCGAGTTCACGTGGAAAGCCTCATGGGGCTGGAGCCGAACGCGCCGGCGCGCGCCACAGGGTCGGCGCGCACAGAAGCGGGCCCCGGACGAGCTGCCTTGGCGGACGCGTCGGACTCCGGTTTTGGCCGCGGCAAACACAACCCAGCTTCCGCGAGCAGCGCAATCATCATCGCGACAAGGAACGGCCGCCACATCTCCTGGATCAGACCGACCAGGCTGCCGGCGCGATCATCGACGCGCGTAAACGAAAGACCCCGGAACAACTCCGCGACTCGATCGTCGGCGAGTACGGCCGCATGGTCCTCGGCAGCAGAGCGGTTGACCGCCAGCAATCGGTCGCCGGCTGCATATACGCCAGCGTGATGCACATAATCGGTCGAAAGGGCATCGGCCGCGCCGGCGACCGGGCGCCAGGTCAACGGTTGCTCCAGCGCGGCATCACCGGCCACGAGTTGGCGTGTCTGACCGAGAACGGCGGCTCCCGCGGCCAGGGCGCGCTGCACGAACACGTATAGCACCACACCGTTGCTGGCCAACGAGGAGTCGGCAGCGTCCGGCGTCGTGGTGCAGAAGTAAACCCCGCCACGAGTGGTTGGCAGGCGGGCCAAGAGCGGCCGGCCTCCTTTCAAGCTTGCCAACGGCGTCAGCTCTCCCGACACGCCACAGGTCCGGCGGATCTGCAAGCGGCCGACCGGCAAAGACGCTCCACTTTGGGTGTTGGCCAGGATATCTTGATCGCCGCGCCACGTCTCGACTGAAGTCTCGGAGGGCACATCGAGCCAGTCTTGCCAGCGGACTCCCAGGAACGCAACGTCATTGGGGGTCCGCGGCGGCAGGAACAGGACTTGCCCGCCACGTTGCAGGAACGCTTGCACGACTTGGGCCGTGTCCGCTTCCGGCAAGGGGGCATGCCAGACCAACAGGGAAATCCCCTCCCAGTCGGTGGCCGTCATCTGCTCGCGCGGGATGATTTCCGCAGAGCACGAGAGCACCGGGTCCGGTGAGATGGCGGCAGCGAGCTGCACCGCGGCCAGCGTGCGTGGATCCTCGCTGACGATCAAGGTCCGCCGCGGCTGTGGCCGATCGAAGACAAAATAGAATTCGTTGTCGGCCGGGTTGGCATCGGCCGGAATCGACACTTTGCCCCAACCCCGTTCGCGCTCCCGCTCAATTGGGATGCGATGGTCCTTCAGCTCGCAGGCCGAGCCGTCCATATCGACGGTCACTTCAGAACGGGCGCCCTCGATTTCGATTTGCACCGGCAGATGGAGCGGGGCATCCGTGCCACCTTCGCGTGTCAATTTGAGCGAAACCAACAACTCCGCGCTGTGGGCCGTTTGCACTCGGCGGACGTTGGTGACTCGGATGGCCACATTTCCGCTGGCGACATCGGCATAGGCCAGCAAGTGGATGCGGATGCTCTGCGGAAATTCGAGAAACGCATCGCGGAGGGTCTGCCAGCGCACACTGTCGGGATTCCAATCGTTCTGCCGCAAATCAGAGCAAATCCATATCTCGGTGTTGCCGGTTCGGTTTGTGCGGATGTAATCGCGGGCTGTCTCCAGCATGGCCGGCAAATCCGCTGAAGTGCTAGCAGGCTCGGTCGAGGGGAGTTTCAGAAGGGTTTGTGGCGACTCGATGTCGCGGGCAACAGGGGACGTGCTCTCGATCAACACCCAGTGACCCGACCCGAGCATTTCTAGCGTTCGTGCTAACTGCTGCCGGCCGGCTTCCAGCTTGGAAATCACGGTTCCCGGACCTTGCTGACGCATGCTGGGCGAACGATCGAGCAAAATGATCGTTGTGTCCGGCCGGCCCCCCACAGCACGGCCCAGCCAGCCGCTGGCCAGCGGCCGGCTGATGGCGAAGATCAGCGTGGCAATCGCCAGCATGCGGCACGCCAGGATCAGCATTTGCCGCAGCCTGGCGTAGCCGCGCGACATTCGATTCGCAGCCAGCAAGAAAATCATGGCGGCCCAGCGAAGGGTCTGGTATCGCCGCTGATTGATCAAATGAATCAGGATCGGCAGCGCGACCAGGGGGAGCCCGATTAGCAGGAAAGGTTGAAGGAAAGTCATCGTTCAGCAGCCCTGCATCCGTTTGCTATCCCCGTCCCCGCGCCCGGCCCACGAGGAACCGCACGAGCACTTGTTCGTAGTCTTCGTCCAGCGCCACCCGATGATGGTCCACCGCCGACTCCAACACCACATCCCGCAATGCTCCGAGGTAGGTTTGCAACGCCTGGTGGTACCGATCGGCGATCTCGTTCGGCTCGGCAAAGATCGCCGGTCCCCCCTCCATGTCGAGAAACCGCATCGGCCGGCGAAAGTTGAAGCTCATCTCCTGCGGATCGAGCAAGTGGAACACGGCTATGTCGTGCTTGCGGAAGTGCAGGTGCTGGAAGCAGCCCCGGAGCAATTCCGGCTCGACAAACAGATCCGAAAGAATGACAATCAAGGCCCGTTGCCGGATAGTCTCGGCCAACTCGTGCAGCACGGAGATCAAGTGGGTTTCCCCTTCCGGTTGCGCCTGCTCGAGGATGTCGAAGAACGTCCGCAGATGAGCCGGATTTCTCGTCGGCGGCAGGCTCCGCGTGATTCCCTTGGCAACACAGGAAATCCCGACGGCGTCCCCTTGCTGAACGGCCAAATAACCGAGCGAGCCGGCCAGCTTGCGGGCATACTCGATCTTGGCGATGCCGGTCGAGCCAAACGCCATCGAGCCGCTGGTGTCAAGGATGAAACAGCAACGCAGGTTGGTGTCGGCCTCGAATTCCTTCACATAGAACCGATCCGACCGGCCGTAGACGCGCCAATCCAAACGCCGGAGATCATCCCCCGGCACGTACTTGCGATACTCGGCAAATTCGACGCTCGAACCCCGGTGGGGACTGGGATGCCGTCCCGAAACGTTGCCCTGCATGGGCCGGCGGGAGAACAACGGGACGTTGGCCAGCCGGGATAGCACCTGGGCGTCGAGAAAGCTGCGCGGTTGACGGCTAGGGAACATAGGGCCTCCTGACACCCCGCGTGGATGCGCTGATGAAAGGACGAATGACGGCCGGTTTGTTATCGGGAACCCCTACGCGGCGGCCTTGGTTTCCTCGACCAGGCGGCGGACAATTTGCTTGGCATCGATCCCCTCGGCCTGGGCGGCGAACGTGGTGATCAAGCGATGCGTCAACACCGGGGCGGCGACAGCTTCCACATCCTCCAAGCGAACCATGTAGCTGCCCAGCAGGGCCGCACGGGCTTTGGCCCCAAGGATCAGATACTGAACCGCTCGGGGCCCTGCCCCCCAAGAAATCAGCGGTTTCAGCCATCCCGGAGCGGTGGCGTCCGCCGGCCGGGTCTTCCGCACCAGCCGGGCGGCGTACAAATAAATGTGGTCCGGCACCGGAACACGGCGTACCAGATGCTGCTGGCGGATGATGTCTTCGGCATGCATCAAGGATATTAATTCCGCCAGGTCATCGCCGGTCGTGGTGCGTGCAATTCGCACTTCCTCATCCTCGGAGGGATAATTCAGCTCGATCAGAAACATGAACCGATCCAGCTGGGCTTCCGGCAAGGGGTAGGTTCCCTCCTGTTCAACCGGATTCTGTGTGGCCAGGACCAAGAAGGGTGCTTCCAGAGGAAACGATTTCCCGACCACGGTGACCTTCTGCTCCTGCATCGCCTCCAGCATGGCCGCCTGCGTTTTGGGAGGAGCGCGGTTGATCTCGTCGGCCAAGACGAGGTTGGCGAAGACGGGCCCCCGCACAAATTCGAACTCGCGCCGGCCGCCCGCCTGGTCTTGCAAGATGTCGGTGCCGGTGATGTCCATCGGCATCAGATCGGGGGTGAACTGAATCCGGCTAAACTTCAGCGACATCGTTTCGGCGAGTTTGCGGACCAAGAGCGTCTTGGCCAATCCCGGAACGCCCATGAGGAGCGCGTGCCCCCGAGCAAACAGGCAAATCGCCAACCGCTCGATCGTGTCCTGTTGGCCGACGATGACCCGTCCTAGCTCCGCCCGGAGCCGGGCATACACATCGCGGAGTTGACGAATTGCCTGGACGTCGTTTTCGTTGAGGAGATCCATGACCGATGCCGTTCTCGGAAAATTCGGGAGCAGCATCCATGCTACTGTCCGGAACGGCGGCTGACAATGGCCTATGCTCGACAAGGGCGGAACTACCAGCCGCTGGGCAATCCCCATATCCCCGGCGTGACCAGTTCCACCAAGTTCCCGGCGGGATCCCGGAAGTAGATCGATTGGCCCCCCCTCGGCCAATCGACTTCTTGTTCGATGGTGACTCCCTGACTTTCCAGGTGCTGCCGGCAGGCATCCAAGGATTGCCGTTCTATTCCCAGCGCGAAGTGACCGGGCCCTTTGGCCCCATGAGGCGGCAGCATCCCTGCTTGCAGTGTGGCCTCGGGCAAGAACGCAAGCAACACGTTGCGGTCTCCAACCTGGAAGAACACCTGCCGGCCAGGGTCCTTGCCCAGAACCCGTAGGCCGAGGATTCTTCGGTAAAAATCCTCCGCAGCATCGAGGTCATCGACATAAATGGCGGTTTCGGTGATGGCCTGGATATTCATGGGCCGTTCCACTTTCGGATGCTCGTACCGGATGCGTTGGTGGGGATTGTCTTTTCGGGCACGCGGCCTCGACCGACAAAGGCAGTTTACTGCCTGGAGTGGATAGGGCCAACCAAAGGCCAATCGCTTTCAAGTACTGCGGAATTACTCAGCGGGGGATTGACTTCGAGGGACGGCCGATGGCCGTCCCTCGAAGTCGAAACGCCTCTCAGCGAAGGCGGCGCAAGGCTTGCCGCGGAGTTACCTCCAGTGCGGAAGCAAGCAATAACGGTCCACCAATGGCAAGCGGCACGCTCAAGCTGGCAACGGAGATGTCCAGGGCAACCGCAAGCTGCTGGAACAAATTGGGCGGCCAACCTTCGGTATGATGGGCGATGGCCTCTTGGCGCGTCACACAGTCCGGCCTCGTAAAAGCCTGGAGGACCAGGTAGCTCTCTTCCGTGAAGCTTCCCTCCTCCAAGGGCAGGCGCAGGAGATACACCTTGCGCGGCAGAAGCCGACTGGTGCAGACAACGCTTACGAGGTGAACTTCGTGTTTACGAGCACACCCCAGCGCATCGACCTGGAGACGTCCTTCCCACAGAGCTTGCACCGCCGCCTGTGATGCCTTGCGGAGCTGACCGTTCTGATCGAGCACAAAGTAACGCAGCTTCATTCCCATTACCTCCCTGTAATCGGAAACGAATGGATGGAAAGCGAGCGCCGAGTCTTCGATTCGGTGATCCTTTGGAAGAGAACCGGCACGACGTCAAGCGGCCTGAAGGCATGGTTTGCCGACAGAGCCAAGCCGTCGCTCCCGGCAAGCATCAACGAGCCCGCGAAACAGTTGGATATCGAGGCCCGAGGCACTGGCGGAAGCCGGGTGCCATTGGACACCGAGGGCAAACCAATGCTCCTCTTCGGCCTCGATGGCCTCGATCACTCCATCCAGTGCACGGGCGCTGACGCGAAACCCGCGCGCCAGGCGGCACACTGCGGCGCGATGCTCACTGTTGACAACGATCTCGCCTTCCCCGTAGAAGCTTGCGAGACGGGTATTCGGCTCGATGTTGATGGCATGGCGATCCCCGGGCTCATAGGCATGCTGGTGTTGCAATGCTTGCGGCAGTTCGCGCGATACATCCGCGTACAGCGAGCCACCGTAAACAACGTTCAACGCCTGAAGGCCCTGGTCAACCCCGAGAATGGGCACTCTTCGCTCACGGGCAGCACGGCAAAGCCAATCGGCATCCGCGGGCTGCCAAGCCTCGTCCGTCTCCCGCGCCACGAGCAGGATCCCGTCCAGGTCTTCGAGAATTTCCTCATGCACCGATCGCTGGCGGCACAGGGCCAGTGAAACTGGAGTTGCGCCCGCCTCGCTCAGGGCGGCGCCGTAGCCTACCGGCCAGAGATAACAGCCGCGGCTTGTAGAGATCGCCGTTTCCTCTGAACCAAAGATGCCGATGCGTGGGGCAAAAGCAGACGTGATCATCCAGGACTCCTTTCCTCGATGCGCTCACGAGCCAAGCAACTCACGGGCTCCTCCCGAAAGCTGCTGCCGACTTTGCAAGAGTCGGTGTTCGCGAGCCAAACTAAGAATAGATGTTACCCGGCGTTTTTTGAAAAGCTAGAGTAATTCGAAGAATAAATTTCGCCGAATGGTTGCCGATTACCCTTCGCAGTGGTTTGCCATTGGGTGGAGCAGTGGATGGCGCAGGAGCCCGCCGATGCTCGGCGCCGGCGGCATAGGCGAGGTTTACCCGGCGGAACATCGACTGCTCAAGAGACCCTGGGCCGTCAAGCTGAACCGGACATACAACCCGGCGGTACTGCTTCCGGACTGTGCACCGGGCTCCGGGTTTGATACGGTTAGGGAGTGTCGCGATCCCTTGGAGGAGAAATCATGAAAGCTCGATTCGCCGTGGGGCTACCGCTGCTAGCCTTGCTGTTCATTGGCGCCCGCGCGGAGGCCACGGTAATTGTGCTGCATTACCCGAGCATTGATTTTCGGGGAGATGTAGACAAGAAATTCGTGGATGCGGTCCAGGCTGTCGTGCAGGACAAGCAGTTCTCATTTCTCGGCGGCGGTCAGCACATGGGTTGGGGACCGGAGCACGATTTCAGCGACCTGATTTACGGCGGCAATACCGGTGCTTTGGAACGTTTTCTTACGAAGCTGAGCCGCGTGCAAGGACTTCATATCAAGATCCATCTATCCAAAGACCTTTCCGAACAATTAGGCGGCGGTTGGTGGAAGGACGAATTCCAGAACGACGTGCTGGCCCAATTTGGCGCCAAAATCGTGAAGCCCGTGCCCAGCTGGGAAGTTGTCCACACGAAGCAAATTCCCGATCGGCTGGAAGTGTGGATCAACCTGGCATCCAAAGATATCCACCTGGAACAACTCCTGGAGAAATGGCTTCTCGAACGGACGAGCCCGAAGAATCCATGAGCAGAAAGCTGTCTGTAGGGAGATCCCCGACACGAGATTGCAGCACACGATCCGGATGCGTCCGCGACGGACCGCGGCATCCTTCGCAGGTCCGTCCGGATCGTGAAGTCGATTGACCAATGTCCTACTGCGCACGGCAGCCATTGGCATCGTGCACCGGGGCCAAGTCAAGCACCGATGTCGGCTCTTCCCAATTCCGGCACCAAACGGGATGGACTCTCTCAGTCCCCCATGAACGGAAACAGCCGTCCCAACTCCTCCTTGCTCGGCCGTCGTCCGTATTCACAGACCTCGAACGCCTCGGCGTAGTGTACCTTGTCGGCCTGATCCTTCCCGTACCATTCCACCAACTTGGCGCGAAAACGCTTGGCGGTTGCCTGATTGCGGTTGGCGAAGCCGGTGCGCACCTGACGAGCACGGTCCGGTTGCTTCATCAGATCCGCCGATCCCAGAGCCCCGCCCTCGAAGAATTGCGACACCAGCACGTCCAGCGCGTCGAGTTTCTTATCGATGACTTTGTCGATAGCCACGGCAATGTCCGGCTGAAACGGATTGGGCTTCTGGAACCCATCGGGGTAGAAGAGAAACACCGGATTGTGCTTCAGAGGCGGAGTATCCGGGCAGAAGAACGGAACGGCCACCATGTACGCGGAATCCTGAACCAAGGTCCCCGTGTAGCGGTGGTCGGGATGATAATCATTGGGCCGGTGACTCATGACGATGTCGGCTTTCCATTCGCGGATCAGCCGCGTGATGGTCCGGCGATTGTCCAGCGTGGGAAGCAATTCGCCATCATGAATATCCAGCACTTCCGTGGCATTGCCAAGGATCTGCGCCGCCCGTTCGACTTCGGCGGTGCGCCGCTTGGCCAGCGGGCCGCCAGCATCGCGCCAATGGCCGATGTCGCCATTGGTTACGGAGACGAACTTGACATGGTGCCCCTTGGCCGACCATAACGCCGCCACGCCGCCGGCCTGAAGCTCGCAATCATCCGGATGCGCCCCGAAGCAGATGATGCGCAGTTTGCCGTCCTCGGGCGGCACAGGTCGTGACGTTGCCTTGGCCGTCGCCGGCTCGACCGCCGCCGCGGAGGGAAGGACCGACATCAATCGGCTGCCGGCCAAGATGATTCCGAGCGTCGCTCCCGAAAGAAAGCAAGCAACGCAGATGAGTCCCCATCGTCGCCGTTTCATGAGCTGTCTCCGTGTGGTGTGGATGCTGCCCCGAGTTCATCCGTAAACTACAAGGATGGGTGCCACAGGCAAGTTGCGCGGTGGCCCGTTATCGTTGTGTCCCAACGCCCTTCGCCTCCGCTTCCCCTTCCACGACATCGGCCGCACGGGCCTGTTCGATGATTTCATCCGTACTGGCTGGATCCACCGCCCGGCAGCTCGCGGTCAATTGCTCGGACAGATCGCGCAGGTCCGCCTGCCATTCGGCCGTGGTGGCGTCCGGCGGCGTTACCAGGGCGAATTCGCCACAGAGCAAAATCAGACGCAGAAAATGGCGAAAAACGATCCCCTCTTGCTTCACCAGATCCCGGCTCTGAACGTATTTATTGAAATTCCCACCGAAACGCAGCAATTCCCCGGCGCACCAGACCGACTGCGTATGGACATCCACAACGTCCGGATAGAGTGCATCAAACAAGAGCCGCAGCTTGTCCGATAAGCTCGGCGCGTATTCTTCATCGTCTTCCTCTTCTTCCTCCTCGGCGGTCTTCGGCACGGGAGCCACAATCAGTCCGCGGCGAATCAACTCGGCGTCCAATCGAGTGCTGGCCAGTGGTCCGGGAGGCAGATCGAACGGCACACGCAGGAACTTCAATAACGGCCGCGGTATTTCGAGCACGCTTTCCATCGCCTGAAGCCGTTCCGTGCGGTCGGCGATGCCGAGCTGGTTGATCAAGTACGCTCCGTATACGGGATGCACACTGCGAAAGACCAGTAGCTTTTCCAGCTCCGCTGTCGGTGTCGCGAGAACGGCGGTGTAACGCTGAGCGGACAGCTCCGGCGCAGCCGTTTCGCCCTCCGGCACCGGGTTGGGCGGCTTTGGCTCCAGGGTCACGAATCCACCGGACGCCAGAGTCAGGAGCATCTGATCGAGGATCTTTTCGCTGGCCTGGATGCGTGACTCGTCCATCAGCCGTTTGCGAAGAACCGCACGCACCCGGGCCACTTCCGGCGAGAGCTTGAGAAGATAGGCCAACAAACGCCACGGGATTGGCCCTTTGCTGTACAACTTCCCGGGCGACGCGCCCTGCAATTGTTTAAACTGGCTCTCATTCCAGTATTGCACCGTATCGCGGCGGGTCGGTTTTTTGCGTTTCAAAGCTTTCTTGGCTTTGAGCAAGCCGGGATCCTTCGTATTCTCCGGGATCTGATCGTATTTCTCCTTCCAGCGCAGGATCTTGACATCGTCCTCATGGGCCAGTGCGTAGATGTAGCCACGATCGTCAAACTGCGGCCGGCCCGCCCTGCCGAAAATCTGGTGAGCGGTACTGGCATCTACCAGCTTCTGTTTGCCGAACGGTCCCTTGACCAGTGCATTCAGCACCACGGAGCGGGCCGGCAAGTTGATGCCGGCGGCCAGTGTCTCCGTGCAGATTGCCACCGCCAAGAGTTTGCGTTCAAAGAGATCTTCAATCACCCGGCGGTATTTCGGCAGCAGGCCGGCGTGATGAACCCCCACGCCGCGGTGCAGCATCTGCTTTAGCTTCGGGCCCACTCCTTGGGTCCAGTCGAGCTTGTTCACCTCGGCGTGCAACAGGGTGCGCTGCTCTCCGGAAAGCAGCGGAAGTCCCTTGAGCTGCTCGGCAATGCTCCAGCATTCGTCCCGGTTGAAGCAGAAGACCAGGGCCGGCGTCTTCCGGGTTTGCGCATCCCCCTTGGCCATTTCGACGAGATGCTCATTGAGAAACTGATCCGGTACCCATTGGTAGGTGAGTGGTACTTTCCGTTCTCGACCCTCGACGAGTTCGATCTTGTGGCCATGACAGCGTTGTAGCCAGCTCACGAATTCCGCGGCATTGCCGACCGTGGCGGACAGCAGCAGCAGGCGAACGTGGGGCGGCAACATCGCCAGAGACAGCTCCCAGACGATGCCGCGCTGGAGGTCGGCGAAATTGTGGAACTCATCCATGACGACGGCCGATACATGGCTGAAATCGAACGCACTGGGATTCAGCAGGCGGTTGAGAAGAATCTCGGCCACGACGACCAGGACGGTCGCATCGGGGTTGACGCGACGATTGCCAGTCACCAGGCCAACCTGGTCAGCGGAGAAACCCCATCGCACGGCCGAGGCCTGCATCTCTTGGAATTTTTGATCGGTCAGGGCGATGAGAGGTGTGGTGTAGTAGGCGGTTTTTCCGGTGTGCAACGCCTCGAAAAGAGCCGCCTGAGCGATGAGCGTTTTGCCGGTCCCGGTTGGGGCGCAGACCAGGACTCCCTGCTCCGTGGTGAACCAGGCCAACAACGCCTCTTCCTGAACGGGATACGGCACGTAGGGTAGCTGGGCCAGGTATTTCTCGGCCAGCTCATCGCGGGTGGGAATGTCGGGAGGCATAGATGTTTTGGTTCTTTGGCAAAACTCTCATTATAGTGAGTCCGGTCGTTTCGCGGCGGTTCCCAGAAGCGTGCGGCTCTGCAAACTGCCCAGCACCGAACCCCTCAATGGGAGGGAGGAACGGCGCGGATATTTTCCAGGTGACGAGCGATCTGCCGCCAGTGGGTTCCCTGCCAAAAGATCTGATGGCAACGGCCACATTCATAAAAATGCTGCAACCAGGCGAGTGTTCGCGACGGTACCCGATCCTGGATCTGTTCCTTGGGCACTTCATGGAGCGGTCCCCCACACGCCATGCAGCGCGGCTCGCGCACCGGCAAGCGGAGATGACGAAGAACAAAGGCCATCTGCTCCTGCTTGCCGAGGCCGTGCGGAATGAGCAAGGCGGGCACTTCCCCGTCCCGGACGATGCCAATACGGAAGATTCCCGTATCCGACGTGAGCAAGATTCGTTCTTCGCGCAGAGCCTGGCGGATCAGCTCCCAGTCGCCGACATCGGCTTTCCAGGAAGCATCGTAGCCGGCAGCCCGGAGCCAACGGGCCAAGCCGCCGAGCATGGCATCGCACGTGAATTGGGGCGTGAGAGGGTTCATGACGTCGGCGCTTCCAGAACTCGCTGCCATCAGCGCGGCGGAGCTGGGGACTCCAGCAGTTCCTTGAGCGGAGCAGGGAACAGACTCCATGTTGCTTGATAGGTAGCTTCCAGCGGGGCGGGGACGTAGTATTCTGGCTTAAGAAACATGGGCATCGGGAGCAATCCGTCTCCCACGGCTAGCGGTTCGCCATCGGCCACGCGGGGAGGTCCCGTGCCCAAGGCCCCGAGCCTGAGCGGCTTGTCGGGTGGCAGCTCCAATTCCTCTTCCCCGAACTCGTCCCAGATAGCCTTGGGAGGGCCGTGTGAATCGCGCTTGCTGGGAGGTAAGAGATCGACCACGAGAAGATGAATCCCAGGCCGGAGAAGCGCGGCCGATTTCTCGATGAGCGTGCGGAGTTCAGCCCTGCTGGATTTGCTGCCGGGCGACACGATTTCGAGGACAGCCACGACGTCGCCGTGCCGGTGCCGAACCACAATGCGATTGGCTTTGTCCGCATAGAGGTCAACCTCATTCCGCCGCACCACGGGCGTTCGCGGGGATGCCACGGCCACTGCCAATGGGGAGGTACCGTTGCTCAGTTTTTCCATTGTCTGCGACAGCTTCAAGGTCAACACGTCTGGGATCGGGCCTTTGATATTTTGCTCCACCAAGGCAAAGCAATCTGGAGGCAGACCACCGGCGTTCAGGACGTTGCCTCGAGCGATCGTTCAGCTTTGGTGAAAATGATGAAACAATCCAGCGTCAACGCGCGTCCACTCGTGAACCGGCATGGCTACATCCTCCGTCTTCGGACTTGACCAGCGGGCAATCATCATTCTACCCGATGGCGCGAGGAAGCGTTGACTTGGCCTGGACACCGATGCTGGCTTATCCCTTTTTCGCGCTGTGAGCCTGCTCCACGACGGAATCGAACACTCTTACCTTCTTCCAGTTCTCCTTGTTTTCCTCGATGAACCGGTGATGGATGGGCGCCTCCTGATAGCGGTCATGGTCCTCCTGAGTGCGGAACAGGATGTGCAGGGCCACGTCGAAATCGCGGTCGTTAACGGGACGGTTCAAGTTCGCAGCCAGGGTGCCGCAGGCGAAGGAGATGATGCCTTCGTGCGGCGTCAGATATTTCCGGCACGCTTCGAGGAGCCTTTGCTTGGCGGATTCTGACGAGTCTTTCAAGGAAAAAAATACAGTGTGTGCCAACATGGGTCTCGTGCTTTCTCTCCTGGGACTCTGGGTTGAAGTAAAATCGTAGGGCCCGGCCGTTATTCCTGGGCGGGTTCATCCTTCAGCTGGGCCACGGCGGCGGCCACGTCGGCCGCCATTTGAAAGGGGGCTTCAAATGAGCCGGTCGGGCTCAGCATCTTCGTAGTGAAAAAAATATCGCCGACCGCGGGCGTCAAACCGCACAGGATCATCCGGCCGCCGATTTCCTTCAATTTGCTACGGAGCCGCAGTAACGGCCGAAACGCCACACTCGATATGTATCTCAGCCGCTGCATGTCCAGGACAATCTGGTGCATGCCAAATTGGGCGACGGCGTCCAACAACTCCTCCGCAAGGGCGTCGGCCAACTTTTCGTCCTGGAGATCCGTGCTCGTGATGGTCAGCACGAGGACATTGTCCTCGACTTGGCAGGTCAAATGGCGGTATTGCGGTTCAGCCATGGCCAATCGTGCAATGCAAGGAGAATTCGGAGACCGGCCTGCAATACGTGCTGAGTGTAGCAGATCGCGTAGTGACATACAACTTGCGGGTCTCGCCGCCAGACCCTGGTGGGTGCACCGCCGGTAGAGTTTCGTCGATCTGGGTCGAACCGTGGCAAATCTGGCCCAGGCGATGATTGCCAGGTTGCCAGGCTTTTCCCAATTGTGCCATCTACCCAATTTGATGAAGCTGGCCGGACCCAATTTCAACTCTACAATAGGTTTGGTGCCCAGTCTTAACCATCGGAGGATCTGATGAAGCTACTCTCGAAGATCGCCCTGGTCCTGCTCGCCCTGGCTTTCGTGGCGCCATATGCCGAAGCCCGGGGCTGCCGGCACCGCTGCCATGGTCATCGCCACGTCCACGTGCAATGCGGCGGCTGCTGTAGGTAAGGATGGCCATCGGCCAGGCTTTCAGCCCAGGGTCCCGTCGCAATCCGGACGGGATTCCTGGGCTGTTTCATTCATGCCCGAATATCCTGACATCATCGTCTACATCGAAAGGCTGCGCCTCCGCATCGAGAAGCAGCCGCTGGAACAGATCCGCCTTTTCAGTCCCTTTTTCCTCCGCACCGTCGCCCCGCCCCCGACCGAAGTCCTTGGGCTGCCAGTTCTTGGGATACGACGGCTCGGCAAGCGGATCGTTCTCGAAATGGCGGAGAATCTGTTTTTGGTCTTTCACCTGATGATTGCCGGTCGTTTGCATTGGAAGCCGCGGTCGGCCAAGGTGCCGGGGAGAATGGGCCTGGCCGCGTTCGATTTCCCTACCGGCACCCTTGTTGTGACGGAAGCCGGCTCGAAGAAGCGCGCGTCCTTACACCTCCTCCGCGGCGAAGCCGCCTTGGCCGAGCTCAATCCCGGTGGGCTCGAAGTGCTCCAGGCGGATGCGGCCACGTTTGGCGCCGTCCTGACCAGGGAAAATCACACCCTGAAACGGGCGCTCACCGATCCACGGCTGTTCAGTGGCATCGGGAATGCTTACTCCGACGAAATCCTGCATCGGGCCCGCCTGTCCCCGTTGCAGATGACGCAAAGGCTGTCCGAGGCGGAGAGGGAGCGCTTGTACCAGGCCACGCAGCAGACCTTGCTCGATTGGGCGGAGCAGCTCCGGCGAGAGGTCGGGGAAGGCTTTCCTGAAAAGGTGACGGCGTTCCGGCCGGGGATGGCGGTCCACGGCCGGTATGGCCAAGCTTGTCCGATCTGCGGGACGCTTGTTCAGCGCATCGTGTACGCCGAGAACGAAACCAACTACTGCCCGCGCTGCCAGACGAGCGGCAAAGTGCTGGCCGATCGATCACTCTCCCGCTTGCTCAAAGACGATTGGCCGCGGTCGATTGAAGAATGGGAAGAGCACCGGCGGTAGTGCCGCACGGGAAAAGCGGTTCTCGTTTCGGCGGCCAGGTTATCGTGCAAAGTAATCTTCCGCCTCCGCCGTCTGCTGCGGCAGGATAGGCACAGCTACATCGGGCACAATGTCATTGAGAACTGAAGCGGGCGTGATTTTCCGCAGCCGGCTTTCCGGCCGCAAGATCAAGCGATGGGCGAGCACCGGGTGGACCATGCGCTTGACATCGTCGGGGAGCACGAAATTCCGACCCGAAATTGCCGCCACCGCCTGGCTCGTGCGGAACAGGGCAATCGAAGCACGGGGACTTCCGCCGAGGTGAACCTCATCGTGTTCGCGCGTCCGCTGGACAATCTCCAGCAGGTATCGCCGCACCTTGTCATCCACGTAAACCTCGCGGACGGCCTGTTGACAAGCGATTACTTCCGCCGCCGAAACGATGGGCGCCAGCTGGTCGATCGGATGGCCATGCTGGAGGCGTTGGAGCATCTTCGATTCTTCTTCCGGTCCTGGATAGCCCAGGCTCAGACGAACCAAGAAGCGGTCGAGCTGAGCTTCCGGCAAGGGAAACGTTCCTTCATGATCGATCGGGTTCTGCGTGGCGATGACCAGGAACGGGGCCCGCAGCGCATAGGTTTGGCCGTCGACGGTGATGCGCTGCTCGGCCATGGCTTCCAGGAGGGCCGACTGCGTGCGCGGGGTCGTGCGGTTGATTTCGTCGGCGAGGACGGTTTGGGCAAAGAGCGGCCCCGGCCGAAATTCGAACTCGGTTGTCTTCTGGTTGAAAACCGAAACGCCGGTGACATCCGTGGGAAGCAAATCGGGCGTGCACTGGAGCCGTTTAAACGTACAGCCGACGCTCTTGGCCAACGCCCGCGCCAGCATGGTTTTCGCCACGCCCGGCACATCTTCGAGGAGGATGTGGCCTTCGCAGAAATAGGCCACGAGCGCCAAGGTGATCTGGGGCCGCTTGCCGATAATCACCTTCTCGATATTGCCGAGGATTTTCGCCGCCGTGGCCGCCACGTCGCCGCGGGGCTCTTTCGAAACCCGTTCTGAAATCGCATCGGTTTTGGACATGCCCTCAGGATACCAACAGAACACGAAAGGAGCACGGGAAAACTGGACAAAGCTCCGCTCTGCCCGGCTCGCCGTGCTCGCCTTCGCTCGAAGAGCGGGTCGATCGGCCGCCCTTCATGGGGGTCTGCTTGCTACGGGGCTTCTCGAATAGCCAATGACACCGGCTGATCAATAGCCCTTGTTGGGGTCCGCTTTGCGCTGATCCGCATTTTCGACGAGCTTCTTGATTTCCTCATAGACGATCGGGTTGCAGGACAAGAACAGCGAGTTGGTTTTTTCATCGTAGGAAACCGTGAGATCGACGCCGCCCGGTTGGCCGTTCTGGTCGACGTTCAGGTTCCGCGACGGCCCATAGAAGTAGCCATTCTTCAGGGTCCCGCTCTTCGTCATCTCAAAGGTATTGTTGATGTGTTCCTTGTAGATGTCCTTGATCAGCAAATAGATGTCCTTAGCCCTGGCATGCTTCAGCGGACCAATCTTCCAGTTCCGAATGACAGCGTCCAAATTGGCCTCGTCGTTATCGATAACCTCTTGGACCAACTTACGGATGTTGCGCATGTCGATCGGCTTCGCACGCACCAGGAGCGAATTCGTGGTGGGATCGGCTACCACACGGATGGTCCCTTCGGTCTTCTTCTGCTGGCTCATGAAGGGATTAAAGAACCAGCGGTCCATCGCGTTGGTCTCCTCGGGATTGTTACCGTTGAACGCCTCATCCAGGATCTTGGCAGCTTCCGTGGCCTGAGCCTTCTTCAACTTGATCACCTCGAAATCTCCCTCACGTGGATCGGCCAGCGTCAACAGGCGGCTCAGCTCACGAACCATACTCAAGGTATGCTGATCGTCGCAGTCGGCCCGGAGCTTGTTGCCGAACACCGTGAGCGTCAGCGTATGGTTCGGGTCGCCCGGTGAGCGGTCTCTGGAGCTGGTCGATCCGGACTTCTGCACGGACTCGCTTCCGGGCAGGACGAGGCGGATCGGATTCTTGCATAATTGTGGCAACATTCGGCTGAGGGCCTGGCCCAGGCTGGCGGCA
>DATGIQ010000576.1:0-10381 GCA_035295665.1 Gemmataceae bacterium | reverse complement strand
AAGCGGCTGACGGCACGCTGCGGCTCACGGTGCCCGAGGGAACCGCAATCTTTGACCTCGGGCCACTGGCCGAGAAGTGGGCGCTCAAGATTCGCAATCCCAAGAGCTTGCTCGACAAGCTCGGGATCAAGGCGGATTCCGAGGTCGCCCTGGTGGGCTTGAGGGACGAAGGCTTCCGGCGACAGCTCCGTGAACGGACTCGCCATGTCGTGACGGGACCGCCGCGGACCGAGCTGGACACGATCTTGCTCGAGGTTTCCACGAAAAACGACTTGAAGAAGCTGGAGCGGTTGCAAGCCTTTTTGAAGCGCGATGGCGCGCTCTGGGTCATTTGGCCAAAAGGGAAGGAAGAATTGAAGGAAAACGATATCATCGCCGCGGCCAAGGAGGCGGGGTTGGTCGATGTCAAGGTGGTCAAGTTCTCGGAAACGCAGAGCGGCTTGAAATTGATCATTCCGCTGTCGCGCCGCTGATGGGCTGCGGACAGCCGTCTTCGGCTCAAGGAGGAGGCCGATGCGAAGTTTGCTGCAAATTTTGCCACGGAAGGTCCAGCGGGCTATCCATGAGCAATATACCCATGCCAAGGGCTGTTCCTACAACCGCGACGGATTGATCACGTTCCACCACTCGGATTTTCTGAGCGATCCGTTGTTTCAGGAGGCCTATCGGCTGGGAAAGGCCACCCGCTCGTGGGGGTCGGCCGACATTGAGTGGCGGGTCTATGTGGCCTGCTGGGCAGCGCGGAAAGGACGCGCGTTGGAGGGAGATTTCGTCGAGTGTGGAGTAAACAAGGGCGGCCTGTCCCGGGCCGTCATGCACTATATCGACTTGCGCAGTCTGAGCGAACGTCGGTTTTACTTGCTGGACACCTTCTGTGGCTTTCCCGAAGAGTATGTCCGCCTGGCGGCCCAGAGCCAGCTCCACTCCTATCGGGAGTGTTATCGGGAGGTTCAGGAGACCTTCCGCGAGTTTGCCAACGTCCGAATTATCCGCGGCAA
Source organism: Gemmataceae bacterium (assembly GCA_035295665.1). Classification (GTDB taxonomy): domain Bacteria; phylum Planctomycetota; class Planctomycetia; order Gemmatales; family Gemmataceae; genus DATGIQ01. Next base: position 9,383 of record DATGIQ010000576.1, on the reverse strand, counting down.
AGTGCCGGAGACGTTGCCACGGGTGGCGGCGGAAAAGGTTTGCTATCTCTCCCTCGATATGAATTGCGCCGAGCCAGAGATTGCCGCGGCCGAGTTCTTTTGGCCGCGGCTCGTCAGTGGAGCGGTGATTGTCCTGGACGACTACGGCTACAGCGATGACTATTTGCGGCAAAAGCAAGCCTTCGATGAGTTCGCGCGGAAGAAGGCCGTGCAGGTATTGTTGCTGCCGACGGGACAGGGATTGATTTTCAAACCGTAACCTTGGGTTTCGCAGCGGTTCGCCCAACCACGCGGTTCTACGAACCGCCGCTAAAACGGAATTACTATGAGCACATTGAGCTACACCGCGAAAGATATCACCGTTCTGGAAGGCCTCGAACCGGTGCGCAAGCGGCCGTCGATGTACATCGGCGGCGTGGATGGCAAAGGGCTGCATCATTTGGTCTGGGAAATCGTCGATAACGCGGTCGATGAATACCTGAACGGGTACGCCGATGCCATCACCGTTTGCTTACACAAGAATGGCGACGCGGTGACGGTCACCGACAACGGCCGGGGCATTCCCGTCGACCTCCATCCCAAATTCAAGCGGCCGGCCCTGGAGCTTATCTTGACGACGCTCCACTCGGGCGCCAAGTTCGGTGAAGGAGGCAACTACCTGCACGCCGGCGGTTTGCATGGCGTCGGCTCGTCGGTGGTAAACGCCCTGTCGAAGAAACTCGTCGCCACCATCCGCCGCGATGGCTGCGAATGGCGGCAGACGTTCCGGCGCGGCAAAGCCGCCAGCGGCCTGGAAAAGGTCGGCCCATTCCGGGGGCACGGTACCAGCATTTACTTCGAACCCGATGAAACGATCTTCAAGACCACGCAGTTCGATCCACATTTACTCCAGGCCCATCTGGAGGACATGTCGTATATCCACAGTGGGCTAAAGATCACGTTCAAGAACGAAATCACCAAGGAAACACTGGATCTGACTCACGCCGGGGGGATTCCCGAATTCCTGAGCCGGCTGGTTGCCGAGGGACAAAAGACGGCGGTGACCGAGGCTCCCTTTTACGTGGCCCGTCAAAACGGCGACAAAATGGAAGCCGCGCTGCAGTGGACTGAATCGACGGATGAGAACATCCGTTCCTACGTCAACGGCATCCGCACCTCAGCCGGCGGCACCCACGAGAGCGGCTTCAAGAGCGGCATCGCCAAGGCCATCCGCAACTACATCGAAACCCACGACATCAAGATCAAGGGACTGACCATCACCGCCGAAGATATCCGCGAGGGGATTGTCGGCATCTTATCGGTGTTCGTCCGGGAGCCAATGTTTCAGGGACAGACCAAAGAGAAGCTCAATAACCCGGAGATGGCGGCCGCGGTGGATGGCTTTCTCCGTCCTGCCCTGGAAGCATGGCTGAACGCGAACAAGACGGCTGCCGATCAGATCGTTGGCCGGATCGTCCTGGCCGCCAAGGCTCGGCTGGCATCGCGGGAAGCGGCGACGGAGGTGAAGCGGAAATCGGTCACGCAGCGACGTCTTAATTTGCCCGGGAAATTGGCGGACTGCAAATCGACCGACCTGGATGAATCCGAGCTGTTCATTGTCGAAGGCGATTCGGCCGGCGGCTCGGCCAAGCAGGGCCGCAACAACAAGACGCAAGCGGTGCTTCCCCTGCGCGGCAAGATTTTGAATTCCGAAGGCCTGGCCCTGAACAAGGTCCTGGCCAACGCCGAATTGGCCGACCTGGTCTCCGCCATCGGCACAAGCGCCGGAGAGAAATTCGATGTGGGTGGTCTGCGGTACGGTAAGATCATCCTGCTGATGGATGCGGATGCCGATGGCCATCACATCACGACGCTGTTGCTGGCATTCTTTTTCCGGCACATGACCGATCTGATTCGTAAAGGGCACGTATACATCGCCCAGCCGCCGCTCTATCGGATCGATGTGGCAAGAGAAACGCACTGGGCCCGCGACGATGCGCACAAGGAAGAGATCCTGGCCTCGTTGCATTCCAACGCCAAAGCCGAGATCTCCCGCTTCAAGGGCCTGGGCGAGATGGATCCCAAGGTGCTCGCCGAGACGACTCTTGATCCCCGGCATCGTACCCTTCTGCAAGTTAGCATCGCTTCCAACCTGGAGGCGGACAGCACGTTTGTGGAGCTACTGGGAAAGGATCCCGCCGAACGCTATCGCTTCATCATGGACTCGGCTGCCTTGGCCGTGGCGGAAGAATTGGATATCTGATCCGTGTCGGGGCTACCAGTCTGTGCTGCCGTCGACCCGCAGGGCACGAACGTAGCGGCGAAACGACTCTTCGAAAGCCGGCAGCGGCTGACCGACGAGCTTCGCAAAGGCCGCCAAGGGTTCGGCGCGGTTTCGCACGGACCGAACGTACTCATCGAGCTCCGGCGTGCCAAGCTTCCAATGGCCGAACGTGACATAGAAGGCCAATGCCCACGAGCCGACGTAGTAATCATCGGAAATCTGTTGGGTATTGGCGTGGCTCACGAGAAACTTGCTGGAGTCCGCCTTGAGGAGATCCGCCACAGCAACGAGCTGGCCTCTGCGGAGCGCTTCCTTCACCTGTTTGAGCCGTTCGGGATCGGCGTGGCCGACACGCAACTCGCCGGCTTCCAGAATGGCCGTCTCGAAGATTTGGGCCAAGCCTTCGTTCAGCCAGCAGGGCACGTCGTTCTCGCCGGGCGGGTAGACGAAGCCGGCCAGGTAGGCATGGAACGCTTCGTGGAACAGGGTCTGAAAGAGTCGCTGCGTGGCCCGTTCGAAGATTTTCGCATTCTCCTCGTCGGCGGCGCGGATCTTGGCTTGCAACTGGGCCAGCTTTTGCCTGGCTTCCTCGGGAGGATTGGCTTTGTAAATCTTGTGCAGAGCCGCCTGTTGTTGTTTGAGCATGCCGATCCATTCCTGGTGCTTCCTGCGGAGCCGGCTCAGCTCGCCGGCGAGCTCTTGCAGGTCGGTGGCGCACACGATCTGGTTCGCCGCCGGATCGAAGTAGGCAGGATTCAGGATGGTGCTCGCCTGCTTCTGCAGGATTTGCCGATATTCGGCCGTGGAACGGACGAGGAGGATTTGGGTGCGCGTGGCGTTCTGACAACGGGGCGGCAAGTAGCGGGCATAGGCTTCATAGATCTGATCCAACCGGACGGCGACCCGGCGAACGATGTCCTCGCTGGCATTGGAAGTCAGCACAAAATGATCGGAAGCATACGTGAGGCCAGCGTTGGCTTGGCCGCGCCACGGCGCCGGTTGGAGCTCGATCCGTTCCATCCGTTCGACTTCAGCGGCCGGCTTCAATTGCTCCAGGCGAATCTCCAATTCCGTCCGCTCCTTGGCATCGAGCGGGGCATAGCGAAGGATTTCGTGCCGTGCAAAGGTCGTGACGGGACCCAGCTTCGTCCGCTCACCGGGATTTTGCCAGATACACCGAAACTGGACCGTTCCCGGCGTCTCTTTAAGCACCAAGCCCTGGAAGACTCGGCCCGTATGGAGGTGGATGATATCGAACTTCCAGCCGTGCGCTGGACTGGGAAGATCGGCACTGAGGCCATGAGAAAGGCTCAACCCTGCCGCCGCGGCCAGAATCCAGCCTATGCCCGGCAAGAGCCACGTCCGCATCCCCGCACTTTTCATTCCGCGCGCAGCCTCCGGCTTGATCGAAGGGTTGATGCTCAGCGCATCCAGCTGTCTCCCACTATAACCGCTCCCTTGCGCCTTGCCAACTTTGTCGCGATCCGTAATCAGGGAGCAGACGGGACCGCTTTCGCCGCTGGTCCTGGTAGAAGCGCGGGCTCCAACCCGGTGGGGAAACATGGCGGCCACTGACTTGGTGTTGGCCATGACAGGCGCCAGCGGGGCGCCGTACGGCGTGCGGTTGCTGGAAGTCCTGCTGCAAGCCGGCAGGACCGTCCATCTTACGCTCAGCCCCGCTGCTGCGGAGGTGCTCGAGCAGGAACTCGATCGCAAAGTTTTGCTGGACCAGTTTGCGCTGGCGGACCTGCTGGGCGAGGCATCCCATTTGGTTACGCAGGGATTGGTGCGCTACCATCACTACCGCGATTTTCGGGCCGGGATCGCCAGCGGCTCATTCTTGACGGCTGGCATGGTCGTATGTCCGTGTAGCATGGGTACCGTTGCCGCCATCGCCCATGGCCTGTCGCAGAATCTCATTCACCGGGCCGCCGATGTGCACCTTAAAGAGCATCGCCGCCTGATCCTCATGCCACGCGAAACGCCACTGCACGCGATCCAGCTCCGCAACCTGGCCCTCTGTGCCGAAGCGGGGGCTGTTGTCCTTCCGGCCATGCCGGCGTTTTACACACGGCCACGGTCCCTGCAAGATGCGGTCGATTTCATTGTCGGCCGGATCTGCGATCAGCTCGGCGTCGAACACGGACTGGTGCGGCGCTGGGGGGAGACCGAGTGACGGCGTGCTTGGGTTTCGTGGCCGCGCACCTTCATCCTTGCTCTACTCGGAAATTACCTGAGTCATCCTTGCGGATGACATATCGACCGCCGTTGCGCGGATGGAAGGTGTGGGATTGGGTCGGTAACGCGAATCGAAGCTCCGGCGGCCGGCACTGTTCGTGGGTGATGGTGTAGCGCGGATCGATGGCGTAATCCTTCCCCTCGATCGTGTACTTCACGGGGGAGCTGCTCTCGTTGGTGATTCGAAACACAATTTCCTTCGATTTCGGCCGGCCGAAATCCTGTACGGCGTAATAGCGGCCTGTTCGGCTGCTCTGAGCGACGCCGACGCCGATTTCGTACACATCAGGGTCGAGCAGGTTCTTCCGGTGCGGCGGCGATTTCTTCCAACCGTCCATGAATCCGTGGGCCAGATCCGTCGTGTGGAAGCCTTCCGGGCTGTATTCGTAGGCAATATTCTCCAGGATGATGCAGTAGGCGTAGCCCTGCGCGGCGGTCCGCTCCCAGGGTTCCTTGCCGTCGGCGGTGTGGCTGTACTTGTCCGTTCGGGCCATGTAGTTGGCGAATTGCTGGGCCGTCTTGGCAAGCTCCGGATTTACCTCGAGTTCTCGAAAACCTTGTTCACGGCGAAACGCATTCGTCGCAGAGACGATTTCCTGCCGGACTTGTTCCAGATCCGGAGTGTTCGTTGCGGCACTGACGCTTCCGGACTCTCGATCGAAGCTCTGCGATTGTACTTCCTTCACACTCTGGCCAAATCCGGGAATCGGAGCAAACAACAGTACTCCCAAGAACGATGCCCAGCAGAACTTGCCTACCATGTTCTCTGTCCTCTTCGCGACTCGGCAGCCCCTACAGCAATCGGTAGCAAAACGGATGCCAAAGGTAGAAATCCGTGAAGATGACCCAGAGGTTTATACAGCGAGACGAACGGATCAGGATGGTGGGCTCGGTTCCGCGGAAGATGGTTTCTCTGGCTCAACCACTGGTGGCTGCTGGCGCCAGCTCTCGAGGCGTTTGCGGATCTCCGCTTCGTAACCTCGATCGACCGGCTCGTAATAGCGACGGGCCTCCGGAAGATACTGCTGCGCGACCCAGCCGCCCTCGAAATCATGGCTGTACTGGTAACCGACTCCGCGGCCCAATTCTTCGGCTCCGCCGTAGTGATTATCGCGCAAATGCTCCGGCACCGGCAGCGTTCGGCCGGATCGGACATCTTCCCGGGCGTTGCTGATGGCCATGGTGGAGGCGTTCGACTTGGGGGCGGTGGCGATGTACGTGACGGCCTGGGCCAGCGCTAGCTGGCATTCGGGCAATCCGACGAACTCGCTGGCCTGGAGGGCCGCGGCGGCAATCACGAGAGCCTGAGGATCGGCGTTGCCGACATCTTCCGAGGCACAAATGACGATCCGGCGGGCGATGAAGCGCGGATCCTCTCCTGCTTCCAGCATGCGGGCCAGCCAGTAGATGGCCGCGTCGGGATCGCTGCCGCGCATGCTCTTGATGAATGCGCTGGCCAGGTCGTAATGGGTATCTCCTGTGGCACCGTAGTCCAGCACTTTGCGCTGAATCGAATCCTGAGCGACCTGCAACGTAAACTCCACCGGCTGCCGTTCGGCCGAGAGGACGCCGATCTCCAGGGCGGTCAAGGCACGCCGGGCATCGCCGTCGCTCATCTCGGCGAGGAAGTCTTCCGCCTCGGGGCTCATGTTTACGGCGAACGAGCCGAGCCCACGCTCTCGATCGGTTAAGGCCCGCTGGAGCAACTGCTTGATTTGTTGCCGGGCGAGCGGCTCGAACGTGAAAATCTGGCTGCGGCTCAGCAAGGGCGAATTGATGGCGAAGAACGGATTTTGCGTCGTGGCTCCGATGAGGATGACGCGCCCTTCCTCGACATCGGGAAGGAGCACGTCTTGCTGGGCGCGGTTGAAGCGATGCAGCTCATCCACAAACAGGATCGTGCGCTGACCGGTCTCCTCCAGTTCGTGGCGCGCTTCCTGGAGCAGCTCGCGCACTTCCTTGATCCCGGCGGCGACGGCGTTGAGCTGCCGAAAATGGCAATGGGTGTGCTGGGCGATGACATGGGCCAAGGCCGTCTTGCCGGTGCCGGGCGGACCGTAAAAAATCAGCGAGCTGAGCCGGTCGGCCTGGAGCATCCGCCGCAGGAGTTTGCCCGGACCAAAAAAATGCTCCTGGCCAACGAATTCGTCCACGGAGCGTGGCCGCATTCGGGCGGCAAGAGGCTGCGCTTTGAGCAGGTTGGCTTGGTGCAGGTCGTGAAACAGCTTGTTCGTGGATTTTTTCTTGGCCAAGGGAATCGACTCGTATCAATCGCCATGGAGCTGGCGCAACCGGGGCGAAAGCCGCAGCAGCCACTGCACACGCTCAAATTCGTTCAGCCAATCTTGCGTCACTTCTGCCAGGAGCGAATCACCGGGAGCCACGATTCCGGTGGGACAGGAATCGCCGGCCTGCTCTCGAAGCATTTGCCGATATTTGCTCAAGGTCCGCTCGCCGTAACGGAGCACCTCGAAACCATCTTCACTGAAAAAGACCAGCACCGGAACGCGGTTGCCGCCGTTGACCTGGAGCTCGCGCTGGGCGTCGTCATGGTCATCCCGATCAAGGTAGCGGATCTGGATCACCGGCGCGGCCGACGCAAAATGTTCGAAGATCGGACACTGATTGATGCAGTCGCCACACCACGCCCCCGCCAAGCACAGCACATTCATCGTGCGACGAAAGCTGCCCAGCAGCGCGCGCTGGGCCGGCGTCAGGGCAACGGCCTGGTAGATTGCTCCCCACCGCTGCGCCTGACCAGGGTTGGCATAGCGGGCCAAGAAATCCCGATAGGGGAGACCGTGCTGGAACTTGTCGAAAAGGCTCATGGGAACTCAAGCCTCTGTACCATCCGGACCCTGGGAAGGCGGCCAATTATTTCTTGGCCGCACGGAGCGTTAGCTCAATGGGGCGAGCGGTTACCGCAACCTCTTTATTTTGTACCTTGGCCTTGCCGGTCACGCTCATCACGAATGGACCCAAGGGAGCGTTGGCCGCGGGCTTCAGCTCCCCTTTGATTTCGCTCTCCCCCTTCGGAATCTTCTTCAAGGTCGTGGTCACATTGGGCGGGAGATTGACGGGAGCCAGGGTGATTTCTTCGTCAAAACCTTTCGCCCGCTGGACCGTAATGGTCAGCGGAATCGTGCTGCCCGCGCTGGCCTCGGACTGATCCACCCGTGCCGAGAGCGTGAACGGTGGCTTCTCGATCACCGCGAGGCCAATCGGCGACAGGACCTCCTGGGGCGGATAGGCCAGGCCGGACAGGTTTTGCGTGGCGACAGCCTTCACAGTGGCGTCGTGGACGACGGTCTTGCCACCGATGGTGGCGCTGCCTTGGATGCGCAGATGGTACGGGCCGGCCGGCGCGTTCGGACTCGCGCTCACAAACAGCACCGGGGCCGGTTGCTTGGCATTGGCCGGTTGACCGGCGTTGATCGTTGCGTGTCCCGTAATCGCTGGATGGCCCGTCACCGACACATCGATAGGCCCGGTGTAGTCCCGCCGCGTCAGCACCAGACTGATGGGAGCCGTGCCGCCTGGGGGGACGTCCAAGCGATCGATGCCCAGCGACAACTCGAAGCCCGGTTCGTAAGGAACGACCGTAATTCGATAGGCTTCCGAAGGGCCGTACCAGTACAGCAGATGTTCGACCGCCAGCGTGAAATCGCCATCCGCGGGAGCGGTGAAATCCAGGCGTGGCCCGGCCGTGGGGTTAGACGCCGCCACTTGCGTCCCCTTGGCATCCTTCAGGACCATGTACACTTCGGTGGGCGAATGCAGCTCGTGAGTCTGCGCCTCGATCAGGTAACGCTGGCCTTTCTTGGCGGTGAAGACGAATTGATCCACGTCGCCGCTTTGAAGAAATTGACCTGTGATCCCGCACGGGACCGGAATGCGATTGGCATGGGCCGGATCGTTGTTCGGCTCCTGTTCGACGCGCTCCTCGAAATCGCTGATCGCCAAGAGCACCGGCCAACCAGACAGTCCATTGGCTCCTCGTGGAGTCAGCGAAATGGCCGAGATGGTCGGATCCGCCGGCGCCGCGATCTCCACCGGAGCAACCCCCTCGACCATGGGTCCGGTGAAATGAACGGTCGCCTGGCCTCCGCGCCGCACGGCCATGGGAATGGGCACGGTCGCACACGGGAAGTCGCCGATGCGCAAACGGTACCCATAATCGGCACCGCCACGGTAAAGGGCATCGCGGACCTCAATGAGATATTCACCGGCCTGTCGGAAGAGGTAGGTAAGGCGGGGATCGGCCTGGAGGCCGGGGGCATCGTTGCTATGGCCTTCCGGCAGTTCTTGTCCGGTGTGGGCGTCCAAAAGCGTCAGCTGCGGGTCGACGGGGCTGCCCAGCCGGCGGCCGAGGATTTCGAAGCTGACCCGCTCCCCTCCCTTGACGCGGATTTTGTAGTAATGGTTGGATTCGGCATCCGCCTTGCCGACCACGACGCAGGGATGGGCCACTTCCTGGGGTGTGGTTTTCGAGCGGTTGGTATCGACTTCCATGATTTGTGGAAGGTCGTCGATACAGAAAAGCCGAAAGTTCGACATTCCGCGGGTCGTGGCCAGCCGAATGCTGTGAAAGCCGAGCGGCGCATCCTTGGGCACATCCAGGTGAACGCGCAGCTTGGCATTATCCTTACCATTGTTAGCATCGGTCGGAATGGTAACCGTGGCAGGGAAACTTGTCCACAAACCGGTCGGTCCTGCGAGGTTGGTGCCGGTCAAGGTTAAGTCGATGGCCGAGCCGCGCTGGATTCCCAGCGGCACCGGCATGTTCAGCGTAGGCGCCTGGGGATTTGGTGGCGTAAGGGCGGGCGGTTGTTGGGCGGCGACGCTGGCTGACAGGGTCAGGACGGCGAGCACCGTGGGGAGG
>DATGIQ010000575.1:0-3313 GCA_035295665.1 Gemmataceae bacterium | reverse complement strand
CGACGCCTACGAAATTCGCCGGCGCAATTGCTATGGCATCCACGAACGCAATGTCACGCCATATGGCCAACTCGTTTCCAACAACACCCTCCCGGCGCTCTTTGCCCAGTTAGCGGGAACATCCCACTACGCGGAGCGTCTCGCCGCGGTGCGAGCGTTCAACGCAGGATCGCAGGCCTGGTTCAAGGGCATCTCCCTGATGCCGGTCAAGTTTGGCATCTCCTTCACACGCCGCACCCTCAATCAGGCGAATGCCCTCGTCAACATTTATCTCGACGGCACGATCCAGGTCTCGACGGGCGGCACCGAAATGGGCCAGGGACTCTCCACCAAGATTCGGCAGCTGGTTGCCGATCAGTTTTCCCTGCCCGCCGAGGCGGTGCTGATCATGCCCACGTCGACGGAAAAGAATAACAATACCTCCCCCACCGCCGCCTCCGCCAGCACCGACCTGAACGGCACGGCGGCGGTGCGGGCTTGCGAAGCCTTACGTCAGCGGCTCGCCGATGTAGCTGCCCACTATTTTGCTTCTTCTGCGAAAGGGCTGGTAGCCTCGCCGCTGCACATCGGCTTCGCGGACGGCAAAGTCTTCGATAGCCGCTGCCCTGCCGCCGTGCTCGCTTTTCGCGAGTTGGTTGGGTTGGCGTACGAACAGCGAGTCAGTTTAGGGGAACGTGGTTTTTACGCCACGCCGGGAGTCGATTTCAATCGGGAAACGGGCCAGGGAAATCCCTTCCTGTACTACACCAACGGCTGCGCCGTCGCCGAGGTGTTGATCGACCGGTTCACCGGAGAGGTCCGGGTTACGCGAGTGGATGTACTGCTTGACATCGGCCAATCGATCAACCCGGGCATTGACCGCGGGCAGGTAATTGGTGGGTTTGTCCAAGGGATGGGCTGGGTGACGACGGAGGAGCTGCGCTACGCGGCCAACGGGGAGCTGCTGTCGCATTCACCGACAACCTACAAGGTTCCGAACGTCACGGACCTGCCGCCGATTTTCAATGTAGCGTTTCTTGACAATCGGGAGCATCGGTGGAACGTGTACAGCAGCAAGGCTGTCGGCGAGCCACCGTTGATGCTGGGAATTTCGGTGTGGATGGCGATCAAGCACGCGCTGTCCTTTGTCTCGGCTGGGCAAATTCCTAGACTGAACTTGCCCGCGACCAATGAGGAAGTTCTCCGCCGGCTCAGCGAACATGCGGTGCGGCCGCCGCGGCGATCGGAGCAGAGCTTGCCCGTTTGAGAACGTCACCGCAACTTTCAGGAAAACCGTTCATGACGGATATCGAATCGATGCGCCTGGCGATCCAAAAAGCACAAGAGGGCATTCGTGGCGGGCAGTCTCCCTTCGGAGCCGTGATCGTTAAGGATGCCAACGTCGTGGCTGCCACGCATAACACTGTGTGGCGTGACTCCGACCCAACCGCCCACGCGGAAGTCAACTGTATCCGTCAGGCCGCCCTGAAACTGAAGACCATTTTCTTGCATGGCTGCACGATGGTTTCCACCACCGAGCCATGCCCCATGTGTCTGTCGGCCATTCATTGGGCGAAGATCGAGCGCGTGGTGTACGGAGCCAGCATCGCCGACGCCGCGGCGGCCGGTTTTTGCGAATTGCATGTGGATGCCAAAAAGCTCGCCGCCATGGGAAAGAGCCCGCTCCGTGTCGAGAGCGGCCTATTAGCCACAGAGTGCGCGGCGCTTTTTAGCCAGTGGCAGGCGGCGGGGATGGCGAAACCGTATTAACACCGATCCGGTTCACTAGCACGATCTCATGAGCTCTGGTCCACAGCATGGCACACCTCCCGGCTGTTCGCCGGCGGAGGGGAATCTGTCCCGCTTGCAGCGCCGCATCCGGGCGGCCTTGGGCAAGGAACCGGGCGACCTGTTGCTGACGGGCGGCCGAGTCGTCAACGTGTTCACCCAACGAGTCGAACTGGGGAACGTCCTGATCGTCGACGGCTGGATCGCCGGTGTGGGGCCCTACGAATGGTCGGCCAAGCAGACCATCGAGATCTCCGGCCGAACCGTGCTGCCGGGATTGATCGATTCCCACATGCATCTGGAAAGCACGCTGTTGACGCCTGCGGAGCTGGCGCGATTGATTGTGCCGCACGGCACGACGGCCATCCTGTCGGATTCCCACGAAATCGGCAACGTCCTTGGGATTCGTGGCATCGACATGCTGCTGTCGGCCAGCGCAGGGTTGCCCCTGGACCTTTTCTTCATGGCCTCTTCCTGTGTGCCGGCCACCCACTGGGAACATGCCGGAGCCATGCTGGGGCCAAACGAAGTCCGCCAGCTATTGGAGCGGCCGCGGGTCCTGGGACTGGCGGAAGTCATGGATATCCCCGCCGTCCTGGGTGGCGCGGACGATGTGCTCCACAAGATCGAAGCCACGCTGGCACGCGGACTTCCTGCGGATGGCCATGCCCCGGGAATGGTCGGACAGGGCCTCCAGGCGTACGTGGCCACGGGGATTCGCTCGGACCATGAGTCGGCGACGCCGGAGGAAGCCCGCGCCAAGGCTGCGCTGGGAATGCTGGTGCAGGTGCGCGAAGGCTCGAGCGCTTGCAATCTCGATGCCTTGTTGCCTTTGCTGGCCGCTGGCGAGCTCGGCGATTCGTGGTGTTTGGTGACGGATGATATTTTTCCCGACGATCTCCGACAACGCGGGCACTTAGATGGCTTGCTCCGGCGCGTGGTGGCCGGGGGTGTGCCCGCGGCCGCGGCGGTGCGCCATGCAAGCTTCGTCCCGGCACGGCATTATGGACTTCTGGACCGCGGAGCCGTGGCACCGGGTTATCGGGCCGACCTGGTCGTGGTCGAGGACTTGACGAACTTCCGGCCGCAACGGGTGGTGAAGGGAGGGCGGGTGGCGGCCTGCGATGCGGACCTGGTGGAGTTGCCGCAACCAGCGACGCTCGTCCCCGAAAATACCGTCCACTGTGCCCCAGTTGACGCCTCGGCGTTTCGACTCCAATTGACCGGCGATTGCTGCCCAGTCATCCGCATCATTCCTGGACAGATTCAAACCCGCCAGGAATTCCATCGAATCCCCCATGAGGATGGCTACTGGGCATTCAATGCGGAGCGTGACCTTGCCCTCATCGCCAGCATGGAACGGCATCGGGCAACCGGCCAAATGGGCCTTGGTTTGGTCAGCGGCTTCGGACTGCATCGACCGGGGGCTCTCGGTTCTTCCGTGGCCCATGATTCGCACAACCTGATCGTGGCCGGCACCAATGCCGAGGACATGCTGGTCTGCGTCCGGGCGCTCGAACAAAGCGGTGGCGGCTTCGTCGTAGCT
>DATGIQ010000574.1:0-9049 GCA_035295665.1 Gemmataceae bacterium | reverse complement strand
GTAGCCGGAGTGCCGGCCCGGCCCATCCGCGAGATTGATCCGGCGGAGCGCAATCGGGTGCTCGCCCACTTTGGCGTGGAGCGCATGCGGGCCGCTGGCTGAGGCCGGGACTTGGTCGCACACCTGCCCGACGCGCAAGCGAAGAATGTCGCGTGACAGCGATCCTTCGCTCGCGCGTCCGGCTGGTGCAGCAAGATTCCGCACAGAGACAACTGCTCCTATAAACGCACGGAGGCAAGGAGTCATGGCGTTCGTTTCCATCGTGGTGCCGGTTTATCATAATGCGACGAGCTTGCCCGAACTTTTGTCTCGGTTCCAACAGCTGGCCGGCAGGAACCCGGAGGATCGATTCGAATTCGTCTTTGTGGACGACGGCTCCCGTGATCATTCGTTCGCCGTGCTGCAATCTCTGCACCAGACGGACCCACGGGTTCGGGTAATCAAGCTGTCGCGGAACTTTGGCTCCAACGCCGCGCTCCTGGCCGGGCTCGACCAGGCCCGTGGCGAGGTTGTGGCAGCCATCGCGGCCGATCTTCAGGATCCGCCGGAGCTGATCGACGACATGTTGGCTCACTGGCGGCAGGGGCGCAAGGTCGTCCTCGCCGCGCGCCAAAGCCGAGGAGATCCGTTCTTGACACGGCTGCTGGCCAGCACGTTTTATATGCTCTTTCGCCGCTTTGCCATCGCCAGCATGCCCCGACAAGGCTTCGATTTCTTCCTGATCGATCGCCAAGTGTGCAATCTCATCAAAGGGATCAAGGAGAGCAATGCGTATCTCATGGGGATGATTCTTTGGCTGGGGTTCGACCCGTGCATTCTTTATTACCACCGGCAGCAGCGCGAGGTCCGTTTCGGCAAATCGATGTGGAGCCTGACCAAGAAGCTCAAATACTTCATCGACGCCTTTGTCGCCTTCTCCTACGTTCCGGTCCGGGCCGCTTCACTTTTGGGCATGAGCCTGAGCGTTCTCGGCCTGTTGTACGCCCTGGCGTTGCTGGTCCTCCGGCTATTCAGCAGCATTCCGGTCGTTGGCTGGGTCTCGCTGATGGCGGTGCTGCTCGTCGTCTCGGGCGTTCAGCTGCTCATGACCGGCATCTTGGGCGAATATCTATGGCGCAATCTCGATGAAACTCGGCGCCGGCCCCGCTTCGTGATTGATCGCGTAATTGAGAATGCCGATGCGGCGGATCAGCCGGCGCAAGCGGCGTGAGTCCGGTTGCTTTCCCTGCTACCTGTCGGAGGAGCGAAATCGTGGAACCGATTCATCCGGCTCTGCCGCGCCCAAATCACCGCGCAGAAGTACTTGCTTATGCAGCAGCTTGCGTCCTCGCACTTGGCCTCGCCTTCGTGGCCTTGCGCCTGTGGCGGGCGGACCTCACCATCCCGCTGGCTTACCGAGAAGACAGCTTCGCGATCCTGACGTGGACCAAGACGCTCCTCGACAACGGCTGGTGGATGACCAATCCATACCTGGGCGCACCCAGCCAGTTGGAGATGCACGACTACCCGACGAACTGCAACTTGCACTTCGCCGTCCTCAAGTGCTTGTCGCTGGTCACTTCCGACGCGGCCACGCTGGTCAATCTGTACTTCCTGCTTTCGTTTCCCCTGGTGGCGCTGGCGGCCCTGGCCGCATTGCGGAATCTGGGTGTGGCCCGGCCCGTGGCGGTCGTTTCCAGCATCCTTTATGCGTTCTTGCCGTACCATTTCTGGCGGGGGGAGTCCCACCTGTTTCTGACCAACTACTATATGGTCCCGTTGGTCTGCCTAGTGGTCATCTGGCTCGGCAAAGACGAGCCGTTTCTGATCGTGCGAAATCCGGAGACCGGCCGGCTCAAGCTTGAGCTGAGGTCGCTTCGGGCCATTGCCAGCGTCCTCATCTGCCTCGCCGTCGGCTGCGATTTTCCTTATTACCCCGTCTTCGCGGCTGTGCTGCTGCTGCTGGCTGGAGCCTATTCCTTGGCCGTTCGCTTTTCCACCAGCACGCTGGCCAGGACGATTGTCCTCTTCAGCCTCATCGCCGCCAGCTTTCTGGGGAACATGTCCCCATCCTTCATGTATTGGTGGAAAAATGGTCGCAACCTGTCTCCAGAGCATACGGCCAAGCGGCCCTGGACCGATGGCGAAGCCTACAGTTTGACGGTGACCCAGCTCCTCCTGCCGGTGGAGGGGCATCGGCTGCCTCTGTTCAAGGGGCTGCGGGATAAGTTTTACACCGGCACGAAGCTGGCCAGCGAGATGGATGCGATGGCCCTGGGTGCGGTCGGATCGCTCGGCTTCCTCTTGGCCCTGGGCGCGTTGGTCTGCTGCCATCGGGCCGATTCGGAACGGGGCCGGCTCTACCACTTGCTCGGTCTCTTGATCGCCTTCGCCATTTTCATCTGTACAACCGGCGGATTCGGGACAGCATTTAACCTCGTCGGCATCGGGATCATGCGCTGCTACAACCGGGCCAGCATCTTCATCGGCTTTCTGAGCTTGGCCGCGCTCTCAGTTTGGCTGGATGCCCGATACCGGCGCTATGCCCAGGGCCGCTGGGGATTTGCTTGCGCAAACGTGGGGTTTGCCATCCTGCTCGCGCTGGGCCTGCTCGATCAAACCGGGAAGAACTACCTGGCGCCCTTCGCCGCCGTGAAGGAAGAGTATCGAAATGACGCCGACTTCGTGGCTCAGATCGAACGTTGTGTTCCTATGGGCGGCATGGTGTTTCAACTTCCCTATGTCTCCTTCCTCTCCTACCGGAACGCTTGTCATCAAATGGTGCCTTATAGCCATTTCCGTGGCTACCTTCACTCCCACACGCTGCGCTGGAGCTTTGGGGCCATGCATGGCCGCTATGGGGATAATCTCCACGCCCGCCTGGCCGGCTTGCCCCTGGAGCTTTCCCTCCGCGAGCTGGCCTACCTCGGGTTCGACGGAGTTTTCGTGGACCGATTGGGTTACCCGGATGCCGGCAAACAGCTCGAAACCGAGCTGCGTGGCTTGCTGCGAACAGAGCCGATCATCAGCCGCAACCAGAGATTCTCTTTCTTCCGTATGAACGACTTCAAAGAGCGGTTGATGAAGGACTGTAGCGAAGGGGAATGGCAACAACAGCATGACCGGGTTTATTACTATCTCCAGACCCAATGGACCGCGGGCTTCTTCATGGAGGAAGTTCTCGGCCCGGATCACTGGCGCTGGTGCGGCAAAGACGGAACGCTGGAGATCCTGAACCCTTCCGACCATCCCAAGCGGGTATCGCTGCGTTTCCTGGCCCGAAGCGATAGCCCAGGTACAGGGACGCTTGGCATTCACTGCTCGCTCTTTACGGAAAACCTTTCCATCGACCGCTCGGGAACCCCGTGGACGAAGATCGTAGAGATTCCACCCGGCCGGACGGTCGTCCATTTCCAATGCACCGCCACGCCTTCGGTCTACCCGAGCCGAACCATTGTCTTCGGCCTGTTCAATTTCCACGTCGAGGAAATCGCTCCGGAACAGCAGGTGGTGGACGCAGCCCAGCATTGAAGCGCGCGAATCACCATTCACGGACAGGAGAAGAGGCATGTCGCGAAAGACACTGCTATTTGGCGTGGCTTGTGTCGTTTCGGTGACCCTGTGCGCGCTCATCCTGGTCAAGATCATGGAACTCCATCGCGCCGATCTGAAGGTCCCCCTCGTCTACTGGTCTGATGCCTTGGCCGTGCACACGTTCGTGAAAGGGATGATCGATGGCGGATGGTACTGGGAGAATGACTTCCTCGGCGCACCGGGCACCTTTCAAATGTACGATTATCCGATGGCGGATAACCTGCATTTTGCCGTCATGAAGCTCCTTTCCTTCGCTGTCCCCGATTTTGCCGTGGTTGCGAATGTGTATTACTTGCTGACCTTTCCGCTCATCACCCTATCTTCGCTCTGCGTGTTCCGCTGGTTCAAGATGGCGTATGGTCCCGCCATCCTGGGCAGCTTGCTCTATAGTTTCCTCCCCTATCATTTTCTGCGGAGCCAGGCTCATCTCTTTCTCTCGGGCTATTACCTGATCCCGCCGATCGTCATGGTGATCTTGTGGGTCCAGAGTGGTCAGGTGCTTTGGCGTACCGATGCAGATGCGGTACGGCGGCTCGACCTCTTCAGCATGCGTTCCCTGGTCAGTATGGGTCTGTGCCTGCTGGTGAGCGCCGCAGGAGTCTATTACGCTTTCTTCGCTTGCTATCTGCTGCTGGTTGGTGGCCTTGCCGGTTGCATTGCCCGCAGAAAAATTGCGCCGATCGGTCCGGCGCTCTTCCTGATCGGCATCGTGGTCCTGGGCGTTTTGGCCAACCTATACCCCAGCTATGCCTTCTGGCACGCGCAGGGCCCGAATCCGGCTGTGGGAGCGCGCAGCGTGCACGAGTCCGAGTTGTTTGCGTTGAAAATCGCGCAGCTGTTCGTCCCGGTCCAGGGCCATTGGATTCGCTGCTTCCGCGATCTGGAAAGCCGCTACCAGCACCAAAGTTCTTTGTTGAACACGAATGATTACCTGGGTGCGATCGGCTGCTGTGGGTTTCTGCTTCTGCTGGCCCGCCTGCCGCGGCGGCGATCGTCGACGGGGGACTTGTCGCTGCTGGATTACCTGGCCATTCTCAATATTGCAGCGTTGTTGCTTGCCACGATTGGCGGCTTCAGCTCGCTGCTCAGCGTGCTCGGTCTCACGTCGATCCGCTGTTACTATCGGATGAGCGCTTACATCGCATTCTTTTCATTATTTGCCGTGGTCATTGCCCTGGACCGGCTCGGGCGGCGGTACCTGTCGACCGCATGGTCAACGTTTCTAGCTCACGGGCTGCTGGGGGGACTTCTCATCTTTGGTATCGCGGACCAGAAGGGTAATCTGTGCGGTTCCCCTTATTCTTCCCTGTATGCCTTCACGAAAAGTGAGTACCAGAGCGACCGAGCTTTCGTGACGGCCATCGAGGCGGCTTTACCCAATGGTGCGCTCATCTTCCAGTTGCCCTACAAGCCGTTTCCGGAAGGGGGCGGCGGAACGCACGTCCTGACCGACTACGAGCTGTTCCGGAGTTATCTGCACTCCAAGAGCCTGCGCTGGAGTTATGGGGCCATGAGGAATCGTGAAGTTGATCGCTGGCAAGCAGCGGTCGTCCAGAAGCCCATACCCCAAATGTTGGAAACGCTGGCCCTGGCCGGCTTCCGTGGCCTCACGATCGATCGCAATGGCTTTGCCGACGCCGGGGCGACCCTGGAACGGGAGCTTGGTTCCTTGCTGGCCTGCAAGCCTTTGGTCAGTGCGAACAATCGGATGGTCTTTCTCGACCTGACCGCCTATCGTCATGCCCTGCGTGCCCAGTGCTCTGCGGAAGAATGGCAAACGCGGCGGAAAGCAGCACTCCATCCACTTCCGGACCGGCCGGACACGAATCAGTGATCCTCTGCGCGCGGTGCGCTGAAGAGCGGAGCCAGCTCCAGGGTCTGGAGCGGCAGGGCCGAAGCGGGTCCCTTGCCAAATGCCAGGTGCACCTTGAGAGTGGCCGGCTCAAAAATCATGGTCTGCAAGGTGGCCGACCCTTGATTGGCGGCGTGTAAATGCTTGGCAACGTCGGCCAAAGTGAGCTTGGCAAGCGTACGGCTCCGTTCGAGAGCTTCGTAGCGGGGACATTGGAGATTCTCCGCCAGCAGCGAAGAGCGAAAATGGTTGGTGCATGAGCAAATCCCTTCGCTTCCGCGCCGCACGACCACGTTCTTGGGCGTGATCTCCAGGACCGCCGCCCCCTTGCGATCGCACACGGCGAGATTGGCGGCTCGGGTCCGCTTCAGGGAGTGGATCAGTTTTTCCGCCTCCTCGACCGTACCGCATTCCTCGAGCACGCGGCGAAAACAACACACCAGGGGAGTCCCCATCGGGTCGAATGCCGGTGAGCCGTCGCGTACCGAGCTCACATCGAGCCAGGCGATGGCCAATCCGTGTTCATTCATTCCGGAGGCGCAGCCAAAGAGCCCCGGCAGCGTGATCGATGCGAACGCATGCTTGCCCCGTGGCCGATAGATGGTCACGAAACTGTACTCGTAAACATGGCCGAACGGCGGGATATCGAGGTTCCGACCAAAGAGCGGGCTGGAAGTCGCGCTGCGCTCCGGTTCGACGAGCAGAGCCGAACAGCCCCACAGTTTTTGCATGTCAAAGAGCGTGTTGACGAAGATCAAGAGATTGCGATCGATTCCGGAGACGCGGGCCGCGGCTTCGAGTTCCTTCAAATGATCGGGAGGAAACCGTGGTCCCAGGAAGGCCGCGGTCGTCATCAATACGGGATAAGCCTTTTCCAGATGCCAGGCCTTGAGCAGTTCTTGAACCTGCTGCGTAAGGTCCTTCGTCGGCTTGAGCGCCAGGAAGCCGATCTGGTCGCCTAATTCCTCTGGCGAGCCTTCCACCGTGAGAACGGGCAAGCCGTTCAGGTAGCGCAGCTCGCCTTTGCCGTGCTTGGCGGCCGGATAGCGAAACGGTTCGCCAGCGGTGGCTGCAGGGGCGAGGACCAGAAGGATGAGAAGCGCCACACCGATCGGAATTCGCCGCCGTGCCATCGTTTCATTCCTCCCAACTACGTTCCCCAGGGTTGTCTCACCCGTACAACCATCGGCTCGTGCTATTTAGTGTATCAGACAACGGAGTGACATCGCTTTTTCTGAAGTTCTTGGGAATATCCTTTCGCATCGGCTGGTATAGGTTGATGCGCGGCGCTTTGAAGGAGCCCGCTTCCGTTTCGCGGCAGTTCGCATAACCGCGCGGGCGGGACACCGTGCGGTTATGCGAACTGCCGCGAAACAGACAGCAGGAACCGGACTGTGTATCAGGACGAACATGTCGGCGGGAGGTTTGGTGTGGAACACTCAGACGGTTTCGTTGCCCAAGAATTGGATCTCATGAAGGGGGACTCTGGTAATGCGACAGCGGCGGGCGATGAGTCCGGATCCTTCATGCCATATGAGGCGCCATGGTTTGCTGATGCCCGGTGGGGCGCCTTGCTGTGCGCTGCATATCCTGTGCTGATTCTTACGCCAGTCTTCGTGGCCGCCTTTGCTTCACCGACGTCGCATCGTCCCCTTATCGCCGAGATGGGCGTTCATTGTGCGCTCGTTGCCTTCACCATGCTCGCTTTGCAATTCGTGATTGCCGCACGACTACGTTGGATAGAAGCCCCTTTTGGGCTCGATGTCGTGCTCCGCTTTCACCGTGCGATGGCCTGGGTCGCGATGGGCCTGCTGTGTATCCATCCACTCTTGCTGGCCGCAGGCGAGAGTTGGGGTCTCTTAACGAGATGGCGCGCTCACTGGCCGATATGGGCGGGTCGTTCAGCTCTGTTGCTTTTGTTCGCACACCTAGCCGCGGCGCTTCTCCGCCGCGCCATACGTCTTCGGTATGAAGCATGGCGTCAACTACACACGGCGGTCGCTTTCTTACTGCTGGGGCTTGCCTTTGTGCACAGTTGGGCGCTCGGCCATGACCTCCAGAGCACGGGCACGAGGATTTTCTGGACGCTGTTGCCTTTGACCGCGTGCGTCGCTTGGCTGTACGGCCGTCTGGCTCGACCGTGGTTGTTAAGGCGCAGCCACTACCGGGTTGTTTCAATCAGGTCGGAAGCTCCGCAGGTTTGGACGCTCACGCTGGACCCATCCAGAAACCGACCCTTGCAGTACGCGCCCGGACAGTTCCTGTTCTTGCGTCCACAGAGCAGCTTCGTGGCAGCCGAGGAACATCCATTTTCAATCGCGTCGAGCCCTGCGCCGGGTGGCCGGATTAGCTTGACCATCAAGCAAAGCGGTGACTTCACCTCGACCATGGGACGAATCAAGCCCGAGGAACGGGTAGCCGTCCACGGTCCGTTCGGCCGCTTTTCCCATGTCTTCTACCGAGACGGGGGCACGCTGGTGTTCGTCGCCGCTGGTGTAGGAATCACTCCGCTCATGAGCATGTTGAGATACATGCGCGATCGGGGAGACGCTCGTCCGGTGTTGCTCATCTACGCGAATCGTTCTGTGAATGACATTGTATTTAGGGATGAGCTGGAGCAGATGGAGTCCCATGGCTTGCCCGCTTTGAAGACGATCCACATCCTGTCGCGGCCACCAGATGATTGGGCTGGCCCAAGCGGGCGGCTCGATACGGCGTCTCTTGGTTCCTTGTGTGGCGGCTTTTCCGGGAAGGCGTTCTTTATCTGCTGTCCCCCGAGGATGGCTTGCCAGCTCATTCGCGGGCTCACGAACGCAGGGGTTTGTCCGGAACGGATTCACGCGGATTACTTTGAATTCTAATAACGCCGACTCATCAACGCCTGGGGGAATGAGAATGCAACGGTTCCGTCTCTTGCGGTTCTATGTTGTTGGTGTCGTGATCTTGGTTGCCCTGGCGGTCTGGGGAGCCTCTTCCCGGAGGACCGCGGCCGACGCGGGAACGCCTCGGGAGTCGGAGGTTGGGACCGTAACCCGCAACTGATGAGCCGCACAGGCAGCCCGTTCCAATCGCCAATCGCAATCAACGTACCCTATTTCTTTGGAACAAAGGAGAAACTCAGATGGCGCAATCGCGACGTGTATCAAAGAATGTTGCGAATCGGCGGTCGTTCTTGAAGAAGGGAGTGCTGGCCGCAGGCGCAGCGACCCTGGGTGCCGGGCTGCTCGGAAGGGGGCGTTCGGCATACGCCCAGCAAGGCGGTCTCACCGAAGGAGATATCGCCATTCTCCGGCTGCTGGCCGCGGCCGAGATCATTGAGACCGACCTATGGCGGCAATACGCTGAGCTCGGAGGCGTTCAGGACCAGGAAGTCTCCGGAGTCCAGGGAGGAAACTCCCTGTATATGGCGGCTCTCCACCTTCTGGATGGCGATATGCCGCAGTACATCCACGACAACACCGATGATGAGATCAGCCACGAAAAGTTCCTCAACGCCTACCTCATCTCGAAGGGTGCCGAATCGGTGGATTTCGAGCACTTTCGCACGTTGCCGAGCAGCCAAGCGACCGGGGCACGCAAGCATTTG
Source organism: Gemmataceae bacterium (assembly GCA_035295665.1). Taxonomy (GTDB): domain Bacteria; phylum Planctomycetota; class Planctomycetia; order Gemmatales; family Gemmataceae; genus DATGIQ01. The sequence continues at coordinate 38 of DATGIQ010000574.1, read as the reverse complement.
AAGCGGCTCACCAACCTGACCCAGCTCAGTGTGGACAC
>DATGIQ010000573.1:0-34328 GCA_035295665.1 Gemmataceae bacterium | reverse complement strand
CTGCTTGGCGACGACGGCGGTTGACCTCTTCCAGAAAGCGGTCGATATCGCTGGCGGGCCGACGGGGCGTTCCGGGCGGGCGGTCTCCTCCCGGCACCGACCGTGGCCGATTCATCCGCGCACGTTCCCTCTCTGCGCCTTGCAGCAGACTGCTGACGATCCAGAACACGAAAAACAGGACCGGAACCAGCCATTCCCAGTGCATGACAAACTCCTCGCTTCTTATCCCAATGGCCGATCGGTGCGGTCCTTGCGGGTGCCGATCGTGGCGATCGAATTGCGCATTTCGGTGTCGGATTGGATATTCCGCAGGTTGTAGTAATCCATGACTCCCAACTTTCCCTCGCGGAACGCCTGGGCCATGGCCAGCGGAATCTCGGCTTCCGCCAAAACGACCTTGGCGCGGTTCTCTTCGACCAGGGCACGCATCACCTGTTCCTGGGCGACCGCTTCAGCGCGGGTCCGTTCGGCACGGGCTTGGGCCACGCGGAGGTCGGCACCGGCCTGGTCCGCCTGGAGGTTGGCACCGATATTCGCCCCGACGTCGATCTCGGCCACGTCGATCGAGACAATTTCGAAGGCGGTCTGCGAATCGAGCGAATTCTTGAGCACGGCTTGCGAAATCAAGTTGGGGTTAGCCAACACATCGGTATGATGCTCGGCGCTGCCAATGGCCTTGACGATCCCCTCGCCGACCCGGGCGATGATCGTCTCTTCGGTGGCCCCGCCGACGAGGCGATCCAACTTGGTCCGCACCGTTACCCGGGCCCGCGCCTTGAGCTGGATGCCATTCTTGCACACGCCATCCAGCGTCGGCCGGCCCTTGGAAGGGTCGGGGCAATCGATCACCTTGGGATTCACGCTCGTCTTGACCGCGTCCAAGATGTCGCGGCCGGCCAGATCGATGGCTGCAGCGATTCGCCAGGGAAGGTCGATGCCAGCCTTGTGGGCGGCGATGACCGCGGTCGCCACCTTGGGAACGTTGCCACGGGCCAGGTAGTGCGCTTCCAGCTCGTCGTTGCCAACCTTGACGCCGGCCTGGACCAGGGCGATTTTTTGCCGCACGAGCATGCCGTAATCGACCTTGCGAAACTTCATTGCCACCAGGTCGAAAAAGCCCACCCGGGCTCCGGTCAAGAATGCCTGCAACCAGAGGTTGATAAAACTGAAAAACACCAGCAATACCAACATGAAAATGAGCAGACCGACCAGGGCCAGGAGGATCAGAACATTCTGGCCTGTCAGGACGTTTTGAGCGGTCAAGGAGTGTTGGACAGCCCACCAAGAGAATTCCATGCGCATCTCCATATTCAGGCCCCTCCGCAGAGGAGCGCGTTGTTTGGCGAGAAAGAAAGACGGAGGCCGGGACGAGTTTGCGAGTCTCTCATTCGAAAAGGGCGTTTTCCAGATCCCCGAGATCCGGCTTTTCCACCTGGCGAACGATCACCTTGCCGGCCCGGACATCGACGCAGCGAACCCACTGTCCTTCGTCGACCATCATGCCCTCGGTAATTGTATCGACTCGACGGCCATCGAAATCGGTTACGCCGGCCGGGCGGAGCGGCGAAACGGTTCGACCAAAATGGCCACGCAGCTGTTCGAGCTCCAGGTTGACCGGCATGGAAGCCACCGTCGCATCCTCCTGCGGCCCGTGCAGAAAGAACCGCCGGCCGATCCGTGACCTGGGCCAATAGTGCAAAATCACAAATCCCAGGGCGGGGATCGCGATAAAAACGCCGATCAACGTCACGATCCCGCGCGTCGGGTCATTGCTGTACAGGAACGTCATGGCCACGCCGATCACGATGGCAGTCAGGGAGAGGACCAAAAAGGTCCCCGAAGGCATGAACAATTCCGCGGCCAACAAGAACAGGCCCACGACGATGAGGATGTAGGCCAGGATCAGCAATCCGGATGGCTCCATGATCGACCGCTTTCCGACACCAGGGATGCGGGGGTGCGAAGCGGCAAACCAGAATCCGCCCCGCGCTCACACTTCCTTGACGACGACCCGGTTGCCCTCGATTTCGACGACCTGAACCCTGGTCCCCGCAGCGATATAGCTCCCTTCGGAAACCACATCGACGAAGTCGTCTCCAAACCGTGCAATGCCGGCGGGCCGCAACGCCGTGGCCGCCACACCGATCGCACCGAGCAACGCGGCCAGCGCCGGATGGAGTCCCTCTACAGGGGCGGCTTCGTCGCCGTCGAACCCCTCGCGTGCCTCGGCCGGAGGTTTCAGGATTAACCGATTGGCATAGGGAATGCTCGGCAAGTACCAGGCCGCAAGAAAGGCCAAGGTGATTGCTCCTGCCAAGCTTAAGCCGACGGCACCCAGGGCGCGGCCAAAACTCAGCCATTCCTGGGTTGTCTCGGGCTTTCTCTCCAACGTTGCCAGGGCCAAGCTCACGACGATGAGGACAGCGCCGCTAATCCCGGGTACGGTGAAGCCGGGCATCAAGAAGATCTCCAGCCCGATCAGGACCAGACCGAGGATGAAGAGGAGGATCGCTAACATGGTCAACTCGCCCGACAGCTTCGACTGGGCCCAGAAGTACAACACGAAGCAGACGGCGGCGATCACGCCGGGCAGCCCGACGCCCGGCATCTTCAGTTCCAGGATCAGACAGGCGATGCCAATCATGATCAAGAAGACTGAAACCAGCGGGAGCCGGAGGAACTGGGCTAGCTGATACAGAAAATCAAAACCCGCATCGCGGACACGCGGCAGGCCATACAGGCGCAGCAGATCGGGATAATCGTTGGCAATTTCGCGCGCCAGTCCCAATTCGCGGGCCTTTTCCCCGCGGAGCCTCAGGAAGGACGCGCCCTGTTTCTCGCCGCCGGCTTTGATTAAGGTTTTGTTCCCCCACTTGTGGGCTCCGGCGGGTCCCTCGTCCTCGCGCAGCTCCGCTTCGCTCATCAACCGCCATTCGGCCTGGCCTTTTTGGCTCTGGACCCGGTAGATCGTCAGGGTCTTATCCAGCATCCCCTGGGCCAGCACTGGCGAATAGCCCTGCTCCCGGGCCAAGCCAATCAACGACTCGCGTGTCATGCGGTAATCTTCCGGGTTCCGTTCGACCCTGCCGATGCCGCCACGGCGCTCATAGATTTCCGCATCGAAATCCCCAATCTCGGCGTCCTTTCCCATGACAATTTCGGTACAGCCCAGGGCCAGAAACACCGCGGCGTCCGCTGCTCGCTGCGGAATGTACGCGACCGTCATGACCGGGAATTCTTCCTTGTCGTCCTTGAGTGTGCGCAGTTTTTCGGCCAGGGGCAACACGGCCTTGGTATCCCCGCCATTGGCCTCCAGCTGGAGGATGATGAAATTGGCTTGCCGGGCGATCGCTTGGCGAATCATCCGATCGATCGTCCCGACAAACTCCGGAGTCAGGCGTTGATCGACCTTGATGCGCACGGCATTGGGCTCGCGGCCTTCCAAGGGATCTTCGCGCAGACTGGAGGGGGACAGCTGATAGGCTTCCGCGAGCTCGGTCCGCGATTCCTTTTGAAGCCGGCACAGGCCAAATTTTTGCGCATCAGCCGCCGTATAGAAGCCCAGGTCTCCGCGCGGCAAGATCGGCTCCGGGCGGGTGACAACCACTCCCTTGGCCGCTTCCTCGGCTTGCCGGGCCTTGTCGATATACCAGACGCCCCCCTTCCAGGTGGCTTCGACGACCTCAATCTTGCGGTCGAGCATTTTGAGCACAATGGCCGGAGGATAGCGGCCTTCGACCACGGTCCTGTAAAAAACGACGCGGTCATCATCCTGTTCCCGCAACGGCATTTTTTTCTCTTCGAGGAGGGCGCGGCCGAGTTTCGCCTCCCGCGACATCACAATTTCCTGACAGGCGAGGACCGGCAACACCGTGTGGCCGGTCACCTCATTGTGCACAAAGGCGACGGTTTGACATTGCTTCAAATGGAGGAGATGGGCGGCAAGATCGCGACAGGCGCCGTATTCTTCGCTGCTGGCGGGATGGCCGGCCGGGTTGAAATCAAAAATGAGCTTCGTCACCTTGCCAGTGGACAAGGCCCGATTGCTCTTGGCCACGACGCGATTGACGACATCGCTGGTAATGGGGTTCTGGACGGTAATGAAGAGTCCACCCTCAGGGCGGACTTCCTGGGAACGAGCCAGCCCCGCGGACACCAGCAAGGCCGCGAACAAACACCCCACGTACGCCGCCACTCGGCGGCAGGGCCCGCACCTGGAGACGGAATTCCGTGCGGCTGCAACCATGCGATCACCTCATCGGCGGGAGTCTCTTCAGCATCTTCTCTCCGATCATCGGAGCACTCGCGCCGCCGGGCCATTTCGGTTCCCCAGCGAAGTAGGGAAGATGAACCCGCCTCAGCTCCTGGGGACCCTGTATTGATTATAAGTGGGCTCCTACCGGAGTCAAAATACATTGCGGGGCTGCGAACGTGCGGTGGACCGTGGCCGCTTCTTGGCCCATAGTTTGGATGGAACCCTTCTCCCCCATTCCCCGTGCCGGGATCCGATTCGTGTCTGTCGGCCGTCCGGAGGCTCGTCATGCAATCCCTGGCCGTTTCGTTTCTCCTGTGCAGCTCGCTGTTTGCGCAGAAGACCGCGATTCCGAACCTCGAATTCCAGAATGGCGCTCTGGGCGGCTGGGAGGGGGAGGGGTTCGCGATTTCCCGAATGGACGATGTTGTGCGCCCTGGGTTCTGGGTTTCGAGCCGGGACTTCGCCGGCAAAGGCCGCAAGGCCATGCTACACCGGGCTTTCGTGGTTCCGGCCGGGGCCGGCTTCCTCCGGTTCTGGGCATACGCTGCACGGAGTCCGGGCAGTAAGCCCGACGAGCGGCTCAATGTGCTCTTGCTGACAGCGGGCAAACGGGTCCTCCCCAAACAGGTGCGCGCTGCCAACGGCAACTGGGTCCCAGCGCCCGGCCTCCTTCCGGCCAAAGACGGCCAGCCCCAGGAGTATGTCTGGCAAGTCAGCGCCTACGCCGGCCAATCGGTACGGATTGTCCTCTTGGATGAAGACGACCGGCCGGGCTGCTATGTTTTTTGCAGCGGGTTCCAAATTCTGGCGGGCGATGAATTTGAGGTCCGCGATTTCACGCAATTCATGGTCCGGCTCTCCCAGCAACACCATCTGGCCCCGATGCTGCGCTACGAGAGCCCTCACTTCCTGGCTCTGAGCAATGCCGAGGAAAGCTTTAGCGAAACACGCCTGAACAACTGCGAGATGCTGTACACCCTCTTCTGGGACCACTTCCGGAGCAAAGGCTTCGCGTTCCAGCCCCCGCGAGCCAAATTCATGGTGGCGATGTTTGATACCCAAGCCGGCTTCAATGCTTACTTGGGCCGCAAGGAATCGCCCCTCCTTGTCGGCATGTACCACGCGCTCACCAACCGGCTGGTGTTTTACGACTACGGCCAGAACGAAGCCTTGCTCTCCCGGAAGCAACAGGCAGAGCGTCAAGCACGCCAAATTACTTCCCAGCTGGAGCGCCAGCGCTCCCTGGAAGCCGTGCAGCGTCGGGTAGATGATGTCCGCACCGGGGCCAACATCATGACCATCATGCACGAAGCGGCACACCAGCTGTCGTTTAACTGCGGCCTGCTCAACCGCAATGGGGATGTCCCGTTCTGGCTGGCGGAGGGATTGGCCTGTTACTGTGAAGCTACGGAGGATGGCTCCTGGCAAGGGCTGGGAGCGTCCAATCCGCAACGGCTGAAAGCGCTGGCCAATGCCTTAGCCAACAAGAGCAAGCTCCTTCCTCTGACCGACCTGATCACCCGCGATGATTGGCTCCCTCCCACCCGGGACGATCAGACCGCGCTCTTGGCCTACGCCCAAAGTTGGGCCCTGTTCCGGCTGCTCATGGAAGAACAACCCCAGAAGCTGCGGAGCTATCTGAAATTGATCTATCCTCGCCAGGTTTCCGAGCGCCGGATGGCCGACTTCCAACAGTCCTTCGGACACGACCTGTTTCAGCTGCGCCGCCGTTACGATGCTTACATCCGGGAAATGCTCCACCAGCAGGGCCAACTGAGCCGGTAGATCGTGGCCGAGTTCGCCTGTTTGGCGGGTCGATTTTTGGGTAACTTGGGCCATGAGCGAAACACGGCATCGCCCTCGCCGGGGAGGGTTTGGTCCTTTCCATCTTCGTTTTGCCAGCTGAGCGTACACAAGGAGAAAGAAGAATGGGACGTTTGGCTACCGTGACGTTGACGATCCTGCTGGTAACGGTTGGCGGAGCAGCGGGCGCGGACGAGAAGGATGCGGCGAAGAGCAAGCCGCTCGGCATCTGGAAGCGCTCCCTCGGCGACCACTCGATTACGTTCGCAATCAGACCGGACACTCTTCAGGTGGTGGTCAAGAGCGGCGGCAACACCCTACAGCTCGAAGCGGACTATGGCGTCAGCAAAGACGGGGTCCTTTTTGCCCGCGTCAGCAAGGTGGTCAAGGACGTCGAAGGCCCATCGGAAGGGGACCTATTCAGCTTGCGATTCAAAGTGCACAACGACACGTTGACGGTCAGCGAACTGAAGTCGCCCCATGAAGGGGACGGGGCCAAAGAGCTGGTGGAAGGGGAATATCGACGGCAGAAAGGGAGCGCCGAATAATCGAGCGCGCCTGGCGGCGGTTGGTTGCCTGAGGCCCACCCAGGGCCCTGGGTGGGCCTCAGGCAACCAACCGCACCGATCTCGTTCCGGCAGCGTGGCCGCAAAACTTGCCACCCACTGCTTATTCGAGCGTCACCTTGAGCGTAAGTTTTTTGCCGTCGCGCAGGATGCCGACTTCAAGCACATCGCCGCCCTTGTGCCCGGCCATCAAGGCCATGTAGCCTTCGAGATTCTTCACCGTCTTGCCGGCCAATTCCACAATTCGATCGCCTTGCTGAAGACCCGCTTTGGCAGCCGGCCTCCCTTCGAGGACGCCGCTGACTAAAACACCATCCCCTTCTGCACCATACTCGGGCATGATGCCGAGGCTCGGCCCCCGCATGCGCATGCCGCTGCCCGGCTTGCGCGGCACCTTGACGAACTTGGGCCGGTCCGGCACAGTAGCCAGGTCCGCAGCCACGTCTTCGACCAGGTCGGTAACCCGGGCCATGCCGGGCACGTTGATCTTGTCCGCCGTATCCGTCGGCTTGTGATAATCGGGATGCTCACCGGTGAAGAAGAACAACACCGGAATATTTTTCAGGTAAAACGTCTGCTGATCGCTCGGTCCTTCGCCGCCCGGCTCCTTCTGAAATTTGAAATCATATTTCTTGTTGAGCGATTCCAGCAAGGCATCAAACGTCGGCGCCGAACCGGTGCCGTAGACGATCAGTTTGTCCTTGTGAGTCTCTCGGTCGGGACGAAGCCGGCCGACCATGTCCATGTTGATCATGGCCACCGTGTCGGCCAAGGGGAAAAGAGGGTGCTTGCAATAGTGAGCCGAACCAAACAGGCCACTCTCCTCGCCGGTGAAGGCGATGAAAACAAGCCGCCGGCCTTGGCGATTGGGAATTTGACCAAACCGGCGTGCCAGCTCGATCAGCGCAGTAGTGCCGGAGCCGTTGTCATCGGCGCCATGGTGGATAGCCCCTCCTCTTTCATTGCGGCTGCGAGCCAGGCTGCCGAAGCTCCCGTAGCCCAGGTGATCGTAGTGGGCACCAAGAACGACGGTCTGATTGGCCAATGGGCCCGCGCCTTCCAGGACGCCGACGATGTTCTTCACGGGAACACCGGGGCGATTCACGTGGACTTCCAGGCTCACGGTCCAGCCGGCGAGCAAACTGCTGCGTGGCTGCAAGTCGCGATCGATCGCCTGCTCCAGATCCAGCAATGAGCGGCCCAGGCTGGAGGAAAGAATCGCATCGACCACCGCACGCCGCAGCTGAAGCACCGGCATCTCGACCGCATTTTCTTGCGCGGTGTAGCTGAAATCGATGAGACTATCTTCTTTCTCAGCCGTGGCCCGATCATTCACCAGGATCAGGGCCGCAGCATGGTGCTCCTCGGCGTTGCCCGCCTTGGTGCTGATTGCCGCATGGTAGCCGGCCGATCGGCCATCGAACGGAGCATACCGGTTCTCGAAGCGGGGCGTCTTCCGCACCACGATGGCTGCTTTGCCGGCGGCGTCGATTCCGGCGTAATCATCGTAGCCTTGGTCCTTGGCGGTCGCTCCATAGCCGGCGAAGGCCAGCGCTGCGGTCACGTTAGCGGAGCTGGAAAGTCCCAAAACCTGAAAATGTTCTCCCTGCTTCAGCTCGATCTCTTGGCCCAGCGGACCGCGCAGAATGAGTGTATTGGGGCTTCCCAAACTGGAGCCGCTTCGCATGGTAAAGGGCTGGAAATAGCTGCCGTCGGGCCCAGCCGGTTTGAGACCGGCCTGTCGAAATTCGCTGGCGATATAATCGGCTGCGAGATTGATTCCCTTCGTCTTAATGCCGCGCCCTTCGCATTCATCGGAAGCCAAAAAGGCGACGTCTTTGCGCATGCGCTCGAGGACGTCTTGATTGGCCGCCAGGAGCCGGCTGCCCAGAAGGAGCAACAACCCGGCCAACGCCCATAGCTGCCGCCGGCGCCACCCATGCCACCACGCCATTTGATTTCCCCTTGGTTCAGGTCGGAGGTTTTAGCGAGTTTACCCTCGTGGATCGAAGTCGCTCCTTAGCCGTGAGCGATGCACCGCTGTGGTATGGTTCATTCTACATGAGCGTCCTGGATCTTGCAGCACAAGCCTGGCGCGGCAGCGAAGGACCTTCGCTGCCGCGCCAGGCTTGTGCTGTTGAGTCAGACCTGAAGCGCCGGCGCGCCCGCGAGGATCGGTCTCGTTGGCGCGCTGGCGTGCGAGTTTCATGAAGCTCGGTTCGTCTGCAACCTGCCCGCTTAGTAACGAACCTCGAAACCGAAATTCACCCCCTGGGCCCAGAAATCGGTGCGCGTGAATGTGAAGCTTGGCTGAGCCGGGCCGAACGGTCCCGTCGGAGGATTGAACGTTTGGCTCGCCGGAACGATGGTAGGATTCACCGTTCGGTTGACCTGGTCTCCCGGACGGGCTACGTCGCTCCAGTACAGGAAGGTGTAGCCGACGAACACCCGCAAGGAATGACACACCTGATAGCCGATGTTGATGCCGATCTCGGGAATGACGGCAAATTCATCGTGGGCGCGGGAACCGCGGTTACTGGAAACCACGAGCAAACCGCCGGGGGTCAGTGCCGGCGTTGTGCCGCCGCCACCGGTGTTCGAAGTAAACCCAGAGAGATTGATGACCTCATGCGTCGAGCCCAGCGCGACCTTGCCAAGGGCGGAGACAAACCAGCGATCTCCATTGTACCCCAGCCGGGCCGCCAGCTGGCCGCCGTAGAATTCGTTGCGTGTTCCGAAGTGGTCGAAAATGGTCACGGTCGTCGGCGGCAGCAGGGGATTCCCGGCCAAGCCCGCCGTTCCGCCATTGAGCAGGATCGACTCCTGTCCAATGTTCAGCGCCTCATCCAGATGGACATAGCGGAAGCCGCCGAGTAGCTCCAGGTGCAACGGGCCCTCCCGATACCAGCCGCGAACAAAATCGACATCCCAGCCATACAGATCGCTGAAGGAATTGACCACGACGGCACCGGAAGCGACGCCCGGACTGGAGATCAGGGCGGAAGTTTCCGTGTTGGTAAGGGCATTGACAATCGGCCGGGCCAGAAGCGGAACACCCGTCACCGAGGAAGTGGCCAAGAATTGAGCGGGACGCTTTTCCAGAAAGAATCCGCTTCCCTCCACGCTCCAGTCCGCTTCAGAGTTGTGGCCCCAGCCAATCCCCAAGGTGAATCGGCCGCCGGAAAATGTGTGGTAATCGATGTCGTTGCCGCCGAAGAGGAGGACCGTGTCCGGACTCCCCAATGCCCCCAACCCAGTGGGAGTGCCGGTGGTCACGAGCGGCACACCCAGCGGTTGATTTTTCACCCACCACAGGAGATATTCGGCGCTGCCGGTGATGACGAGTTCGCCGTGCGTTTTGACATCCGGGATGGCGCCCGGCGGAACGGCCGGCGCTCCCCACGGAGGCGGGTAGCTAAAGGGATTAGGCCAATAAGGCGAACGCGGCGGTTCCGCGGCAGGCGGAGCGGCCTCGTGAGCTGGCGGAAGCGGGGCCGGTTGGCCTGTCCCGTTGGGGGCGGCGGCCGGCGCCGGGTCCGAGGTCGCGGCCGGCTGGGCAAACGCCAAAGCGGTTCCTGCGAGGAGAGCCGTGATCGAACCGAGAATTCCTTTTCGCATGAGAAACTCCTGTACCGAAGCCAAGTGCGGGCTACCCAGCTTTTCGACCCTCCACCCGATGGGGTTCTCTCGCCACGGGGAGAGGAGTGGGTGAGGGGAGGCATGGTCTTGGCCGAACGGTTCTCGCCAGACGCCGGCCTGACCCAGCCATCGCGCTCCGAGGGGAACCCTGCCAGCACCGCCGCGGCCTATCGATGGGGTGCCTCGAAAGTTCCGAGCATCGCAGCTATTCCATCTATCGGCGTTCTAAGGAATTTGCATGAGAATCCGACAGGATAAAGCATGGGAAGAAGAAAACCGGAATCCTGGGGGCTGGGATGCTAAAGAAGACGGGGTAAAGACGCGTCAGGCTGCGTTTAAACGTGGCGGCCCAGTACAGCCGCGAACTTCCAGACGTCAAAGAATCGGTTATAAAGCGGCACCGGAGCGACCCGAATGACATTCGGTTCACGGAAATCACACACCACGCCTTCGGACCCCAAGACGTCGAGTAGCTCGCGGGGACGATCCCGAACCAAAATCGAGAGCTGGCAGCCGCGCTGACCGGGCTCGCGCGGTGTGATGATCTCAAACCGGCCGCTGGGAATTTGATCCAGCAGGAATTCCAGGTAGCCCGTCAAGCGTTCCGATTTCTCCCGCAATCCCGCCATGCCCACTTCATCGAACAGTCCCAGCGAAGCACGCAGCGGTGCCATCGACAGGATCGGTGGGTTGCTCACTTGCCAGCCAAAGGCACCCGGCCGCGGCACGAACTTTGGCTCGAGCTGCATCCGAAAGCGCGTTTGTGGATCATTGCCCCACCATCCGGCCAGACGCGTCAACTCGATGTTGCGGCCATGTATCTCGTGGATGAAACAGCCGGCGACCGCGCCCGGACCGCTATTCAAATACTTGTAGTTGCACCAAACCGCGAAATCGATGTGCCAATCGTGCAGATGCAGGACCACGTTTCCCGCAGCATGCGCCAGGTCCCAGCCGACCACGCAGCCGTACCGCTTGGCCAATGTCGTAATCGTTTCCGCATCCAGCCATTGCCCCGTGAAGAAATTGACGCCGCCCAGCAGCACCAAGGCGATGTGCGATCCATCCCGATCCAGCAAGACCTGGAGGTCTTCGATCCGCAAGCAATGTTCTCCGGTCCGCGGCTGCCAGCGCAGCAATCCTTCCTTCGGATCATAGCCGTGATATTGGAGCTGGGATTGGATAGCGTAGAGATCGGAAGGAAAGGCCGGCTCATCCACGACGATTTTGTAGCGCTGGAGCTGTGGCCGATAAAAGGTTGCCAGGAGCAGGTGCAGGTTCACGGTCAGCGTATTCATCATCACGACTTCGCCCGGCCGAGCGCCGACCAAGCGCGCACCGCAATCCCGAAACTGTTCCGCATAGGAAAACCAGGGCGTTTCCCCTTCGAAGTGGCCGGCGACGCCCAGCCGAGCCCAACTGTCCAGTTCGCGTTCCACGTCGCCGCGCACGCCCTTCGGCTGGAGGCCGAGGGAGTTGCCACACAGATAGATCGCCGGCTGGCCGTTGGCCCTGCACGGAAGATGAAAACGATCCCGGAAGCCTCCCAGCGGATCCGCCGCATCCAGGTCGCGCGCAAATGCTTCATCGATTTGGAAAGGGACTCCGGTGGCGGCCACGGCTGCCTCTCAGGGAACGGTGGAACCTGTCGATGCGGGTCGGAACCTTGTTCTGTCCAGTCCCAGAAATTCGAGGGCGTTGTCGCAGAGCAAGCGCTGCTTGACCGGCTCCGCCAAATCGGTCGATTCGATCAGTTTTCCCGGTTCTGCCTCCCCAAGCGGGAAGGGATAATCCGAACCCATCACGACCTTTTCCGCGCCGGCCAGGCGAACCAGGTGGAGCAGGGCGTCGGGATCGTGCACCAGGGCATCGACATAAAACTTACCCAGATAAGACCGCGGGTTCTGCCGGTTGTCTTGGGCGCAGAGGTCGGGCCGAACGCTGAAGCCGTGCTCGATCCGGCCGATGGTGCCGGGAAAAGCCCCGCCGCCGTGCGCAAAACAGAACCGCAACCGGGGCAGCCGCTCAAAGATCCCGCCGAACAGCAGCGAGCAGATGGCCAGGCAGGTCTCCGCCGGCATGCCGACCAACCACCCCAGCCAGTACTTTCCCATTCGCTCCTTGGCCATCATGTCCCAGGGATGGACGAAGATGGCGGCTCCGAGTTGTTGCGCCGCTTCGAAAACGGGAAACAGCGCCGGGTGATCGAGATTCCAGTCGTTGACATGGCTGCCAATCTCGATGCCGCACAGGCCCAAATCCTTCATGCAGCGTTCCAGTTCGCGGATGGCGAGGTCGGGCGCCTGGAGGGGGACAGTTCCTAAGCCGACGAAGTGCTGTGGATACTGCCTCACGACTTCGGCCAGGTGATCATTCAACAAGCGGGACAAGTCGTAAGTATCGCCAGGTCGAGCCCAGTAGCTGAACATGACCGGCACCGTCGAGAGGACCTGCACGTCGACGCCCTGCTGCCGGCAATCCGCCAGGCGGCGTCGCGGGTTCCAGCAGTTATCCTCGATCTCCCGAAAAAGCTGGCCATCGATGACCATGCGGGCGCAGCCGGCCCCGTGTGGTTCGAGCTGCACAAATCCTCCGTAGCCGTAGCGCTGCCGAAGATCGGGCCAACTCGGGGGCAGGATATGGGTGTGCAGATCGATTTTCATGGGTCCGTCGCCCGTCCTGTGTCGTCCGTAGCAATTTGGCTAGGGAGGACGGAATAAGTTAAACCGGATGAACTTCTCCGCAGGACTTGCACGTGCGCAATTCCGGTCGACTCTTGAATTCTTCGATAATCGGCTTGAGCTGCTTACCCAGATCCACCAGGTGGAATCCCGCGTCGTGCACCAAGGCACCGCATTGTTGGCAGTACCAGCGCATGTGGTCGTCAGCGCGCTCGGGGCGTTTCTGTTCGATCACCAGGCCGACCGTGTTCGCCGGACGCTGCGGGGAATGGGGAATCCCGGCAGGCAGCAAAAAAATCTCGCCTTCGCGGATCGGAATCTCCCGCGCTGTGCCGTTCTCCATTACCCGAAGCGTGATGTCACCTTCGACCTGGTAAAACAGCTCTTCGCCGGGGTTGACGTGGTAGTCGGTCCGTTGGTTCGGCCCGCCAACCACCATGACCATGAATTCGCTGTTCCAAACCATGGCGTTGCCGACGGGCGGCTTCAACAGATGCCGGTGCTCTTCCACCCAGCCTTTCAAATTGAAGGGAACGAGCTTGGACATGGTTGCAGTCTCCAAAGAAAGGGGATGCGTTCAGCCTAAAACCTGGAAGGGCACTTGGCAACACCAGCTGTCGTCCCATTAGTGAGCACCTCGCGAGGACTTTCAGCCTGGTCCTCATCTATCCAAACTCGCCTCATGAATTCTCCACGAAGCCGCACTCATCAATTCTTGCAGCGCTTGATCGTGTGGCAGAAGTTGAACAGCCCGGCGGTACTGAGCCAGGGCCGCTTCCTCAGCTCCGCCCACGTTCCAAACCATTCATGTACCTGGAACAACCCAAAGCCCTGACGTCACGGGCCCCATGCGGGTGATCAACAATGCCTTCCGGGATTTCCACGAAGCACGGGAGTAGGGGATTGCGTTCCATGACTGCTGGAAACGACATCTGCTCAAGTGGCAGACCGACTTCAGCATCTACCCGGGCGGCAACCCCCACAAGCAGCGGTCAATCGCCGGCCGGGTTCATCGCTGGCTCCGATGGTTGGCTGCTGCGAACGCAATTGCAGTTGGCGTTCTGAACGAACGCGGAATGCGCACAATACCACCGCAGCACGGTCGGAAAGCGATAGAATGTACCCAATCCATTGCAGCGGAGGAGAAATCTCCCTTGTCGGAAACTCCCTGGGTGGTTCGGTCGAGGCCGACCGCAATCAACACCGTTTTGCAGGAACTCCGTGCCCTCCAGGCGGAGGGGAAGCCGGTCCTTTCCCTCATGCGTGGCCAGCCCGATTCGCCAACGCCGGCTCACATCGTGGAGGCGGCCATTCGAGCCCTGCATGATGGCCGGACCGGGTACCCGGACAATCGGGGCGAGCCGGAACTCCGCCGGGCCGTCGCGGAGAAGCTGGAACGGGATCAGGGCCTCGTCTACGATCCCGACCGCGAAATCCTCATCACCGATGGCGCAACTTGCGGTATCGCGCTGGCACTGGCAGCCTCGCTGCAGCCGGGAGACGCCGTCCTGCTCCCGGACCCCATTTATGATGCCTATCTCGGGCCCATTGCCCTCTGGGGCGGCGAAATCATACGGGTGCCCGCCAACATTTGCGCAGGGCGATTCAGCATCGCTGCCGGCGGCCTCGAAGCCAGTTTTCAGCCGCGTGCCAAGCTGGTGTTGCTCAACAACCCCTGGAACCCCGTCGGCACCGTCTTCGCGCAGGCGGAGCTGCGCGCGATCCTCGATTCTGCCTGCATCGGCAGCTTAAGCGTGATTTCGGACGAGATTTACGAAGGTCTCGTGTACGATGGCCGGCAGCACATTTCACCGGCTAGCGTGTCGGACTCGGCTCGCCAGCGGACAGTCCTGGTCAATAGCCTCTCCAAGACCTACTCCATGACCGGTTGGCGCGTCGGCTATTGTGCTGGCCCGGCCAGCGTCATTCAAGGCATGACCCGCGTGCTCCAGCAATTTAGCCGCGGACCGGCGACGTTTGTTCAAGATGCCGCGGCGTGCGCCTTGCGTTCCTCGCAGGAGTGTGTACGGCGGCTCACCCGCGAATATCAGGAACGGCGCGACCGGATGGTGCGATGCCTGAGCGGCATCCCCGGAGTGCAACCGCTCGTGCCCGAAGGGGGGCTCTTCGTGATGGTGGATGTACGGCGGCTAGGCATGCCTTCCGATGCCGTGCGGCGGTTCTTGCTACAGGAGATGGGGGTGGCGGTCGTGCATGGCTCGGCTTACGGCCCGGCCGGCGAAGGGACGCTCCGAGTTTCCTTCGCCGGAGGCGGAGAACTGCTGGAACACGGCCTGCAGCGGCTGCGCGAAGGATTGCTTCGGGTAGCGGAGGGGGCGTCTGAATGAGCCGCGCATCCTTGCCCGTGGTTTCAGACCACTCTTCGACCCGCCCGGACGAGATCCAAATCACCGAGCTGCACAATGCGCTCCGGAATAACCTGGCCGGCGAAGTGCGGTTCGATCGCCTGAGCCGGGCTCTGTATTCCACGGATGCCAGCGTCTACCAGATTGTGCCCCTTGCAGTGGTCATTCCCAAAACCGAGGCCGACCTGGTCGCCACGGTGCGGACGTGTGCTCGCTTCGGCATTCCGCTAACGGCTCGGGGAGGCGGAACCTCTCAGGCGGGACAGGCGATCGGGCCTGGCATCATCGTCGACTGCTCGAAATACCTCGACCGCATTGTCGAAATCAATGCGGCCGAGCGGTGGGTCCGTGTCCAGCCCGGCTGCGTCCTCGACGATCTGAACCTGGCCGTCCGAGGCTTCGGCTTACAGTTTGCCCCGGACATTTCCACCTCGAATCGGGCCACCATTGGCGGCATGATTGCCAACAACTCCTCCGGCACCCACTCCCTCATCCACGGCAAGACCATCGATCACGTGCTGGAATTGAAGCTCATCCTGGCTGACGGCAGCATCATCGACGCGCGGCCGCTCGATGCCGCGGCCGTGGCAATCAAATGCCGTCAAGCCGACCGAGAAGGAGCCTGCTATCGCACCGTCCAGACACTGGTCACGGCCCATGCCGACGAGATTGCTCGCCGGTTCCCGAAGATCCTGCGGCGCGTGGGCGGATATAATCTCGATCTCTTCACCGATCCTCAGCAGCCATTCAACCTCGCGCACCTCTTCGTCGGTTCGGAAGGTACGCTCGGAATCACCCTGGAAGCGAAGTTGCGCCTGATCGAGCTGCCCAAGGCCAAGGCCGTGCTCGTGGTGCAATTCGCTGACCTACTCGATGCCTTGGCCGCGACACCGGCCGTCTTATCTCACGCCCCTTCTGCGGTGGAAGTGCTGGATGATTATGTGCTGGCCAGCACGCGACGGAATCCGGAAGCGGCCCGCTTGCGCGATTTTCTCCAAGGGGATCCGGGAGCGGTGCTATTCATTGAGTTTTATGGCGACTCGGCTGCGGAGCTGCCGCCGCGCCTTGAAGCGTTGCAAGCCGACCTCCTCCGGCGCGGCTTCGGCTCACACTTTTACCGGGCGGCTGAGCCCGGTCCCCAAGCGCGAATTTGGAAGCTGCGCAAGCTGGCGCTCGGTCTATCGATGGCCGAGAAAGGGGATGCGAAGGCAATCTCGTTTGTCGAAGATACGGCTGTGGCACCCCAGAAGCTGCGCGACTACATCGCCGAGTTCCTGGCCATTGTGGCCCGGCATGGGACCAAGGCAGGCGTGTATGCCCACGCTTCGGTCGGCTGCCTCCATGTGCGGCCGGTGATCAATCTAAAAACGGCAGAGGGCGTTCACCAGTTTGAGGCGATCGCGGCAGAGGTCGCAGATCTGGTGCTCCAATATGGCGGAGCGCTTTCCGGCGAGCATGGCGATGGTTTGGTGCGGAGCCCGTTTCAGGAGAAAATGTACGGCCCCGTGTTGTATGCCGCCTTTCGTGAATTGAAACGGACGCTAGATCCGGACAGCATCCTGAACCCTGGCAAAATCGTAGATGCCCCGCCACTGGCTTCCCAGTTTCGCTATGGTCCCGGATATCTGACCCCGGAGGTGTCAACCGTTTTCGATTTCACGGCCGACGGCGGCCTGACTCGGTCGGCGGAGCTGTGCGCCGGCGTTGGCGAATGCCGCAAGAAGCGCGACGGCACCATGTGCCCGTCCTACCAGGCGACCCGCGAGGAGGAACATTCCACGCGCGGCCGAGCGAATGCCCTTCGCCTGGCCATCACCGGCCAGCTGGGCGCGGGCGGTTTCACCGACCCCTCGCTGCGAGAGGTGCTCGATCTGTGCCTGGAATGTAAGGCCTGCAAAAGCGAATGCCCGACCAACGTGGATATGGCCCGGCTCAAGGCCGAATTCTTGCACCACTATTTTCAGGAGCACGGTTTGCCGTGGCGAAACTGGCTGTTCGGCCATGTGGCCACGTTTGGCCGAGCCGGGTCCGCTCTGGCACCGACGATCAATCGGCTTGGCCAAAATCGTCTCCTCCGCTGGCTCGGCGAGGTCGCCCTGGGCATCGATCGGCGACGAGCCTTGCCGCAGTTCGCCCGTTTGTCGCTGAGCGGCCGCCTTCGCCGCCTGGCTCAGCGAGCCTCCGCTCAGCCGGAACAGGCAAATGTTCTTCTCTTCTGCGACACGTTCACCGATTTGTTCGAGCCGGACTTGGGCCGAGCTGCCGCTGCGTTGCTAGGCCAAGCGGGCTGCGGCGTGGATTTCGGCCTACGTTCCAGCGGCGAGGAGAGCATCGTGTGTTGCGGCCGGCCGTTGATCTCGAACGGCTTGCTCGACCAGGCTGTGCGCCACGCACAGCACAATGTCCAACGTCTACATGAAGCGGCGGTTGCCGGAAAGATGATCACGGCCTGCGAACCGAGCTGCTTGCTCACGATCCAGGATGATTATCCGGCCCTCCTTCGTGGTGAACTTCGCCAGAAAGCGGCGATAGTCGCCGCGGCTTGCCGCACGTTTGAGCAGGTTCTTGAAGCGCGCGAGGGGAGCAAGGATCTCAGATTCGCTTCGGGACCGAAAAAGATCTTGGTGCAAGGGCATTGCCATCAGCGTTCGCTCACTGGGATGGAACCGACCTTGCGCCTGCTGCGTCGCATTCCGGGTGCGGAGGTCGTTGATCTGGACGCTGGCTGTTGCGGGATGGCTGGATCGTTCGGCTATGAACGCGAGCATTACGAGATTTCGCGAGCGGTGGGTGAGCAGCGACTCTTTCCGGCGCTCCGTGCGGCCAGCGCGGATACCGTCGTTGTCGCCGCGGGGTTCTCCTGTCGCAGGCAGATCGAACACTTCACCGGCCGGGCGGCCCTGCACCCGGCAGAGTTGCTTTGGTCACTCGCCGGAAAACTGGCAACGTGATGAGGATGAGACTCGAGCCGGAAGCGCCCGCAACGGGGATTGGCTCGTTTCCCGGCGCGGGCGTTTCCGGCTGGTGTGGAGTGGAATCAAAACTCCAGCGCATCGGGCAAGCCCATCGCGACCACGAAGATTTTGCCATCGCCGATTCGGCCGGTGCGGGCGGTGCGGGCAATACGATCGGCCACTTCCTGGGCGCGTTCATCGCTCACCCAAACGCCGATCTCTACTTTCGGCAAGAAAGCCAAGCTGTATTCGCTGCCGACATACCGGTCCAGGTAGCCCTTTTGCCGGCTGTATCCCTTGGCCTCGCGCACCATACAGGCGACCACATCCATCTCGGCGATGGCCCGCAAGACGGCCTCGGCACAGAAGGGCTTCACTACGATGGTGAGCTGTTTCATGTCTTGCGATCCTGCAACGTGCCAGCTATCGTGAGCTTGGCTGAAGAAAACTTACAAGCTCCGGGGAAGGTCTGCAAGCACGTTTCTTCCGGGCAGGGAGGTTAGCGATGTGCCTGCTGGCCATGTTTTTTCGAGTCCTGGAAGATGCGCCGCTGATCGTGGGTGCCAATCGCGATGAGCTGTACAGCCGACCGGGAGAGCCGCCGCAGATCCTTGACGGCCCGCTTCCTGCGGTGGCCGGACTCGATCCGGTTGCGCGCGGAACCTGGTTTGGCGTCAATCAACGGGGCGTCTTTGTCGCCGTCACCAATCGGCCGAAATCCGAACTCTCATCCAAGCTCCGCAGCCGTGGGCTGTTGGTGCGAGATTTGCTCGGCTGTAGGACCGCGACCCAGGCGGTGGACCAAGCTGTGCGCGAGCTCGGCCAAGGCTGCTATGCCGGCTGCAACTTAATGTGCGCCGACCAGGATAATGCCATGGTCATCCATGCCGGCGATTGGCTGCGGATCCGGCCGTTGCCGCCGGGACTGCATGGATTGACGTCCCATGATGTGAACGATGCGAGCGACCGCCGCCTCGGTCACGCGCTGTGGTGGCTCAGCCAACGCAGCTACCGCTCCGCGAAAGAATGTTTGCAAGCGTTGGAAAAATTGTGTTCCCAAAGCGGCAATGGCGGACCGGCCATTTGCCAGCGCGGGGATCAGAGCGGAACCGTGTCGAGTAGTCTGCTAGCCTTGCGTTCGCCCCTGGCCCAGAGCAGCTACTGGCATGCCCAGGGACCGCCCGACCGAACGCCCTACCAGGATTACTCCCCTGTGCTGCGACACTTATTCGCTTCCTCTTCGGACCGAGAGTGACCGATGTATCCGCACCGCATCCGTTTGCGTGGCCCCTGGCAGTGCGAGCCGCTGGCCCGCGCGGTACGGCATGCCGACGGACCCTTCGAAGTGGTTCCGCAGCCCTCGCCGCCGTTCACCATGTCGCTACCTTGCCGTTGGAGCGAGGGCGGGCTGGGCGACTTCGTCGGCCGGGTGCGCTTTCGGCGGCGCTTTGGCCGGCCACGACGACTGGATCCGCACGAGGCGGTCTGGCTAACGTTCGCCGGAGTGGAGACTAATGCCCGCGTCACCCTGAATGGCCAACTTCTGGGACAGCAGAACCAGGCTTTGCAGTCGTTCGAGTTTGTGGTGACCGAACTCATCCGGGAACGAAATGAGCTCGTGGTGGAGGTCGAAGCGCTATCCGGCAACCGGGGATTGTGGGGCGAAGTAGCCCTGGAGATCCGTGCACCGGCGTTCCTACGGTCGGTCCGGGCCTGGCGGGCGGCCGCGAACGGGGAGTTCCGGATGCACATCTACGGAGAAGTGGTTGGGATAAGCGACAGTCCGCTTGACCTTTACGTCCTTATGGATCGCGGTACGCTGGCCTACCAAACGATTCAACCGACGGCTGCGGGCCAAGCGTTTGAACTCGTTTGTACCGACCCGGAACCTGCCCAGAACCGCGAGCTGCGGATCGAGTTGGTGCACGGGGCCGTTGTCTGGTACACGGCCGCATGCGCGCTGGAAAAGGCGTGAGCGCCTACCACGTGGCAAGGCCAGGGGCTATTTCTTGTCGTCGCGTTCTTCGCCCAGGGCGCTCTCGAGGGCCCGTATGGTCCGCTTTACTTCTTCCATGCCGGGATTGATGCGCAGGGCCTTCCGAAATGCCTTCAACGCCGACCGATGTTTGCCTAATTCCAGATAGCAGCGTCCCATGCCCGCCGCGGCTGCAAAATGATACGGGTTGAGCTCGAGGACTTTTTCGCAATCCGCGATCGCTTTTTGCCATTCCCGGGTCTGGAAGTGCACAATGGCTCGTTGGTTGTAGCTTTCGGCGAAGTCCGGGGCCTCCTCGATCAAGGCATCCAGACCGGCCCGCTTCTTCTTGCGATCGCGCAAATCGACGAGGCGCTGCAACTCGCGGTTGTGCACGTCCGTATGGCCCCGAAGCCAAACCGACCACAGGGCCTCCGCAGCCAGTTGCCGCACGCCGCGGTCCTCATCATGCAGCCTCCGGGCGAGCAGCGCATTGGAAGCCTTCATCGTCCCCACTTCCCCCAGGGCCAGCGTGCTGGCCCGCCGGACAGTGGGATCGGAGCTTTCCAGCAACCGGTGCAGCGTGCCTTCCATGTAGCGGCTGGCCACTTTTTGTTTGAACTTCGCAAGCCCTTTGCGAAAGGCGGCTTCCCGTACGTGGGGATGGCCTTCTCGAGGATCCGGCAGTTCCTCGTAATATTCAACGAGTAGAGCAGTACTCACTTCTGCACCCCTTTGTTGTCAAATGCAAGACCACGATGTCCAAGCACGAGTGCTCCGAAGTTGGTGAATGGTCGCCACGCACTGCGACGGCTGCCTTACCGAGTTGTGGAATAAGAACCTCCGAACGACCCCAACCTTTGCCCTGATCATTTTAAGAATGGTTGCCCCAAGTGGCCGCGTTTTCGCTATTCGCAGTGTACGCGGCCCGTGGCCCTCCTGCAACCACAAAGGGCAAGAAACTCCCCATCCGTGCAACTACCTTAGTTTTTCAACAGTTTCCGAAAGAGCAACAGCGCCCACAGCCCAATGACTGCGTTGGCGATCCAGAGGGCCAACATGGGGTTGAGCTTGCCGTCCTTGGCCAGGTTCGTGCTGCATAGTTGAAGCGGGTAGTAGACAAAGACGATCGGTAAAAAGCAGATGATGAACGCGCTCAGATAATCGCTGCGGCCAAACCAGATGCCGATGGGACAACCGATGACGACGAAAAACAGGCAGCCGGCCGATAACGCTGGCCGCATTTGCAGCTCGGTGTCGATGCCATTCAACGTCGCCTTGTGGGCGCGGAGGATGTTTTGCAGGTTTTTTTGATGTTCACCCAGATCCGCAGGGGGTTGGATCAGTGTTTTCTGCGAAAAGGTGATCGCTAGCTGAGCGCCCACCTCATCCATCTGGCCCAGAACCTCGCGTCGGGCCTCCAACAGTTGCTGCCAGGTCATGTCGCGTGGGCTCGGCTTGCGGTTTTCGTCGACCGCGGGCAAAAAGACGGGCCACGCCTCCTCATCGAAGAAAACGCGGTCTTTGCCGCTTTCGTCCAAAATGTGGCCGTGTCGCATGAGGATGATGAGTTCGTGACGCTTCAGATCGACGTGAAGCTCCGCTTCGCTGGAACGGGCGATCACATCATAGTTGCCCTTGGCATCGCAGCGTTTGAAAATGGCCGTCTTCAATTGCCGGCCCTGCACCTGTCCGACATAGACCTCATACCTCTCCCCAGCGGTGTTCAGCCGTTGCTCCGGCCGTCCTTTGATTTCGTGGTCTTTCTTGAGCATCGCATAGAGGTAGTCTTCGATGTCATTCACCACCGCTGTCCGCAGCAGGTGGTGGGTGTAGGGGATCAGGTGGTAATAGAGGCCGAGCGTGATCGCCGCCATGACAAGTCCCAAAAAGACGCCCGGCCAGACCACATGAAGGACGCAAATCCCCGCCGACTTGATGGCGGTGATCTCGTTGTCGTGCCCCAACCGGCCGAAGACGACGCAGCTGGCAAAGAGTGTCGTCGGGGGAATGATGAAGGGGAGCATGCTGGGGACAATTAATGGAATCGCGGCCAGGACTTGGGCCGGACCGAGTCCGCGCTGCGAAGCTTCGACCACGATGGCGGCCATGAGAATGATGCCCGTGATCCCGATCAGCGAGAGCACGAACACCCGGGCCAGCTCCCAGAAAATCGTCCGATGCAAGATGCCGATGATCACCGCGGCCTCCCTGCCTGGCCGGTTTCCCTCACTCCGCCTCACCCACTTGCTCTGCCGCCCAGCCGGTCCCGCATTCGTTCCAGCGGCTCCGTCAACCCAGGTACCAGTTCCTTTTCAAAGCGTGGCGGCTCACCGATTTTACCTTTCATCTTGATTTTCAGGAACAACTCACTCAGGGTCGGCCAAAAATCCTTGAGCAGGGACGGCGACAACTGGACGATGCGGCCCCAGACAGCGAACAGCTCCATGTTGTAGGCACCGCTGTCCAGGTTGACCGTGCCGCTGCCGCCCAGGCTGATGGCCGCCCCGAGCAGATCAACACGGTTGATATCGACCCGTGGTCCGTCCAGGGTGAAGCGCGCGTGTGCTTCTTCGAAGAACGTGCCATCCGGAAAGCGCAGACTGAGGAATTTCAAGAGATCCAACAACAGGGGCAAGTTTCCCATCTTTCCGTTGGGCACGTCGATACTGCCAGTCCCTTTCAACCCGCCCAGGCCCGTTCCCTGACCTTGCAGGGAGAGGCGTGCATCGAGTAAGCCGCTCTGCTGGGCATTGGGGCCCAAGCGGTTGGAGAGACTGAGCTTCTCCAATTGGAGCTGGAGCGCGGTCAGCTCCGCCTCATAACGCAGGGTTGGGCCAAAATCGACGCGGACCGAGCCGCCGACGTCGCCGTTGTAAATCTTCGCATGGAGGTCCGGGAGAATCAGGATATCCGGTTCCTTGGCGTCGACAAACAGCTTGCTGTGGATTTCGTGGAGGGTCTGCTGGAAAACCGTCGCCTCGTCCAGGATTAAATTTCCCTCCACCTTGCCTATCGCCCCGCCGCGATGCTCGCCGGAACACCAAATGAGGCCGTTGACCCGTTCCCAGGGCACGCCGGCCACCAGCGTGGCGTCTTTCAGCCGCACCCCCCCATCCCACTGCACTTGGGAAGGAGCCTGGTCAGCAGCAGGCACGGCAATGGTCAAATTGGTGCGCAGGGACAACGGCTCCTTGAGCCGAAGGTTGCGGCACGCATGGCCCAGGGCCGGCGGCAACGCACGGACAAATTCTGCATCCGGCACGATCGGATGTCCCAGCAGCTCCGTCAGCTTCACCGAAAAGCTGCCGTCGGGATAGGAGATAATCTCGCCATGCTCCACGCTTAACCGCGTTTGCTCATGGCGGGCGCTCAAGTTTTGCAACTCGACGTGATGCTGCTGGTACCGAATGGTGCCGTGGAGGTTGGAGAGGGCACAGGGAAAGAACTCCGGCTTGATCGTGGCTTCGCGGGGAATGGCCGTCACGGCGATCACGGGATCGTCTTGGCCATCGATCAGATCGACCTGGGCGGAAAAATCCATTCGGCCGCCAGGGTTGAGCTTTCTCCACGCCGTTTCCAGAGCCGGACACTTGAGGGCAGCCCGCAGTTCCCTGTCAAGCAACAGGTTGGTGCCGGTGATTTCGAGCTGGATACGATTGCCCTGAGGCGTCTTGATCGGTTTTCCGCGGCTGCGAAATTCTCCGCCGTTGTGGTTACCGCGGAACCCGTAGTATTCCCAGTGGTCCGGCCCAATGGTAACGGTACCGCTCACGTTTTCGATCGGATAGGGGAACGCTTCATAGGCAATCGCGGCATCGTGGAACGTGAGGACGTAATCATTGGTAAACTGGGTCCCACCCTGGGCACGGCGAATGTCGGCCACCACGTCCACGTAGCCGCTCGGACGGAACGGACGTACCAACTTGTGATACAGCTCCGGCTGCAAGGCGGCACAGAGCTTGTCGTCGATGAGCAAATGGGTGGCGCTGATCCGCAGGGTGACGGAGGCCGGCTTTTCACCCTCGATTTCCCCCTGGATCAAGACGGGCTGCGAACCGGCGTAGCCGGTGAGCCGGACCTTCAGGCGGTCAATTCGCTGGGACGGATCGAGGGTCTGTTCGATCGTGCCGGTAACCTGCTCCAATGGATAGGGGAATTTGGCACACACACCTTTCACCCCTTCCAGCTGAATCGTGCAGTGCTCCTGCCATCGGCCAGCGCGCCGTGAAAAGCTCGTCTCCAGGCTGAAGTGGCCTTCGGGGGCGTAGTCGTGTTCGATTTCCTCCAGATGAAGAGTCTGGAACAGCTCCTTGCTTGCCGGAAGGTGGGTAACTCGCAGGCTGCCATCCAACAGATCGGTGTCGGCGTGCATCGTCAGGGCTTTGCCGGACAACTGAAACTGCGCAGTTCCTGACCGGGCGGCGAATTTCTCGAGCGTGATCTGACCGTCCACGCAGCGGATTCGGGCTTCGAGATCGTGTAGCGGAAACGGTAACTGAGCATGATGAAACTGGCCCTGGGTCAGGTGAAATCGGACATCATGATGCCAGGTAGCTTGAGACTCGGATTCGGGGCGATAGCTGATCTCGGCCTGAAGCGCGGCCGTGCCGGTCAGTTCACGAGCATGGAGGGCGGCGTCGGGCCAGAACTTGGCGAGCCGCTGCACCAGGGCACCGTTCACCGGGAAAGACGGGAGCTGAAGCGAAACTGAAAACTCATCCGAGTATCGATTCAGGGAACCCCCTTCCACGTGCACGGTGCCGGCCACGTCAGCAACCCCGGAGCCTTTGAAGGTGAGCAGGGACACCGTGGGTGGCCGGTGCGGATCATTCATGATCACGAGGTTGACATCGTGGATTTCCAGCGGGCGCGCATCGGGACAGGCTTGCTGGTCCTCGATCAAGAACGTGGCATTCTGCAGCCGAATGGTTGGGATTGCAATTTCGGGAGTTGGGGGGGCCAGCACATGCTCCGTATTCCATGCGCCGTCCTTGTTGCGGATCAGGTGAATGGTCGGCTGATACCACACCACGCGCTGAATGGCCAGCTTGCCATTCAGGAATTGCTCCTTATCCGGATAGATGATTCCCTTCGGGACCGAGATGAAATCCGTGCGGCTGGGATCGTCGCGTCGGGCCAGATGCAGCTCATCGAACGAAATGCCGCCCAGGATCCGCAACCGGGCCGATTCCAGGCTGACATGAGCATTGGGCAGGAGTTCTTCGAGCTTGGCAATGACCTGTCTGCGGACAACGGCCGGGTTGGTCCAGTGCTGATAGGCAAAGGCGGCCAGCGCCAGGCCGCCGCCTACGGTGAACACCAGGCTCCGAACCAACCACTTCCGCCAAACCATGGGGCCCCTCTTCTCTCCCATTTTGATCTTGGATTGGGATAGGGGATCGAACATCCACCATCAAAAACGCCAAAGCGGCGGGATAGTACGGAATACCACGAACAGGGTCAATTCCAGTGATCGCCCAGCCATCCCCTACAATAGCCGGATCGCCCTCCGTTCGTAGTTAGCGTAGAGGTCCCCAATTATGGAATTTCCGCTCCTCACCGCCGTTCGCCAGCGCCCGCAGCAGCCAGGCATCCCGGATGTGGCCGGCGAAGTACGGCGTCAATGGCAGCAATCGTCCTTGCGGCAGCGCATCCACCGGGGCGATCGGGTTGCCGTCGCCGTCGGTAGCCGAGGGATTGCCAACCTTGCCGTGATCGTCCGGGCAACGCTGGAAAGCCTGCGCGATCTCGGAGCGCAGCCTTTTATCGTGGCGGCCATGGGCAGTCATGGCGGCGGGACGCCCGAAGGCCAGCGGCAAATTTTGGCGGATTACGGCGTGCGCGAGGACTTGCTCCGTGTACCGGTGCGAACGGAGATGGCCACCGTACAAATTGGCACCAACCGCTGGGGAGACCCGGTTTATTGGGACAAGAACGCTTGGGAAGCCGATGCCGTCGTGACGGTGTCGCGGATCAAACCTCACACGGATTTCCGCGGCCGGCATGAGAGCGGCATTGTCAAGATGTTGGCCATCGGGCTCGGCAAGCGCGACGGAGCGGCACAACACCACCGCTGGGGAGTCCGCGGCCTACGGGATATGCTTCCGGACTCGGCTCGCGTGATCGTGGACAAGTCGCGCTTCGCTGCCGGTCTGGCAGTCCTGGAGAATGCTCAGGAGGAGACAGCCGTGCTCCAGGTGGTGGATCGCGACGCCCTCTGGGATGAAGAATCGCGCTTGCTGGAACGGGCCAGAGCGATCATGGGCCGCCTGCCGTTTGCACAGCTGGATTTGCTGGTAATCGGCGAAATCGGCAAGAACTACAGTGGTGCTGGCATTGATCCAAACGTTGTAGGCAGGCTGCTGATTGAAGGCGAGCCGGAAATGGAGTCGCCGCACATCACCCGGATCTGCGCGCTCGACCTTTCGCCGGAGAGCCACGGTAACGGCACCGGCGTCGGGATCGCCGACCTCACGACCGATCGTCTGCTTGCCGCCATCGATCCGGTACCGTTTCGCATGAACAATTTGACGGCTTGCTTTCTGTGGCGGTCCAAGCTGCCGTTCAGCTTTCCAACGGATCGCGCCTGCATCGAAGCCGGCTTGGCGACGTGCTGGCAGCCGAACCCTGCGGCCGTGCGCCTGGCGGTCATTCCGAATACGCTGGAGTTGGCCGAGCTGTGGGTCTCGCCGCCGCTGGCGGAGGAAGCGCAGCGAATGCCGGGCCTAGAACGGATCGGCCCCCCCCGGCCCATGCCGTTCACGGATGCTGACGAGCTGGAACAAACGAAATTGTTCCCCCACTGTGTGCGGGCCCGCCGAGCATAAGACTCCCCTTTTCTGGCTTCGCGTTCTCTGCGCCGCTGCGCAACACTCCTTCGAAGCTTTGCGCAGCGGCGCAGAGCTCGCCGGAAAAGCTCGTCAAGTCAGCGTCGGCGGCATCCATCGAGCTTGCAATCGCTGATAATCCTCGGGCGTGTCCAGGTCCACGAGGATATCCGGCATCTCGACCGGCATTTCAATCGTGGCCGAAGCATGTTGGCGGAGATAGACGTTCAATCCTTGATTGGCGGGGAATTGCTTGATCTGAGCAGCGTGCTCCCAGCTCAACAGCGCCGGATGGCCGCGCTGTCCGTGGAACGTGGGGACCACAATCGACGTCTGCGGATTCCCAGCATACGTCCGGAGCAGCTCGGCCACGACCGCGGGGTTGAGGCTGGGGTGATCGGCCGGTGCCAATATCCAGTTATCCCGGCCCTCCGGATGGTATCGATCCTCTAGCCAGTCGAGTCCCTGTTCGACGGTCGCACGCATTTCGGAGGTTTGTTTCCCGAGCCGAAGCACCGCGGCCCCCGCGGATTCGGCCAAGGGCACAAGCTCCGGCACCGACGGTCCTACCACAACCAGGATTTTCCCCACCCCGGCTTGCCGAAATGCATGAACGACCATTTCCAGCACGGTCCGGTCGCCAAGCGGCAACGCCAGCTTGGGCCGTCCCATGCGGCTGCTCGTGCCGGCGGCAGGAATGAGAGCGATCGTCATGGCCGGACATTTCCCGCCTGGACTGATTCTCGGCGCGGAAGGTCGGTCGTGCCCAGATTCCGGCAGGCGATCAGCTCGGCGACGATGCTGATAGCTATCTCGCTCACGGTCTGGGAGCCGATCTCGAGGCCAAGTGGGGCGTGGACCTTGGCAAGCACATCGGGGGCGATTCCTTTGGCAACCAGATCCTCAAAAATCAGCTTGATCTTGCGCTTGCTGCCAATCATGCCCACATAGCCGGCCGCACTGTCTGCCAGGTGATAAAGTGCTTCCTCATCGTGGGCGTGGCCGCGGGTCACAATGAGGGCATACGTGCTGGGGCTGACTTCGCGTGGCACCAGTGTGCGGAGGGTCTGGCCAATGTCGCCGATCAAGAGCCGTTTGGCGGTCGGAAAGCGTTCCCGGCTTGCGTACTTCTCGCGGTCATCGAGCACCCAAACCTCAAAATCGATTTCCACAGCGAGCCGGGCCACGGCCTGGCCCACATGCCCACCGCCGACGATCAGGAGCGTGATCCGCGGCAAGATCGGCAAGTAAGCGATTCCGTGTTGCGTGGATGGCCGCGGACGCTGGGTCAGCGGAATGAGATGTCTGGAGATTTGCTCAGGGGGGGTTGCTGGCCCGAGCCAGGCCGCCAATTCTCCCTGGCCGTCGAAGAGATACCGGCTGCCGACGGGGCCCGCGCTTTCCAGAACGACCACGGCCTCCGTACAACCTGCTCCCTGCTCGACCAGCTTCAGAAAACGCTGGTAGTATGCCTGAGCAGAGGACGGCGATGCGGCAGCGGACGATATCGAGTCGGCAGGACGGCTCAGGAGCGGATCGACCAGCATACTCATGCGTCCGCCACAGATGAGCCCGTCATCCCAGCCATAGTTATCATCCAGGCAAAAGGTCAGTACCTCCGGTGGGCCGCCCCTGGCCAGGATGGCCAACGCACGCTGTTTGACCTCCGCCTCGACGCAGCCTCCGCCCAGGGTGCCCCGCTGAGTGCCGTCGGGAAACACTAGCATGGCCGCCCCTGCTTTCTGCGGGGTCGAACCGCGCGTGCCGACCACCGAGCAGTACACGCAAGGGCGTCCCTGGCCCAACCCCGTCGTCAGTTCCGCTAAAAGCTCGCGCATGGAGAAACCAGTTGTGTGACCCCGGACAAATTCTTGCCATTTCGAATAGCGCCCATCTTATCGCAGGTTGGGTATTTCGCAAGGAGCCCAAGGGAAGGGGACGCCGGTCCCGCGTCATTGCTTACGCCCTGAATGGCCGCATGCTAAATGGCTCACAGCAAGCTGCCGAGCGCGACCTCAAATTCCACGACACAGAAAATGGTGCCGCCATTTGACAGCCGCGCCCAGCTGACCTAGGGTTGATTTGGACGGTGCGGATGCCCGTAGCGCTTGGAAAGGCTAATTCGGGCGCAGCGGAACGGAAAATAGGCTGTGACCTCAACATCCTCGACAAAGGCAAACCCGTCGTAAGGCGGGGGCGCAAAGCCATGGGCCCTGTTAGCATTTGCTTGGTCAGGGTCGCCAGGTTACCGAAGGGATGAGCGAGTTCCAAGCGTAGAGCGGGATCCGTGTTCGTCGACACGCGCATGGGTCTCCGGAAACCACGGGATGGTTTCCACCAGAGGGCCCAGGCGTCTCCTCGTTTCACCCTTTTTCGAAGCCCTCCCGCTTTCTCACTGGCCTCGCGATGCAGGTTCGCAGGCCGGCCCCTCCGGGCCGGACCCGTCCCCATTTGTTCGTGAGGTTGATCACTAATGGCAAGCCATTCGAAACCCCATCATCCTTGGAAGACGATTCTTCGTCTGGAAGCTTTTGAACAGCGCGACCTGCCGTCCAGCACCCACGCCCTGCTGAATCCCTTGCATACACTGTCGCACTCCCTGGGGCTGACCGCAATCCAGAGCAAGGTAAACGGTCCGTGGGAACTGGCGACGGCGGATCGCACAGGAACCGGCCAGGGGGAGCAGCAAAGCCGATCCGCCCCAACCACTACGTCGGGTGTCGATGGACAAGGACAGCTCACGGGCACCATGAGTACGGACCAGGGGAACACCACCTCGGTTACGACGAACAGTACAGCCAATACGGACACCACCTCGACAAGCACCGTAGTGAGCAACGATACGACGGCCAACAATGCTCAGGACAACTCGACGACGGATCCGTCGACCACCGTTAGCGCGATGGATACTGGGGCTACTCCAGCTGACGGATCGACGACCGCGGCCTTGACCGTCTCCATCGACAACCAAACCACGCAATCGGTGCAGATCGATGGGACTACGAGTGTAACCGTCGATCAGGATCAAGGCTCCTACGGCCAATCTCAGACCGGCGACAGCGGAGGTACGGACCAAGGGAACACGGATTCCAACGGCAACCATAACTCCACGGGCGGAAGCAGCGACCAAGGAAACACGGATTCCAACAGCGGCACTTCCGATCAAGGCAATACCAGCACGACGGCTGACGGTGGCGACCAAGGCAACACGATCTCCGCCGCCGGCAATAGCGACCACACGAGCAGCACGTCAACTTCGGATAACTCCTCCGCCGTGGCGGGCAACCAATCGACCTCTACGGAAGGCACGGCTCAGCAGACCGAAGCGCAGAGCACGGATGGCTCATCCACAGGCAGCCAAAGTCCGGCGAGCTCAACGGAGTATCTGCCGATCGGCACGACATCCGCGGCGACGTCGGGAGGCCACCTTGCCTCCGCTCGCAGCGAGCAACCGAGCGCCCTGATCAGCAGCACGTACAACAGTGCCGACCTCAGCAGCCGGATAGGCGCTGCCGATACGGTCAATCGGGCGAACAGTGTCGCGCACAACTTAACCGTCACCAGCCCGCATGCCCCCGCTGGTGACGCCGCGATGGCGACTTCCCAGGACGCTTCCCACAGCCGGATGGACGACATGTCGAACGCGGGCCATCAACCTTTGGCCGCTGCTGCTCTGGTCGGTCGATCGCAGGTCTCTGAGAACGTCACGAGCCTTGATCACACGGACCATGGGATCACGCAGCAGGTGGGCCTGGTTGAGGCGGCGCCCGCGGTGGATGGAAGGTCGGCATTGATGGCGGTGGGCCACCAGGCGTCCTCCATGGAAGTGTCCCCCATCGATCTGCTGATGGCTGCGGCGGCCCGGACATCGGCTGTGAATCCGGAAGCGGAGGAGTTCAGCATTTCCGTCCCGGATCAGGAAAACACAGTTAACCATCCCGCTCACAGTCTGAGCCACCTGCTCAACATCGCCCTGAGTGGTGACGTGGCCTCGCTAACGGATGATTTCAATCAATTCTTCGACAAACTGGAACAGGTCTTAAATGACCCGGAAAGCCTGCTCAGCCGATTCCATCCGCTTTCGGAGGCGATCGCAGTAGGTGTGGCGGCCACGGCAATCACGGCGGTCCATCGGCGATTAAAGCAAAACTCGCGTGGCCGGGCGCTGCAAGGCTGGGCAGGGAAAGCGTTCGATGGTTATCCGGGGCTTGGAGGGCCCTGGGTCATGGCAGAATCTTAGAGGACCATGCAGGGTTTTGCAGCTACGAGCCTGACGCGCCACCGAAGGACCACAGCAGCCCTTTGCTAGCGCGTCAGGCTTGTCGGCTGCTGAATGACGCACGGTGAGAAGATCAGGATTGACCGAAGGCCGACACGAACTGGACGCAGCAGCCAAGGGTGTATCGTGACGTTCCTTGGCTGGTGCGTCCAGTTCGCGCCGGCAATGCGTGTGGCACCTCTCCGGCCAACGCCGCTCGGTGAGGATTACCGGCATGAACATTACTCAGACCGTTTGGCCTCCTGCGCCTTCCCCCGTTACCTCGGTGTCTGGTCGGTCGGCGGAGGCGGAAGGGTTCGAAGCACTCGCGGAGCGGCTCGCCGAGGAAATGGCCCTGTGCTGGCGACAGGGGGAACGGCCGACGGCCGACGAATACCTTACCCGATATCAGGAACTCCGGGAAACCCCCGGCGCTGCCGTCAAGATTATCTGCGAAGAAGTTTGTCTCCGACAAGACTACGGCCAGGAGAAGGAGGCAGCCCAGGTCTTTGCCCGGTTCCCGCAGTGGCAATCCCAGCTCCAAGCACAACTTGAAACTTATCGCCGCTCGCGGCGGGGCCGCGGCGGCCCAGGGTTCCCGGCTACCGGCGAACACTGGACCGATTATGAACTCCTCGCCGAGCTGGGCCGCGGCGGATGTGGGCGGGTTTTTCTCGCCGTCGAGCCAAGGCTGGCCAATCGGCCGGTCGTGTTGAAGATGACGTCGATCGACGGCAGCGAGCATCTGACGCTCGCCCGCTTGCAGCACACCCATATTGTCCCGCTGAACGTTGTGCAGGAAGATTCCGACCGCAATCTGCGGGCCCTGTGCATGCCGTATTTCGGCGGCACTTCCTTGGACCAATTGCTGGAAGCGCTCAAATCGAAGCCTTCCGCCCAGCGCACCGGACAGGACCTGGTGGATGCCCTGGACCAGATCCAGGCCAAGTATCCCGTGACCGTGCCGGCCCGGGGACCCGCCCGGCAACTGCTTCGCAACGTCTCGTATGAGCAGGCGGTGTGCTGGATAGGCGCATGCCTGGCCGATGCACTGCAATATGCCCACGAGCGCGGTTTGGTCCACCTCGATGTGAAACCGGCCAATGTGCTCGTAGCAGCGGACGGCCAACCGATGCTTCTCGATTTCCATCTCGCCCAGCAACCGGTTCGTGGCGACGGCCAACAATCCGGGGGATTTGGCGGCACACCCAGGTATATGTCTCCGGAACAACGGCTCTGGGTTGCCAGCAAACGAGCCGACCGAGCCAAATTGCCGCCCGTGGATAGCCTGTCCGATATCTACTCACTGGGACTCGTGCTCTACGAAGCCCTGGGAGGCGAGGTCACCCATCCTGCGCCCCCGTCCTTTCCAGCGTTGCGGTGGCGGAATTCCCACGTGAGCGTTGGACTGGCCGATATCATCCACAAGTGCCTCGCCAAGGAGCCCAAGGACCGTTACCGCAACGCCGCCGCCCTGGCCGCCGATCTCCGCCGTGAGTTGAGCGATTTGCCTCTCTTGGGCGTCCGCAATCGAAGTCTGAGCGAACGCTGGCGGAAATGGCGGCGGAGAAAACCGCAGGCACTGACGATAGCGGCCATGCTGTTGATCATGTCCGTCGCCTGCTTGGGGGTGGTCAGCTACACCCTGACCCACTTCAGCCAGCGCCGCCATGATGCCGAAGCCGCCTTCCAAGAGGGCCTGGCGCAGTTGCGTGGCCGTGCGTATGCCGAGGCTGTGCGTAGCTTCACGCGCGGTCGAACCTTGGCCGAAGCAATTCCCGGCAATGCCGAGCTGACCGAGGCGTTGGGTAACCAGCTCCTGCTGGCCCGGAGAGGGGAAGCTGCCCAGCATCTCCACGTTCTCGTCGATCACATCCGTCTCGTGTACACGGACGAATCCCGCAAGGCGACCGAATTCCGAAAGCTCGAAGAGCACTGTCAAAAGGTTTGGGAAGCTCGGCGCCTGCTCGCCAAACCTGGCCCCGCCGGGTTGGATGCGGATGTCGAGCGGCAAATCCAATCCGACCTGCTGGACCTGGCGATTCTCTGGGCCGACTTGCAAGGTCGACTCGCGGCCAGCCGCGGCGAGGAAGCCTATCGGGGCGCCCTGCAGGTACTGATGGAAGCGGAAGAATTGCTGGGGGCCAGTGTCATTCTCGCACGGGAACGGCATGCGTATGCGGTGAAGCTAGGCCGAACCGAACTTGCCGATGTCGCGGCTCAACAGGCTACGGAACTGGCCCCACGGACGGCCTGGGAGCATTTCTGCCTCGGGCGGTCGCTGTTAGGATCGGGCAACTGCACCGAGGCGATGGCACAATTTGACCAGGCCCTGGAACTCAAGCCGGAAGACTTTTGGGCCTGTTTCTACCGCGGACAGTGTGCATACCGGCTCCAGCGTTATGAGGAAGCCGTCCAATCGTTCACCACCTGCCTCGCGTTGATGCCACACAGCGCCCACTGCTTCCACAACCGCGCCCTGGCGCGGACGGCATTGGGTGAGACGGCAAAAGCCTTGCGAGACTATGACTGCGCCCTGCAACTGGATCGGACACTATCGGAAGCTGCGTTCAACCGCGGCATCCTCCATTACCGCAACAAGAACTATTCCGCAGCCATTCACGATCTGGAACAGGCCCTACAAACGGGTGCGGATGCGGCCACGGTCCACTACAACTTGGCCCTGGTCTATCTGGCCAATGCCGATCGACCGAAGGCGGTGGCGAGCCTTCGCCGCGCACTCCAACAGGGCGGGGAACAACCCGAAGCGCGGCAACTGTTGGATCGGCTTCTCCACAATAACTGATTAGCGTCCTGCCGAAATCGCTTTCTTCTCGCGAATGCAAAAGAGGTGCTGATCGGAGCGCAGGTAGATGGCCCCGTCGGCAATCGCCGGTGTGGCGAGCATCGGTTCACCCAGGGGATTGGTGCTGAGGATCCGCGGCGGATCGCTAGGCTCCAGGACCGTCGTGAGGCCATCTTCGTTCACCAAGTAGATTTT
>DATGIQ010000572.1:0-20444 GCA_035295665.1 Gemmataceae bacterium | reverse complement strand
CGTATCCTCCTTCTATGCCTCTCCCGTGGCCGCGGCTGGCCGCATTTACTTTGTCGATCGGGAGGGTACGACCCTGGTCCTGAAAGCCGGCGACTCGCCCCAGGTGCTGGCCACCAACCGACTAGACGATCCGATGGATGCCTCCCCGGTCGTGGCCGGCCGGCAGCTCTTTCTGCGCGGCGAGAAGTACCTGTATTGCATCGAAGAAAAGTGACGCGGTTACTCAGGACTGACAAGGGTCACGGCCAGCTCGTGGGACGTTTTCTCGATGTTGCCGCGAGCCGTGAAACGCCAGCCGCCCCCCACAGCAAACGAGTGCGGGGCAAGACTCTTTGTTCATCCCCTCGAAGTAAACCAAACGGATCGCCGCCCGATGGGCTGCGTCGATGGGTTGCGCTCTCGTCATGCGGCTCTCTCCGTCGCCAGGCAACCGCGTCTGCTACTTTTCATTGATCGAAGGCGATGCTACGCGCCGATTATTTTTGCTGAAAAAAGGAGAATCCAAAGGATGTCCCGCGTCCCGACCGAGGAGCACAGCCGCATCGAATCTAATTCAGGCTACGTAAGGAAGTACGTATGGCCCCTTCGGAATGACCGCGACCCGCGCCTTCGGCCCATACTCGGTCAGGCAATCCGCAACGGCTTGCTCGACCGTCACTGCCGGCTGCGCGTGGCAATGCCGTAAGGTTTCCGGAGGAAGGCCGTCGCTCACCACCTTGACGCGGCAGCGCTCCATGACCTTGGCTTGTTCTTCCAGCTGCCATTGATCCATGACGAAATAATCCTTGCCGAGGATCCGCTGCTTGAAAACGCGGAGGTCCGGGTTGTCCTCTATTAGCCGTTGGAACTCAGGGCTGCCGATCCCTTCGGAGAGATGGGCGGCGAGGATGATCGTGCCTCCTTGCTTGACGATGGGTAAGGCTCCGGTTAAACCCTTGATCGCCTGATACCAGGTCGCATCGAGCGGATAGCCGGCCGCACTGGTAACCACGATGTCCACCGGTTCTGGTATCGGAACTTTGACGACCCGTTCGATGAAGCGCACCCCTTCTTCCCAGGCCTGGATCATGTCGCCGGCTCCAACCCAGGTGACGCGCCGCTGGCCGTCGAGACAGACATTCACGATGAAGTCGCAGCCGGCCAGCTGGGCAATGCGCGTGTTCTCCTCATGGACGGGGTTGCCCTTGAGGATGCCACAGTCGGCCCGTGGATGTTCGAGGAAACGGGGGCCATGCCATACTTTGACCGTTTCGAGTGCAGCAATTCCGGGGCAAATGACTTTTCGACCGCCGCTGTAGCCGGCCATCAGGTGCGGCTCGATCAGGCCGGTCGTGATCTTCAGATCGGCGCGCAGATAGCGGCGATCGAGATAAATCGGCACGCCGTTGGGGGTTTCGCCGAGGTAATCGTGCTCTTCCAAGACCTTGCCATGATGATTCTCGATCCGGTAGTTGGCGACGATCTCGGGACCGAGCATTTCTAGCAGCTCGGCTCCCTCGTTGGGCCGGTGCAAGCCGGTCGCGATCAGCAGGAGAATATCCTGCCGCGCAATGCCCTGCTCTTCCAGGGTGCGCAGGATCGGTGGCAGCAGCAGCCGGTTGGGCACAGGCCGGGTGATGTCGCAAACGAGGATGCAGGCATCGCGGCGGCCCCGGGCGACCGCGGCGAGCGGCGGGCTGCCGATTGGCTGGCGCAGTGCGGCGGCGGTCGCGGCTGCCGCATCCGGCAGGGGCGGCGCCGGTCGAATGGCCAAGGGACCGATGAGCCGGTCCTCGGGGAGTTCTACTTCCAATCCGGTTTTGCCGTAGTCGAGTGTGATACGCATGGGAAGGTTGGTTCCTCAGGGGCTTTCTTTCCTTCGTCTATTTTCAAGAGCGGCCGGACCGTTTTCCAGTCCGAAATGTTTGCTCGGTATACGGAATGGTCCAGGTTGCTCACATCGTTGGTTGTAAGGCTTCTGCCTGGTGCAGAACTTCTACCAAAGTTTCTTGGGCCGGCCGGCCGATAATTCCGGACTTCAGAACTTCGTCAGCGCCCTGCAACAGAGGGTGCGCGAAGAAACGGTCATTCTGAATCTCACTGGTTCGGATGAGTACTTCATCCGGCTACAGACGGATTGAGTGGCTCGGTCCTTGGAAGCACGGCGGCGCGACGCCGTGCTTCCAAGGACCGAGCCGGGATGCGGAAGAATCTCGCACGACCGCGCAGCCGGTCGCGCTTGATCAAAACTTGAGCCGAAACGGCGGCCGGCCGATCGTGGCGAGTAAAGCGAGACTGATAAGACCGGCGGCCAACAGAAGTACGGAGTTTGGCTCCGGGATATCGCGCGTAACGATCAACGCCAGATTGGCCATGCCGCTGTCCACATAGCCAAGGGGAGTGTCGGCCTTTGCTTCGGCAGTGGCCAAGAGAATGATCGCCAACACAAAGCCACATACCCAGTGCTTCATGTTTCTCCCCACAATTTCTAGCATGATAGAGCACGAGTGCCAATTATCGCATATGCCCCCGCATGGTCAAGCGCGGCAATAAAGTTTTCAGGATGGGCCTAGCGACCGCCCGCTTCCGAGTCTGGCTTCCGGAGAGGTACCGATGAAAATCCTGGTGATGGTCGGAAGCTTGTGCCTGATCGTGGTCGTATTGGTGGAAGGCTTCGAGACGATGGTGCTGCCCCGCCGTGTGACTCGAAGCCTTCGCCTGACGCGGCTCTTTTATCGCAGCAGCTGGACTCTGTGGCGTGCCGTCGGGCTGCGGTTGGCACCGGGAAAAGGTCGGGAATATTTCCTAAGCATCTTCGGACCCTTATCGTTGCTCGGCCTGTTCGCCACATGGGTGCTGAGCCTCATCCTCGGATTTGCCTTGCTACAGTGGTCGCTTGGCACCACGTTGCAAGCGCCGGAGCAAGTGACCGACCTGAGCACGTATCTCTACCTGAGCGGGGTCACCTTCTTCACGCTCGGCTACGGTGAGGTCACCCCGATTACCGTAGCCGGCCGCATACTCAGCGTGGCCGAGGCGGGATTGGGCTTCGGGTTCATGGCCGTGATCATCGGCTACTTGCCCGTACTCTACCAAGCGTTTTCCCACCGGGAGGTGACGATCTCGCTGCTCGACGCCCGGGCCGGCTCCCCTCCGAGTGCCGCACAAGCACTGCTCCGGCTGGCCCAAGCACACACCTTCGCCGCCGTCGATCCCTTCCTGGCGGAGTGGGAACGCTGGGCGGCCGAATTGCTGGAGAGCCATCTTTCTTTCCCGGTGTTGAGCTATTATCGCTCTCAGCACGATAACCAATCATGGTTGGCAGCCATCACCAGTATTCTCGATACCTGTGCGTTCCTGATCGTCGGCATGAAAGATATTGCCCCTTACCAAGCCCAGCTCACCTTTGCCATGGCCCGGCACGCGATTGTTGATTTGGCGTTGGTATTCCGGACGCCGCCGTTGTCTCCCGATCCCGACCGCTTACCCGAGGCGCGGTTGTTGCAGTTGCGTGGGCTTCTCCGTGACGCCGGCTGGGATCTGCGTGAAGGGAGCGCGGTGGACGCCAAGTTGGCAGAATTGCGCGCGATGTACGAGCCGTTTATCAACGCCCTGGCCAAGTTTCTCTTGTTCACCCTGCCGCCGGTCTACCCGGAAAAGGTCGCAGTGGACAATTGGCAAACCAGCGCCTGGATGCGGCGGGCGCCCGGCATCGGTAAATTGCCGCCTGCAAATGCCGACGATGAGCATTTTGATTGAAACGATCCTCTGCGCCGACCAAGGCTTGGAGGACCGTGCTGTCCCGCCTGGATTTTGTCTGAGCTTACAAGAACTCTTTACGCGGGCCGGCCAGCGGCGGATTCCGTAACGATCGCGGTCGCGGACCGGCCAGTGTCAGCTCAGCATCGGCAGAGGCCCTTGGCCGCAGAAATCGGGATTGCCAAAGGCCTTGACCCGATGCCCCATCCCGTGGGCCAGCGACATGAGCAGCCGATTGTGCGGCACCTTGGGATACTTGATTGAACGTCCCATGCGGAAGTCCAGACCGTTGCCGACCAGTACGAATGGGATGTTGTCCAGGGTGTGCGAGTTCCCTTTGCCCAGCTCGTTGGTCCACACGATGAGCGTGTTGTCCAAGAGGCTGCCGCTGCCGCCCGGCTCCGGCGTCTCGGCCAAGCGCTTGGCCAAATACGCCATCTGCTCGCAATACCAGCGGTTGATCCGGGTCAGATGATCTTGGGCTTCCCGGTCATTGTCCGGCTTATGCGACAGCTCATGATGGCTTTCCGTGATCTTTAGCCAACGCATGCGGGCTTGGCCGACCGAGTTGGTAAATTGCAAGCTGGCCACGCGGGCAAAATCCGCGGCAAAGCTCTGGACCATTAGATCGATTTGCATCTTGCTGATCCGCGGCATGCTGTCGTTCTCTTTCCTGACCCCCGGCTCCAGCTCCGGGACCGCATGCCCAACGTCGTGGCTGGCCGACGCCTTCAGCTCCTGCTCCATCTCTCGGACAAACGTGGCGTGCTCCTCCAGGAGCCGGCGGTCTTCGCTACTGACCTGTTCGCCGATCTTGTGCAGCTCGTCCTGAACATCATCGAGAATGCTCTTGACGCTCTCCTGATCCTTCATCCGGCCATACAGCTTGGCGAACATCTGGTACGGATCATCGACCGGTGCGATCGGCTTGTTCGCCCCGAGGTAGATCATGCGGGTCCAGGTATCCGCCCGTTCCGGTACCAGCACGCCAAATTCCAGAGAGCCGAAGCGGGTCCGCGTAGCCGGATCGCTTTGCAAGAAGTTCTTGATCTCCTGATCGATGGACAGACCGCGTGCCCATCCCGCCGGAGTGTGGGAGCCGCCCTGGATGTTTCCGGGGAAGAGCTCGACCCCCGTGAGCAGGCAACCGATGCCGCGCATGTGGTTGTCGCCGTCGCCCCGGACCTTATCGCAGACGCCGTGGAGGACGAGAGTCCGATCCGCAAACGGCTCCAGCGGCTCCAAGCTCTCCGGAAGCCGGCAGAGTTCGCCTTCGCCATCGGGCCAGAACGTGGACGGTACCACGCCGTTCGGGCTGAACAGAATGACCAGGCGCTGCTTGCGCCGCTGCTGGTTGGCGAAGCCCAGACTGGGAAGGTTGAGAATAAACGGCAGGGCCGCCGTACCGATGCCCAGGTCGCGGATGAATTCACGGCGCGTTCTTGTCTGGCTCACGTCATTTCTCCTCAGCGGGCACTTCAGGTTTCCCAGCGCGGGGCGGCAGAGCTGCGGTCATTACGATCTCTACCACCAGTTTCCGAATATTGTAATGATTATCGGCGAATGCTTGCCGGAGTTCTGAAAGTTTCCAGGGGCCATAGGCTCGGATCGGCTGTTTCACTACGTAGTGGAACAGTTGTTCGACGAAGGCCTCCTGCGTCTCTTCACTGCTGGCCAAAAAGGTCGCGAGGTCACGGACATCGGCAAACTTCACGATCTCGCCGGTGCGCGTTTGGTACGCTCCCCTGGCATCGATCGGCCTGCCCTTTTCCGTGTCGCGATACCGGCCGACGGCATCGAAGTGTTCCAGCGTGAAGCCGAGTGGGTTGATCATGCCATGACATGCCAGGCACGCCTGGGGTTTGGTCTGGAGCGCGATGCGTTCGCGCGTAGTCAATTCCGGGTGGAGCGCGGCCGGCAACGGCGTGAAGGCTTCCGGCGGCGGCCGCAGTGCCCGCCCCAGGACGCTCCGTGCAAGGAAGACGCCCCGGTGAATCGGCGAACTCTCTGCGTTGTAGGCAAACGTCGCCGTCAGATAGGGGTGCGTCAGGACGCCGGCGCGCTCCTGTGGTTGCAGGGTCACCTTCTGGAAGGGCGCGTCGGCCGGAAGATCGGCGCCATAAAACCGCGCCAGCCGGCCGTTGAGGTACAGGTAATCGGCGAGCAACAATTGGCGGAAATCCGACGCTTCGCTCCAGAGCACATCCTCCAGGAACAGGTCCAGCGACGCCCGCAGATCCATTGCCAGGGTCCGATCGAACCCGGGAAAGCGGGCGGCGTCCTTGGCCAGATCTGGGTGCTGTTCGACCTTCAGCCACTGCAACAAGAATGCGCGGAGCTTCGCATGGGTCCGCTGGTCTGGCATCATGCGTTCCACTTGCTGCGCCACCTGGGCAGGCGTGCTAAGCTGGCCTTTCGCGGCGGCTTGCAGCAGCTGGGCGTCGGGAAGCGAATCCCACAAGGCGAAGGAAATCCGTGCCGCAATGTCGTAGCCGTCTTGGCCTCCGCCGATTTCCCGGTAAAGGAACCGCGGCGAAGTGAGGACGAACAGGACGACCCGCTTGACGGCCGTCTCTGGATCGTGGGCCTGCTCGAAGGAACGATCGATGTAGAGCCATCGCTGTTCTTCCGTGAGCGGCCGCCGAAACGCGCGCTCGGCAAATTGCCGGCAAAATTCGCGCAGCCGCGGTCCGCGGTTGGCCGCGGTATCGCCGACACCGGACAGTTCGGCGAGGTGGCCGGCGAGGTAGCCGGCGACCTCGATGGCCGCGTCGGTCGTGGCCCGTTCCCAGGCCTCGGAGACCGCGGTCCCGCGTTCGTAGCCCATGCTGCGGTCGTCCGGAGGGAAGGGCGTGGACAGAACAAAGGCTTCCGGAGACCGAGCCGGCAACAGGTTCCGTTGGGGGATGGCCTCCGTGACCTGCTGCGGTGGCTTCCACGCCAGGGTAATGGATGCCGGGACCGCCGGAGGTTTGGTCTTGGTTTTCTTGGAATCGTCCACGCCCTGCTTGGCCTTGGAGAATTCCAGCCGGAGGGGATAAGCCCGGCCGCCGAGCAAAAAGATCGATGCCTGGTGCTCCGTATCGCCGCTCGACTTCACCCAGGCGTCGATCAGCGGCCGATTGTTATCGTTCACCCACAGCCGGGCCGCATGCTCGGTGCGGACGATGAATTCGTAGGTGCCCGTCTCCGGGGCTAGGACCGAACCGGTCCAACGCATGGAGAACTCGCTGGCGTCGAGCTTTTCGGAGTCCGGGCTGGCCGTGCCGAAATCGAACTGGATCATGGGATCCAGCCGTTGCAGGACGCGGTCCCCATTACGGAAGCGACGCGCCTTGAAATACTCCCCTTGCAATCCCCGCTGCTCGCCCCAATGGTCGGCCGTGCGGAAACTGCCGACCAGGTCGGTGACGGCGCTGCGGTATTGGCGAACCGTCAGCCGTGCCAGCTCGATCCGCGGAGGCTTGTTGCGTGCCTGGGCTTCCTTGGAATAGAACGCATCATAGATATAGGCGGCGACCTTGTCGGCATCCTCACCGATGCACTGACCGGGATCGTCTTCGGGCATTGTCTTGGCGATGAGGCGGGCGAGCTGGACCACGGAACGATTGCCGGCCAGCGAGCGCGGATAATTGTCCTTGGTGCCTTCTCCTGCTGATCCGTGACAGCGAGCACAGAGCTGCCGATAAATCTGCTCTCCGGTCCGGCCCTGCGCGGCAACACCGAATTGCGGGCACAGGAGTGCCATGAACCAGACAAGCACAATAGATTTTGAGAAACAGCAGCGTTTCAGCATAGACGGCAGGTACCACCATGTGGGCGAACACTCAAGGATATCTGAATCCGGCGGGACCCCGGGCTCGAAGCCGAAGCAAGCATAACCCGGAGGCGGCGAGTGTTCTATAGATAGTTTGAGGATTCGCGGGCCGGATGTCAAGCGATGGACCGCTTACGGGGCATGGACACCAAGGAAGTCCTTGCCCGTTCGAACCAGGCGCCCGCTTGCTGGTTGCTCAGTGCCTGCTGGAAGGCATGACCTTGGTGACGCAGGATGAGATGCAGGACAGTTACGGCATCTCCGGGATCAAGGCCCGAGCATGCCGGCGCAGGAACATAGCC
The DNA here is from genome assembly GCA_035295665.1 of Gemmataceae bacterium. GTDB lineage: Bacteria > Planctomycetota > Planctomycetia > Gemmatales > Gemmataceae > DATGIQ01. The sequence continues at coordinate 12,587 of DATGIQ010000572.1, read as the reverse complement.
ACGACCATCCGGGAGCGTGCTGCTTTCCCGGACGATCGTGGCTAGTCCAGTGGAATACGGCTCAGAACGTTTCCTTAGCTTTGCGAAGACGAAGATCGGGCGAAGTATTCGTCCGATCCGACGATGCTGGCGATGGCAACTTCATTCGGGACGCCGTGCTGGAGGGCGGCCACGAAACCATTCAGACCGGATACGTCGGCAGAACGATGCAAGAATTCAGTATAGAGGCTTTGCACTTCGTCCGTATCCGACTCCAGACTGGCCAGCAGGGCGCTGGCAACTGCCTCGCGGGACGTGCCGGCAGCCAACTTCGCTCCCCACGATTGTGCCCCACTCGCATCCGGCTGGCGGTTGAACACGTCTTGATACACGCCATTCAAGAAGCCAGCGTTCGTACCACCGTTTAGCTGGAAGTACTCGACCGACCCCATGATGGCGGCCTCTACTTGCTCGGCCGTGCCGCCGTTGCTAAGGAAGGAGGTGAACGTATCCAGACCGGAAGAATCGGCCGATCGGTGGAGGAGCTTGCCATAGAGAGCCTCGACGACATCGTTTCGGTACTCGAAGGAGCTCTCAATGTCCAGAACCACTTGAGCGCGGGACACTCCTTGGTTCAGGAGATTGCTCCAGGTTGCCATTCCGGACGTGTCGATCGGGCGATGGAGAAGATCGGAATACACCTGGGCCAACCAGGTCTGGTTCGTGGCAGGGGCCGGCGTCGGGTTCGGCGTCGGGTTCGGCGTCGGGTTCGGCGTTGGGTTTGGTGTTGGGTTTGGGGTCGGATTCGGGGTCGGGTTTGGGGTCGGATTTGGCGCCGGAGTGATCGTGAGCGTAGCGGGGTCGCTGGTAACCGACACATGGTTGGCGTCGGTGACGACGGCGCGGTATTCCGGCGAGCCGGCACCGGTAAAGGCACTGACCGTCAAGGTCGGTGTGCTGCTGCCGGTCACGCCCGGGCCATCGCTCAGATTCGTGAAGGCGACGCCATTATCCGTCGAGATCTGCCATTGCACAGTCAGTGGCGTAGTGCCGCCGCTGTCCGCAATCGTAAAGGAGTCGGAGCCCGACTGACCTACAGTAGCCGCAGCATTGTGCGGCTGCGACGTGATCGACGGTGCTGCGTTGATCGTCAAAGTCGCGGCGTCGCTGGTGGTCGACACACTGTTGGCATCCGTGATGACCGCACGATATTGAGCAGTGCCGGCCGTGCCAAAGCCATTGACGGTCAAGGTTGTCGTCGTGCTGCCGGTCACGCCTGGGCCGTCGCTCAGATTCGTGAAGGTGGCGCCGTTATCCGTCGAGATCTGCCATTGCACGGAGAAGGGGCTCGTGCCACCGGTCTCGTCAATGGTGAAGGACACGGGAGCCGACTGCCCCACCGTGGCCGTGCTGTCTTGCGGCTGCGAGGTGACCGAGGGCGGGGTAGTGATCCGAGGTTGACTTGGTGTCGAGGGCACGGCCGAGATCGTCAAGGTCGCGGCGTTGCTGGTGGTCGACACACCGTTGGCATCCGTTACCACCGCGCGGTATTGCGGAGCGCCGGCCGTGGAGAAGTCGTCAATCGTCAGGGTAGTGGTGCTGCTGCCAGTCACGGCTGCGCCATCGCTGAGGTTGGTGAAGGTGGCGCCGTTATCCGTGGAGATCTGCCATTGCACGGCCACAGGGCTGGTGCCACCGCTGTCGGCGATCGTAAAGGATACGGGGGTTACCTGACCCACATTGGCATTGGCACTCTGTGGCTGGCTCACGATCGAGGGCGCCGCATTGACGGTCAGCGTCGCTGCCGTACTCGTGATGGCCACGCCATTGGCATCCGTGACCGTTACCTCGTATTCGGCCCCCGAAACCGGCAGGGAGCTGCCACGGATGGTTAGCGTTGCGGTCGCGGAGCCGCTGATTCCCGAGCCGTCACTCAGATTGCTGAATGTGATCCCGCCGTCCGTGGATACTTTCCATTGATAAATCGATGTCCCCGTGCCATTCGTCGCCACCACGTGGAACGACTCCGATCCCGTCTGCCCGATCGTCGCCGACTGATTGGCCGGCTGATTGGTGATGCTTGGCGCCGGATTGATCGTGAGCGTGGCGGGGTTGCTGATGGCCAACACATGGTTGGCGTCGGCGACTACCGCGCGGTACTCGGATGAGCCGGCCGTGTCGAAGGCGCTGACCGTCAAGGTCGGTGTGCTGCTGCCGGCCACGCCTGAGCCATCGCTGAGATCCGTGAAGGTGACGCCATTGTCCGTAGAGACCTGCCATTGCACGCTGAGCGCACCCGTCCCGCCGCTGCCGGCGACGGTAAAGGAGTCGGCTGCCGATTGGCCGACGGTGGCGATGGCGTTCTGCGGCTGCGAGGTAATGGAAGGTGCCACGTTGATGGTAAGTGTAGCGGGGTCGCTGGTGACTGACACCTGGCTGGCGTCGGTGACGACCACCCGGTATTCCGGCGAGCCGGCGCCGGCGAAGTTGCTGACGGTCAAGAGTGCGGTCGTGCTACCGACAATGCCCGGACCGTCGCTGAGATTGGTGAAGGTGACGCCATGATCCGTGGAGATCTGCCATTGATAGGACAAGGGCGCGATGCCGGCATTGGCGGCAACCATGAACGATACGGGTGCCAATTGGCCGGCCGTGGCCGAACTACTTTGAGGCTGCTCGAGGATCGAGGTTTGCAACGTAAGCGCGAACACCGTGCCGTCGCCGTTGGCGCCGCCGGAATTGGTCGTGCCGAAGAGATGGCCGCTGCTATCCTCGATCACCCCGCCCAAGGGTTTGGCTCCATTGCCCGCATCGAAGGAGGCGAGAGCCGTAATCGTGTTCCCGTTGGCGGGGAATTCGTAGACGGTGCCGAGATTATTCACGCCGCCGACGTTGGTCGTGCCGAAGAGATTGCCTTGGCTATCCTCAAAGAGCCCGCTGAGAGGACTTGCTCCATTGGTACCATTGAAGGATGCCAGCGGGATGATGAGGTTGATGCCGGCCGGCAACTCGTACACCGTGCCGAGGGCGTTGTCCCCGCCGAGGCTGGTCGTGCCGAAGAGATTGCCGTTGCTATCCAGGACGATGCTGCCAAGAGGGTCGGCCCCATTCGCGCCATCGAAGGACGCAAGCGCGGTGATGGTATTGCTGCCAGCCGGCAACTCGTACACCGTGCCGACGCCGTTGTCGCCCCCCAAACTGGCGGTGCCAAAGAGATTGCCGTTGCTGTCCGCGACCAAGGGGGTCAGCGGGTTCGCGCCGTTGGTATTGTCGAAAGAGGCCAGGACAACAATGGTGTTGCTGCCGGCCGGCAATTCGTACACCGTGCCGACATTGTTCGCGCCGCCGAGGTAGGTTGTGCCGAAGAGATTGCCCTGGCCATCCGCGATCAGCCCGCTCAGCGGATTGGCTCCGTTGGTGCCGTCAAAGGACACCAGTGGGATGATGGTATTGCTGCCGGCCGGTAATTCGAAAACCGTGCCCTTATCATTGGCGCCGCCGTTGGATGTGGTACCGAACAGGTTGCCGTTGCTATCTTCGAGCAGGCCGGCCTGGGGGAAGGTCCCCGTCGATTGGTCGAAAGACGCGAGAATGCGAATCGTGCCGCTGCCGGCAGGCAGCTCGAACACCGTCCCCTCCCCGTTGGCGCCGCCGTTCTGCGTTGTGCCGAACAGATTGCCGTTGCTGTCCTCGATCAGGCTGCCGTACGGGAAGATCGGGTTGGCATTGTTGAACGACGCGAGAGCGGTAAGAGTGCTCGGAACCCTTCGCTCTTCGAGCTCCCACACTTCCAAGCACGTTTGCCGCGGTCGCCGATTTCGGATGGTAGTGGCATTGCGCCGAGCCCATGCACGGGCCAAGAATCGAACCCAAGAAGGCAGCATAGCAGAAGGCATCTCGGTTTTCTCCAAAGGTAAAGCAGTACCAAACGCCAAGAAAACAAAACATCGTGCGGTCCTGAGCCGTCTAGCGCAGAATCGCGAACGTGGCCGGAAACGACGCACTTCGGCTCAGCGAACCCAAGCGCGTGGATCCATCCGAACTCACTAGCTGGGGAGGAAGGGAGCGACGAAAGTTGTGGCGACGTACCTTGCCGCCACGGCGTTATCCTTTGGGGAGATGGGCGGTTCCTTTATGCAGCGCGCGTGCCAATCATGGCTCCATCCAGAAATGGCGCCCGCTTGTCCGAAGCCGGTCGCTGGATCGTGCCAAGTTAAATCCTTATGGTGCAATGCTTTGCATGCAGACTGCCGGGTGCAGATTCAGGGCAGTGCCAGGGGCCTCCGATTCGGCCAGTCTTCCGCGGGTGTAAGGAGATGGATACACCGCGCTGTAAACCCGTTATCTTCGCCTTACGCTGGGAATCTTGCGATGCTCATCGGGCCCTTGTTCGACCCACAATATTTCCTGGTCATCGAACCACTTCCCTGCTTCGCGGTGCACCTTCGGCGCTGGGCTGAAAGTCCAGCCCATGGCCCCGCTGGACCGTGTATCAGACCTACTTTTTTGGCTCTACAGGCCGCTTCTTGATCACCGTCTGCGGCGGGTCGGGATCGGGCACTTTGAGTTCCTGGCGTAGCCGCCTCAGTTCTTGCTCGAGTTCCTTTTGGATGGACGCATATTCCGCGGTGCCATAGACGCTTTTCAGTTCCCTCGGATCCTTTGCTAGGTCGAACAGCTCCCAGTAGTTGAACTCCGGCTCATAGAAATACACAAGTTTATAACGGTCCGTCACCACGCCGTAATGGCGGGCAACATTGTGCGGACCCGGATGCTCGTAGTAGTGGTAGTAGAAACTCTTTCGCCAATCGGCTGGCGGCGTTCCCTTTAACAGGGGAACCAGGCTGCGGCCCTGCATCGCGCTGGGCACGGATACACCGGCAGCCTCCAGAAAGGTTTCGGCGAAATCGAGGTTGGAAACCATCTGCTGATTCACGCTGCCCGGTTTGACGACGCCCGGCCAGCGCACCAAGAGCGGTGTGCGCAGCGATTCCTCAAAGATCCATCGCTTATCAAACCAGCCATGCTCGCCTAAATAAAACCCTTGGTCGGAGGAGTAGATGACCAGCGTATTCGCGGCGAGTCCTTCGTCATCGAGGAACTTCAAGATCCGGCCAACGCTTTCGTCGACGGAACGGATGCAGCCCAGGTAATCGTGCAGGTAACGGTTATATTTCCAGCGCACCAGGTCGGCACCCTGCAAGTTCATCTTGCGGAAGGCTTCGTTGCGCGGCTCATAGTAGGCGTTCCAGGTCTTGCGCTGTTCCGGCGTCAGCTGTTGCGGCACGACGAACTTGAGGTCCCTTTGGTTCATCGTGTTGCGGATGGTCATGTCCTGTTCATGCTCGGCCTTGCCCCGGCCGGCGTAATCATCGAAGAGCGTGTCGGCGAGGGCATAATTGCGGTCGTTGTCGTGGCCCAGGTATTTGAGGTTCGGCTCCCACTCGCGGTGGGGCGCCTTGTGATGGCACATCAGTAAAAACGGTTTCGATGAATCGCGCTTCTTGAGCCAATCGAGGGACAGGTCCGTGATGATATCGGTGACGTAGCCGGAGTGTTTGACGCGCTCGCCGTTGCGGATCATCGGCGGGTTGTAGTAAACGCCCTGGCCGGGAAGGATCTCCCAGTTATCAAAGCCCGTGGGATTGCTCACCAGGTGCCATTTCCCGACGATGGCCGTCTGGTAGCCGGCTGCCTGGAGCAGCTTCGGAGCCGTCACTTGCGAACCATCAAACCGGCTATTCGTGTTGTTGTAGAAGCCATTGGCGTGGCTGTACTTGCCGGTAAGCACCGTGGCCCGGCTCGGTCCGCAAATGGAATTCGGCACCAGACAGCGATCGAACCGCATTCCTTCTTTCGCTAGCCGATCGATGTTGGGCGTATCGATGAGCTTGCGCGGATCCTGGTAGGCGCTGATCGCCTGGTAACCGTGGTCGTCAGCGAAGATGAACACGATGTTCGGATGCCGGGTGTCGGCCGCGCGCACCGGTACCGCGATCAGGCCGATACCGAAGAGGGACACGAGAGCAAGTCGAAGCAAGGGATGCATGATGTTGGCCTCCAGGGATGGTTCGACGACATTATGCCTGAGTGCCGCGGAACTCGCAACCAAATCTGCGCGGCGTGCTTGAGTCGGGTGGACCCAAGCAGTATAGTCAAGCAAGCAGAAGCGCTGCCCTGGGATGATCCCTCTCCATGAACGCACTCAGCAAAATCAATGACGGCAGCGACGGCCCTCCGTCCACGGGAACCTCGCGGAGTCTCCTGGAACGAGTCAAAGCCGATGACCCGGCCGCATGGGACCGCCTGGTTACACTCTACGCGCCGATGGTGTTTCATTGGTGCCGGCGCTGGGATTTACAGGACCAGGACGTGGCCGATATCTGTCAGGAAGTGTTCCAGGCCGTCGTAGCTCACATCGGTACGTTTCGCAAGGAGAGAAAGGGCGACACGTTTCGGGGTTGGCTCCGCACCATCGCGCGCAACAAGCTGTACGACCACTTCCGCCGGCTCGGGCAAGAAGGACGCGGAGTGGGCGGAACCGACGCCCAGCGACGCTTCGCCGAGCTGCCCGCGCCGCAGCCGGAGGAGGAAGACCACACCGCGGCTGCCGAGGAGCATGCGCTCTTTTCTCGGGCGCTGGAGCTGGTCCAGGCCGAATTCGAGATCCGCACCTGGCAAGCCTTCTGGCGGACGGCGATCGAAGGTCAAAGCGCCCAGGATGTCGCCGCCGATTTGGGTATGAGTGCCGGGGCCGTGCGCGTGGCCAAATCGCGGGTGCTCCATCGGCTGCGCGAAGAGCTGGGCGATTGCCTGTAAGACCGCCTCTTCTGGTACCCAGTCCAGCTGAATGTGCCTGTTTGTGTTTCGCGGCGGTGCGCAGAACCGCGTGCGGATTCGCCCCGCGCGGTTCTGCGCACCGCCGCGAAACCGACACAACCAACCGGACCAGGTATGGGACGTTCGTGTAACAGCTCCGCGTTAGACTCTTGGAAGTGCCGGCGTATGGTTCGGGCTTGCCGGCAAAGGAACGGACCATGAGCGCACCAGGTTGCCCCAGTCCCGCCGAGCTTTCCGAGTTTGCGACCGGAAATATATCCGGGCCCCTGTTCGAAACTATCGCCGGCCACATCACGCAGTGTCCGGAATGCGAACAGGCCCTGGCTGCCTACGATGAGGTGAGCGATTCGCTGGTATCCCAATTGCGCCAGTCGCCACCCAAACCAGCGGCTATCTTCTCGCCGCTTCCCCAAGAACTTCTGGGCGTATTGCGGTCCATCCGCCGGCAGCGGCCGGTCCTGGCTTCCTGGGCAGACCTGCGCCGTCTGGGGAAGTTTGAATTGCTGGAAGAGCTGGGCATGGGCTCGTTCGGCTGTGTTTTGCGGGCGCGCGATACCGAGTTGGATCGCAGCGTGGCCATCAAGGTCCTGCGCGCCGGCCGGCTGGCCAGCCGGGAAGACATCGATCGGTTCCTGCGCGAGGCCCGGAGTGCGGCCCAGCTGAAGCACCCGGGCATCGTATCGCTCTACGACACGGGGCAGACCGACGATGGCACCTTCTATCTCGTCGAGGAGTTCATCCAGGGACAGACGCTGGCAGCGCGATTGACTCTGGGCCGGCTCAGTTTCCGACAAGCTGCGGAATTGACCGCCGACTTGGCCGAGGCCCTGGAATATGCCCATCAGCATGGGGTCATTCACCGCGACCTGAAACCGTCCAATATCATGCTCGATACCGAAGGACATCCGCACCTGATGGATTTTGGCCTGGCCAAGCGCGAGACCGATGATTTCCCGATGACGCTGGACGGCCAAGTGCTGGGCACGCCGGCGTACATGTCGCCTGAACAGGCACGGGGAGAGAGCCATCAGGTCGATGCCCGCAGCGATCTGTATAGCCTCGGTGTCATTCTTTATGAGATGCTGACGGGAGAGCGTCCGTTTCGGGGTACGCGGCGAATGTTGTTGCTTCAGGTGCTGGAAGGCGAACCGCGCCCGCCGCGGCAGCTGAACGATAAGATGCCGCGCGATCTGGAAACCATTTGTCTGAAGGCGATGGCCAAGGCCCCCCTCCGCCGCTACGCCTCGGCACAGGAATTGGCCGACGATTTGCGGCGGTACCTGAACGCCGAGCCCATTCGTGCCCGGCCGATGGGTAGAGGAGAGCGGCTTGGAAGATGGTGCCGGCGCAATCCCCTTCCGGTCGGTCTGCTCCTGGCGGTGTCGCTGGGATCGGCGCTCGGGTTGTGGCACCTGTCGCGGCTATCGCATCAGCTGGTGCAATTGTCGGCCTTGGAGAGTGCCGCCCAGCAGTCGGAAATGCTCGAAGAGTTGAACAACTACTACTCGCGGATCGTCGAGCAGGTGAAAGGCCACGGGATCGAGGTGACCCATGATCATGCCGGCAGACCGGCGGCCATGCCTTTGCCGGCGACGCTGACCATCGAGCTAAGCACGATCCTGAGCGAAAAGAACGCCTCCGGCAAGCAAGTTCGGCTATACAGCAATTATCCCTTCCGCTCGCGAAAAGATGGCGGCCCGAAAGATGATTTCGAGCGGGAAGCGCTGCGGCGTCTGGAAGAAGATCCGCTGCAGCCGGTGTACAGCTTCGAAGCGTATCAGGGTCGGCCGTCATTGCGGTATGTAACGGCGCGACGGATGCAAGCCAGCTGCGTCCCGTGCCACAACACCCATCCCGACAGCGACCCCCGCAAGCGCGATTGGAAGGTGGGAGACGTCCGCGGAGCGTTGGAGATCATTCTTCCCTTGGATTCGGATACGGCGCTGATCCACGACGGCCTGCAGGGGACCTTTCTCCTCATCGCAGTGGTTTCGGTGTCGCTGCTAGGAGTGAGCATCCTGGTACTGGTCGTGGGCAAACGGCGGCACGGCAGCGCACCGGCCGGCCGGTGAACGGTTCACGTTTGCATTTCTTGCTGCGTCCGCTACGATTGTGATAGCCCAAAACGGAGTTTCGGCCTGACGCATCGCCATGCTTCATAACCTTCCATTTAACGAGCTGTCGCCGCTCTATCTGGTGCAGGTTGCGCTCACGTTGTGGATGCTGGTGGATGCCCACCGGCGCGGGGTGGACTTTTATTGGTACTGGATCATCCTGATCTTCCAGCCCTTGGGAGCCTGGGCCTATTTCTTCGTCTTCAAGCTGAAGGATTTCCGCATCGACCACAGTGGGCTGACGGGCCTTTTCCATCGGCCGCCGTCGCTCGAGGAGCTACGGCACCGCGCGGACCGCGCGGGGACCTTGGCCAGCCGGCTGGAGTTGGCTGAGCGCCTGGCTGAAGCGAGGGAGTATGCCGAGGCGCTGCCGCACCTGGAAGCTGTGCTGGCCCGCGAGGGAGAACATTGTCAGGCGCTTTTTTTGCTAGCGGCTTCCCACCGCGGTCTGGATCATCCGGAGCAAGCCGTTTCGCCGCTACAGAAGCTCATCGCCCGGCACCCGGGTTGGCGCGACTACCGGGCCTGGCACACTCTCATCGAGGTCCGGCGCGAGATCGGGGACCTCGATGGCGCATTGACCACTTGCCGCGACCTTGTCCGAGTGGCGCCGAGTCTCGAGCACAAATGTCTTCTCGCTGAGCACCTGCTGCTGACGGGAGAAAGAGTGGAAGCGGCCAAAGTCGTCGAACAGGGGCTCGAAGATTATCAGTATCTGACGGGCCTGAGCCGGCGCCGGGATCAACGCTGGGTCGGCAAAGCGAAGCAATTGCTCCGGCAGTTGACTTGATCCCGAGGTGCCCGATGAGCGCCCTACCCTCCGCGGCAGAGAAGGGAGCAAGCAGAACGCACAAGGCAGAAAGCGAGCCGGCCTGCGCCTGAAGGGTCGAACGTATGTCGTCTACGGCCGCTGTCATCGCGGCAGCCGGGCTCGATCGGCATTGCTGAAAGGCTTGGAAGTGGACGTTGATGCCGTCCTTGCAGGAAGGTAACCCGCCCTCCCTTGCTGGTCACGGGCAAGATCATGCAAACAGCTTGCGAATCGGTTGTCCCTCCGCCAGCCGATACGGCCGCCCGGTGAGGTCATGGATCTCGGTGGCCGTATCCAGTCCGAAAGCCCAGAAGAGCGTCGCCGCCAGGTCGCCCGGTGTGACGGGGTCCGATGCGGGATAGGCACCCATCTTGTCGCTGGCCCCGTACGCTATCCCTCCCCTCACGCCGCCACCCGCCAGCACCATGCTGTAGCAATCGGGCCAATGGTCGCGGCCCGCGGACTTGTTGATGCGCGGCGTGCGGCCAAATTCCGCCAGGGCCACCACCAAGGTCGACTCCAGCAGACCCCGCGCATCCAAATCTTCGATCAACGTCGAAAAGGCCCGATCCGCCGGAGGCAATAGATCGTTTTTCAAGCGCTGGAAATTATTCTCGTGACTATCCCAGTTTGCTAACTGTCCGTTGTGCACCTTGTCGTGGACGTTGATGAACCGGACGCCCGCTTCCACCAGCCGCCGGGCCAAGAGCAAGCTCTGTCCGAGCGTGTTCCGGCCGTAGCGTTCGCGGAGGGGAGGCGGCTCTGGGGACAGGTCGAAGGCCTGCCGCACCGTTTTCGAGCGCAACAAGTGGAGTGCCCGTTCCTGGTACACGGTCATCGCACCGGTGCCGGCGAGTCGCTCGGCACGATTGGTCTGCGCATCGATCAGTGACAGCAACGTGCGCCGGTCTTCGAGCCGGGCCAGCGAAAGGTCCGAAGGGAGTTCCAGCTCCGCCACGTTGAAATGGGCCTCGTTGGGGTCTTTCGTAATCTGGAACGGGTTGTACGCCGCACCCAGGAAGCCCGCGGTCTGGCCCGGCAGAACGACCACGTTGTGCATCACATGGGGCAAAGCCACGTGCGCCGGAATTTCGCGCTGCCCCGGCCGCAAAAAGCTCAGGGTCGACCCATAACAGGGAAAGCTATTCGGGTCGTCGGCAAGCAGTTCGAGGTCGCCTCGGAGGGGAGTTCGGCCGCAGAGCGCTTCGACCGCGGCCGAGTTGTGATTGCGCATCGGATGGTGTAGGCTCCGGACAATGGCCAGCTTATCCATCACCCGGGCACAGTGCGGCAGATGCTCACAGATGCGCAGCCCCGGCACAGCGGTTGCGGCCGGCCGAAATTCACCACGAACTTCGGCTGGCGCGGCGGGCTTCAGATCCCAGGTATCCAGGTGACTCGGACCGCCGTAGTAAAAAAGGAGGATGCATGACTTCACCCGAGAGGGGCGAGCGAACTTGGTGAGCGGGGTGGTGCCTGCGCTGCGAGCCTCTGCCCGAAAAAGCCCGGCCAGGTTCAGTCCCAGGCAACCGAGGCCACCGATCTGCAGCAAGCAGCGGCGGCTGACGAAGCCTGTGCGATAGTCCGCATGCACACCTCGGTGGTTCATGGGGGTTGCCTCCGCAACCGGGCGGGCGGAACTTGATCCTACTGCCGAACGCGACAGGTAATCCGTGCCGCCATCGTACCGAGAAGAATATAGCCCAGGCAAGCGAGGACCAGCACCGGTTGCACCGCCCGTAACAGCGTGGCCGCATTCCACGGTTGGGGCGGAGGATGAACGAGAGCCAGAGCAACAAGGAAGGCGACCGTCATCCCGACGGCCCCGAGCCACACGGTTGCCAAACGCGGATAAGCAACGCCAAGACCGACCGCTAGCAACGGCAAGAGCCCATTTACGTTGATGGCGGTCCCCACACCCGGCTTCACTCCCAGCTGTTGTACCGCTTGGCCCAATGGCCGGTTAGCCAAACCCAAGGCAAGACCGCCGAACATATATAACAACAGAACGATCGACCCTTGCTGAAATGATGATGTTTTCATTTCCTTTCCTCGGAGTTTAGCCGGCACACAGCGGCTGCAACAACCACACGTTTCAAGCTCAAGTAACTTTTCCATGCAAAGCTCTTTGCGTCAAGGGGATTTCGCCAAGCCATTTCCATGAGGATGGAGATTGTCCGGAGGGTTTCGGCTGCAATTCCGGGCCCGATTTTGGGAGGAACTGGGGTAGAAGTTTTGGCCGGCAGACCCTATTATGAGAACGTCGCTTTTCGTGGCATGCCCGCTTGCAAGGCAATGCAGCTGCGGGCGGGCGCATACGTTCCCCCCCTGGCGCCCTGCTGGAATTTGGAACAAACCTAGACAGGCCTCCATACCAGTGCCCACCTTTTCCACTGGCGTGGCTGCGCGCCATGGACTTCCAAGGAGCGCGCCTGGTAAGGCTTTGATGCCACGTAGGGCCCTCTCCCGGCTGGATATTTAGGTCCTCGCGTAGGAGCAAGGACAATCGCCTTTATCCTGCCCGACCAGACCTAGACCATTGTGCCACCGTCTCTTCCGAGTAGTAACCGGAGACCGGAAGGTTCGATGGATGCAAACGCCGCGTTTTGTTTCCTCGCGGGAGCGGTGACGGTTTCCTAGAACCGTTTGCCACCTGTCGATGTTTCGCCGTTGAAGGACCGATTCGGGAAGAACCTGGATCGGGGAAAAAGGGAGGAGCCACCGCTATGCTGTTCACCCGTCTACTGAGCCGAGCCCGCATTCCGGCCCCGCCGGCACGGCGAGCCCCGTACCGACTGCGGCTGGAGTGGCTGGAGGAGCGGGTGGTCCCTTCCCTGGCTGAT